>JAABSL010000001.1 GCA_011390415.1 Desulfobacteraceae bacterium
GGCTTCAATGCCTACCGGCCCGCCGTTATAATAATTAATAACCGTCAGCAGATACCGCCGGTCAAGGGGGGTCAGTCCGACTTCATCCACCCCCTCCAGGGTCAGGGCGTCGGCTACGGTTTTTCGGGTAATGTGACCGTCCGCGCGGACCTGGGAATAGTCTCTGGCCCGTTTTAACAGGCGATTGATAATCCGCGGTGTTCCGCGTGCCCGCGTGGCCAGTGACACTGCACCGTCGCTGTCGATTTTTAAATTCAATAACGCTGCCGAACGCCGGACAATTTTTTCAAGATCTTCTACGTTGTAAAAATCAAGGCTTCGGAAAAGACCAAACCGATCCCTTAACGGCGCTGAAAGCAACCCTACCCGGGTAGTGGCCCCCACCAGTGTGAACTGTTTTAACTGAAACCGATGGCTTCTGGCATGTATCCCTTTGTCAAAAATAAAATCAATGGAAAAGTCCTCCATGGCGGGATACAGTAATTCCTCCACCGCCTTGGGGGTGCGATGGATTTCATCTATGAACAGCACATCACCGGTTTCCAGATGGGTCAGCATGCCGATCAAATCCCCGCCCTTTTCCAGCGCCGGACCGGACGTCACCACCAGCTTGGTATTCATTTCATTGGCAATGATATGGGCAAGCGTGGTTTTGCCAAGCCCGGGCGGGCCGTGAAACAAAACGTGCTCCAGTGCCTCCCCGCGCTGTTTGGTTGCCTCGATGGCGATTTCAAGGGTTTCCAGAACTTCGGCCTGTCCGATGTATTCATTTAAACGGTCCGGGCGGAGTGATATGATTTCCGGCTCCTGATCAACGGGAAGAATCGAATTGGTCAGAATTCCCTGCTGGTCAGATGTATATGAAAGAATATCGTCACTCATTTAACATTTCACCCCGATACACTTCATCAAAAAGATCTTCCGGATTCGCAATCAGGGGCTTGCGCTTCATCGCCGCACTGACCATCTGCTTTGCTTCCGGCATTCGGTGGCCGAGCTGATCCACCAGAACCCCGACAACCTGAGCAATAAAGTCGTCCGACGGCTGCGGGGATTCCGGCTCTTCATCCCGGATCAATGCGAATTTGCCCATTTTCCCCTGAAGGGTGGCCACGATTTTCCGGGCGGTCCGGTCTCCAATGCCGTTTAATCGCTTTAAAAACGCCAGGTTTTTGGATTCAATGGCCCGGGCAATATCCCGGACGGGCAGATTCAAGGCTTTGATGGCTTTCAGGGGACCGATGGCTTCCACGGAGATAAACATTTTGAAAAATTCACGTTCGGCTTCCAGATGAAAACCGATCAATGCCGGTTTGGGCTGACGTTCCGTCTGGTGATAATAGATAAACAGCGAAAGGGTATCACCGACCGATTTTGCCGTGATCGTCTCCATGACAAATAACGGCAGGAGCACTTCATACCCCACCTGATTGGTCAGCAGGAGGATGCGGTCTTCTTCTTTTTTCAGAAGGGTGCCTTCAAGATATGCGATCATTGGGATCCACTCGCCAAAATTCTGATGTTGGGAAGGCCGGACGATATTTTTATCGGCAGACGGGCCCCGGACCGCCCCACCGAAACAGCCCGATCATTGCCAGTGCCATGGCATCAGATGCATGATACGGCTTAATCGGCTGATGATGATTCAGGCGGTGCCGGACACTTTCTTCCAGTTGCTGCTTGCCGCAACTCCCGCTGCCGGTCAGAACCTGCTTTGCCTCACGAACCGGAATTTCCATAACCCGTATATGTTTCCGGCATCCGGCAAGCAATATGACCCCGGTCACTTTCCCTAAGGTAATACCGGACTGGGGAAATTTTTCAACGGAAAACACATCTTCCACCACCATCAAATCAGGAGATTGCGCATCCAGCAGTAATGATAGCTTTGTGTAAATAAGGTTCAGCCGGTCAGACAGCTTATCCAACGGTGATGTCTTGATGGTGCCATATGCAAAACCGTTAACCGTCAGTCCGCTCCCGCTCAACACCGCAACTCCGGTGGCGGCCAGTCCCGGATCAATGCCGATAACCTTAATCATCCCTGCTAATTGTCCACTGGAAATTATTCAATCCGTGAAACCTGCTGCCGGGCAATTTTGGCTTCGTTCCCATCCGGATATTTCTGGATCAGCGCTTTAAAAACCAGCAGCGCATTGGCATCTTCACCGAGTTTATGAAAAGAAAGACCCTGTTTTAAATAGGCTGACGGGACTTTATTTCCATTCGGATAATTTTCAATGACCTGGTCATACTCAAGAATTGCTTTCTGATACCATTCTTCGGAAAAATAGATCTCCCCGATCCAGAATCGGGCATTATCGGCTTTGTCCGATTTTGGATACAGTTCCAGAAACTTTGTAAACCCCTGCCTGGCAGACTCATAATCGGCGCGATCATAGGCCTGCTTGGAAACTTTGTACAGCTCGTCTTCAGACATTTTATCCGGGGTCCGGGGTGTCTCACTGTCCGCTGCCGCACTCTCTCCGCCGGGCTCAAATCCGACAAACTGCTCGATGCGCTGAATCCGGTTTGAATTTTCAGCAACGGTCTGTGAAAAATGGCTGACGGTATTGCCGGTATTTTTGACGGCCTCCGACACGGCCTGGATGTCTTTATTGAGCTGATATTCAATCTCATCCAAACGGCCGTTCAACTGCCTGGTTTCTTCTTTAAATTCATAGAATTCAGCGCCCTGACCGGCATACATATCCCTTAAACTGTTTTCAATGTCGGCCCGGCTTGAGATATCCGTCTTTAACTGCTGAATCCTATCCTGCAAAGACTTATTTTCAACCTCAAGCTGCGCCATGCGCCGCTCAATGTTTTTAACGTCCTGATTTAAGGCACATCCGCCAAAAATCAGGACGGCACATAGCATTAAACTAAATTTAATCCGCATAACCGGCATATCTCACTTAATTCTGAATTCTGAAATGTGCCCGTCGATTCTTTGCCCATGCACTTTCATTGCTGCCCATAGCCACCGGCCGTTCTTCACCGTAGCTGATCGTGCTTAATCGGGAAGGGCTGACACCGGCATTGACCATAAACGTTTTAACGCTCTGGGCGCGTCTTTGGCCCAACGCGATATTATATTCCGCAGTGCCCCTTTCATCACAGTGACCTTCGATCAGCACCGACACACCGGGATTTTCTCTCAACCATTCCACTTTATCTTTTAGCACTTCACGGGCATCTGAACTCAGGCTGGCATCATCAAAATTAAAATAAATATCCTTATTTACAAATTGTTCCCGGGCTTGGGTTTTCTGCTGCGCGGCTTCTTCTCTGGCTTTTTGTTCCTGAAGCTGTTGGGCTCTCAGCTCTTCTTCGGCGATGGCCCGGGCTTCAGCGGCTTCTTGTTCCGCGGCAGCACTGGCTTCCGTTTGGGATGAAGGGGCCTGTTCCATGGGATCCAGGTGGGATTTTTTCTTGGAGCATGCCGATACTGTCACTAACAAGCCGACCATGAGAATAACCAGTCCGATTTTAAAATACATATTTCTTTTTTTCATGATGCTCTCCTAAATAAGAATTAAGTTCATTAATGTTTTACAGTATCTTTGTTTTTTAAAAGATCGGTCTTTTGAACGACGATCTGTTAATTTTCCTTAAAAGAGGCAGACCATGCCGGATCAGTCTGTTCACCGGAAAGGTTGATCAGAATCCGCTGATCCGTTCCCGAGGCGGTCATCACATAAATACGGGACTTGCCGGTCCGGTTGGAGCTGAATGCGATCAGGCTGCCGTCCGGTGACCAGGCAGGCGATTCATTGCTGCCGGAATCCCGGGTCAGCTGCTTTAAGTCTTCTCCGTCCGTCCGAATGACAAAAATATCGCTCTGGCCGTTTTCCATGGCGGAATACGCGATATAGTCCCCCGCAGGGGACCAGTCCGGCTGGGTATTGTATTTTCCTTCATAGGTCAGACGCCGAACAGCCCCGCTATCCAGATTTTGGATAAATATTTGCGGACTGCCGAATCTTTTGGAAACAAACGCCATATTTTTGCCGTCCGGCGAAAATGACGGAGAAACATCGATGCCCCAGTTTTTAGTTAATCTTTTATCAATTTTTCCATTATTGGTCAAAAGATATATTTCTTCGTCCCCTTCAAAAGACAAGGTGGCGCACATTTTTTCGCCTCCGGGCACCCACACCGGTGTAATGTTAATGCCGTCGAATGAAATCTTTTTTTCCGTCTGGTCCGCAAGATGCCGGATAAATATTTCCGGTTTATCATTCTGGTAGGATGTATAGGCAATCGATGCCCCGTCCGGAGACCAGGCAGGAAATAACGTCAGGGATTTTGTCCGGGTCACCTGTTTGACGTCATGACCGTCAAATTCAGAGGTAAAAATTTCCTTGTTCCCGGTGGTTGTGGAGACAAATGCGATCATACTTTCAAAAATGCCGCGCTTGCCGGTCAGCCGGTACATCATTTCACTGCAGAACCGGAGCACAATCTTTCGCTGGTCTTCAAGCCGGCCTTTATAGCGCTTGCCGAAAAGCAATTCCGATTTAAAGGTGTCAAACAACCGGAATTCTATCTGAAGATAGTCCTCTTCTACGGTTATCCCGCCGGTAATCAGCAGTTCCGCCCCGATATCCCGCCAGTTGTCAAAATTGATTTGGGGACCGGTAATTCCCTTGACCCGAAGATCTTCTAAAAATGCGTCCGGATCAATCATTTTAAAATACCCGGTATGGGCAAGGGATTTATTGATCAGTTCGGCTGCCTGTTCCGCAATTGCCGGATCAGCGGATTTTGCAGACAGATCTTTAAAAACAGGCGCCGCCACCGGAATTTTATTTAAAAACGGATCACTGATATTGATATAATCATACTCCGCCAACCCGTGTTGCGGACTTAAAAATATGGATATCAACACGACATATCCAAACAGAAAAAAACGATGGAATAATTTAATTTTCATTAATTTCAGCATTGCCTTCAGTGCGATTAAATGATTTTTACCTGAATTTATTCAGGTGTTGTTAACGCAAGCCGGACGGCGTAAATCCGAGAACCAGATGGTAATAGGCGAACCCGGCCGGCAGCGGCGGCAGCGGATTGGACTTCATCACGGTTTTATAGGCGGAATTATCCAGATATTCATTGCCGGATCGTTTTTCAAACCAGACATCGGTTATGGAGCCGTCCGGCAGTACTTTGATGACCAGGCGGCTTTCGAGTCCCCGGGTCTCGCCGGCCAGTTTATCTGAAAATACCCAGTTGTTTTTCAGGCGCACCGATACTTCCGCCTGGAAAACTTCGATCTGGGAAAAATCTTTTGGGTACGCATCGCCCGAACTGGCAACTGTCGAATTTGATCCGGAGGGTTTGCCGGTCTGCTCCAGAACCTCTTTTTTCAGGCTTTCAATTCGATCTGAAACGGATTTTGAATGCGCGGCGGCCGCCTGTTCTTCAATCCTTTTGACCGCATCCTGCCGGACTTTTGCCGTATCAATCACTTTTTTTGTCGCCGGTTTTTTCATGATTTCCGGCTTTTGCGGCTTTTCAACCACCACATCCGACAGATTCTTTTTTTTCATCAATCCTTTTTTGACCGGCAGGGGTGCCGGCGCAGCAGGAACCGGCGATGGCTGCGCGGTGCTTACCACCTGATCTCCCGGGTCCGCCGGTGTGCTCACAACCTGTTCAGACCTTGCCGGGGGCAATGGCGTTTCCGGGTTAAATGCCAGAAGATCAACGTCAATTGAGGGCGGCGGATCAATGCGCCGTTCAAAGGAAGTAGGGAAATGAACAAACGTGATCATTGCAAACAAGACAATATGACTGATCAAGGATATGAGCGCAAATATCAGAAAATTCCGGACTTGATCGTCAGGATCGTTTATTATTAAAGCAGGCTGTATCATTTCTGCTATTTCTTGGATTCCCCGGCTTCCAGCGGCACGGTCACCATTCCGAGTTTTTCAACGCCGGCAGCCTTAATTTCGGACATTACTTGAACAACCGTACCGTACGGGATATTTTTGTCTGCCTTTAAAAAGACATTTTTAGTCGACCGGTTTTTAAAAATCGCCATCAGTTTTTCTTTTAAAAAGTCGATTCCCACTTCCAGATCATTGATCAGAATTTTATTGTCCCGGTCAACCGTTACGATGAGCTGGTCTTCTTCTGTTGCGATATTGTCCGATGATTCAGTTTCCGGAAGCGAAACATTAACGCCCTGAACCATCATCGGTGCGGTGACCATGAAAATGATCAGGAGCACCAGCATCACATCAACAAAAGGCGTTACATTGATATCAGACATCAATGCATCCGGTTGGTTACGATTAAATGCCATTTTCAAACCTCGCGGGAAAGAATCAGTTCTCTTTCAATGATATTTAAAAAATCCGATGAAAAACTGTCCAGTTCGGATTCGATGATTCTTATTTTCTGGGTAAAATAGTTAAAAGCAATCACGGCCGGAATGGCCACGGCCAGTCCGGCAGCCGTAGCAACCAAAGCTTCCGAAATGCCCGGTGCCACAGCGGCAATCGTGGAAGAGCCCTGCTGGAACGCAATGCTGTGAAATGAATTCATAATACCCCATACGGTGCCGAACAAGCCGATAAACGGCGCCGTATTGCCGGTGGTCGCAAGAAACGGCACCATCTGGGCCAACCGGATGCTTTCCGTATTGCCGGACCGGTGCAGGGCGCGCTTGACACTTTCAAATCCTTTGACGGCTTCTTCCCGGGAAATATGCTTTGTATCGTTTTTGGCCTCACGAGGGGAATTTTCCGTATAAACCTTGCGCAACTCAAGATACGCGATGCGGAAAGACCGGGCAATCGGACTGAACGGCAATCCTTTGGCCCGGGCAAAGGCATCTGAAAAATCCCTGGACTTCCAGAAATATTCAACGAAAAATGCTGATTCTTTGTATGCTTTTCGAATTTGAGAATACTTGATCAAAATGATCGCCCAGGAAGCGACCGAAAACAGAAACAGCAGCAGCATCACAAACTGGACCATCAGGCCGGCGTTTAATATCATAGCAATGACATCAATTTTCTCAGAAACCATTAAAGAGACTCTCCCGTTTTCTAAAAATTATACATCTGCAAGCACCCGTGACCCGTTTTTTTTACATGACATTTCCGCCTGGATGCATGGACACTTATCAAAATTGTTATACGAAAACTATCTGACAACACCTTTTGTGTCAAGTCTCAATATCGGGCGCCAAGCCGGATCAAATGCTTAACCAGTCCGCTTTCATCAAAATTGCAACCGCATAAAAAATGCCTTCACGCAATGATGCGTGAAGGCATTTTAACTTTGAGCGTTTCAAATGTTGAAACAATTATTTTTATTAAATTCAGGTTTTAATCTAATTTGTTATAAAAATAAGGATCGGAACGGTTTACATCATGCCGCCCATTCCGCCCATTCCGCCCATGCCGCCCATGCCGCCGCCGGGCATTCCGCCGCCGCCGCCTTCATTTTCAGACGGTTTTTCCGCCATCATGGCTTCGGTGGTGAGCATAATGGAAGCAACACTGCCGGCATTCTGCAGCGCAAAACGCACAACCTTGGTCGGATCAATGACGCCGGCTGCAATCAAGTCTTCATAGGTATCCGTATCTGCATTATAACCCATGGGACCTTCTGACTGCCTGACCTTGTCGATAACCACAGAGCCTTCGACACCGGCATTATCGGCAATCTGTCGCAACGGGGCCATCATGGCTTTCATAACAACCTTGACACCCAATTTCTGGTCTGCCCTGATTTTAATTTTGTCCAGCGCATCCAGACAGCGAATCAGGGCCACGCCGCCGCCGGGTACAATACCTTCTTCAACCGCCGCACGGGTTGCATTCAATGCATCTTCAACCCTTGCTTTCTTTTCTTTCATCTCGGTTTCCGTGGCAGCTCCCACATTAATGACGGCAACGCCACCGATCAGTTTGGCCAGACGTTCCTGAAGTTTCTCACGGTCATAATCGGAAGTGGTTTCTTCGATCTGGGCCCGAATCTGTTTTACACGGCCTTCAAGGGCCGCTCTGGCGCCGGCGCCATCAACGATGGTGGTATTATCCTTGTCAATGGTGATGCTCTTGGCATGTCCCAGATCATCAACGGTGATATTTTCAAGTTTGATTCCGACATCTTCGGAAATAACCTGTCCACCGGTCAGCACGGCAATGTCTTCCAGCATGGCTTTTCTTCTGTCACCAAAACCAGGGGCTTTTACCGCGGCCACATTTAATGTGCCTCTTAATTTGTTAACCACCAGGGTAGCCAGCGCTTCGCCTTCAATGTCTTCTGCGATGATCACCAATGGGCGGCCCATTTTTGAGATTTGTTCCAGAATCGGCAGCATATCCTTCATGTTGCTGATCTTCTTTTCACAGATCAGGATATACGGGTCGCTCAGGTTGACCGTCATTTTTTCCGAATCCGTTACAAAGTAAGGAGAAATATAGCCGCGGTCGAACTGCATGCCTTCTACGACATCCAGGTTGGTTTCCATTGACTTGGCTTCTTCAACGGTAATAACGCCTTCCTTGCCGACTTTGTCCATGGCTTCAGCAATAATATTACCAATGGTTTCGTCGTTATTGGCGGAAATGGTTCCGATTTGTGCGATTTCTCGCTGATCGGATGCAGAACGGCTGATCTTTGCCAGCTCTTTTACCGCCACTTCAATGGCTTTATCGATACCGCGTTTGATGGCCATGGGATTGTTGCCTGCGGCAACCAGTTTTAACCCTTCCTCGTAAATTGCGCGCGCCAGAACGGTTGCCGTGGTGGTGCCGTCACCCGCCATATCACTTGTTTTGCTGGCGACTTCCTTGACCATCTGGGCGCCCATGTTTTCGAACTTGTCTTCAAGTTCCATTTCCTTGGCAACCGTTACACCGTCTTTGGTTACTGTGGGAGACCCCCATGATTTATCAATTACCACATTTCGACCCCGGGGACCCAGAGTAACCGCCACTGCATCAGCCAGCTGCTGTACCCCACTAAGCATTTTCTCACGGGCCTTGGCGCCGTATTTAATCTCTTTTGCACTCATAATCATCAACCTCCAATTCGTTTATTCAATTATTCCTAAAATATCGTCTTCACGCATGATTAAATGTTCTTCATCATTGATTTTTACTTCGGTTCCGGCATATTTTGCAAATAAGACACGGTCGCCTTTTTTAACATCCAGCTCAATCAGCTTTCCGTCATCGGCGCGTTTCCCTTTTCCTACCGCCGTGATCACGCCTTCGGCCGGTTTTTCTTTGGCACTATCAGGAATAATGATTCCGCCCTTGGTTTTTGACTCTTCCTCAACCCGTTTAACCAGAATTCTATCCTGCAATGGTCTGATTTTCATTTTGCCTCTTCTCCTTTTTACTTTTTATAAGTTTTTAACATTTGGAAATAAAATCAATTTAATATTTGAAACAGCCTTTAAAAAGGCAAAAAATAATGACCGCACGGCTCATTGATTAAAAGACAACACTTCTCTTTTTATGTTCATTCATGAGGTTATATTAAAACACAACGAGAATACATTTCCTCATGTTGAGCACTGAAATTATCACCCGCCGAAATGATCTGTCTCTAACGCTGATCCACGGTTTTTAATTGTTTGTTGATGAAGTCGATTCCGAACTTTGGGCTTTTTTCGCCGGTTTTTCGGACTCATTTTTTGTTTTTGGGATTTCTTTATTTTTCACCGGCGCAGCAGCATCTTTTGATTTATTTGCATAATCAGTTACATACCATCCGGATCCTTTTAAATGGAAAGCACTTTGTGAAATTAACTTGTGAAGTTTTCCTGAACACTCAGGGCATTTGGATAGTGGTTTGTCCGACATCTTCTGCATTATTTCATGAACATGTCCACATTTTGCACATTCATATTCGTAAATCGGCATTTTCGAGCATCTCCTGAATTTTTAGAGCGATTTTAAACAACCGTATAAAACCACAATACTTTAAAACACAAAAAAGATAGTGAATTTTTAAACGTTGTCAAGGGTATGAAAAAAAAATTTTTACGCATTCATCATTTCGGGGCTTGCCAGCCGCCATCTTTTATAAAAATCAAACACAGGGTCCAGATTCTTTATTTTAACATTGCTGAGAATTTCATGGGTTTTAATATGCACCCGGATTTCCTCATCCAGTTTTTCCTTCAAAGGCGCATCAAAATGCTGCAAAAACCGCTGGAAACGAATAATATGAATCAGTTCATGGCAGACGATATACACGGAAAATGCATACAGGTCCAGTTCCGTAAATTTTTTAATGGCATTAATAATTGAATGATCCTGAATACATATTTTATAAAAATCTTTGCCCGAGACATTGAGCAGGTTATTTTTTGTCTTTTCGGCGTATCGGATAATCTGGGCAAAATGATCATTCACAATCTCATTTTCCGTCAGATTTGCCAGGGTCTTTATATCATAATTTAACTGCAGCAGCTGGGTCGCAGACAATTTGTAATGATTACTCACCAACTCTTCGGCCATGGCTACCGAATTGTTAACCACATGAATGTCATCGGCGCTGAAATATTGATAGAGTGTCATAAAATGTAAAGAGGGTCCCAACGGATATTATAATTTAAACCTGATTTTGTATTTGAACTCTATCTATAATTAAATTTCATTTTTTAAAAGAAAAAAATATATGGACAAATAAATTTAATTGGTGTTATATAATGAATTTATAATTTTTAATTTACTTAAATCAACTTTTTGGAGGTGATCCTTTGGGCAGTGTAATCAAAAAAAGAAGAAAGAAAATGCGTAAACACAAACACCGAAAGCTGTTAGCCAGAACGCGGCACCAACGTAACAAGAGATAGCCGAAACAAAACGTAAAGTTAATGCCCGGCCGGAGACCGGTTTTTTTGACCGGGTTTTTCTTTTTGCTTCAGACGGTTTTGATCCCTTTCTTACAGACAGGGATCAACAAATAAGGCGGCAGGCTTTTTTTAGATATTAAACAGAAAAAGCGGTCATTTATTAAATGACCGCTTTTTCTGTTTTTATTTTTTTATCCGTTCGGCTCTGAAAAATCTTTCAGGTACCTGAGAAGTTCCGAGTCCGTGGACAGCACCACCTTGCTTTTTTTGTCCA
>JAABSL010000002.1 GCA_011390415.1 Desulfobacteraceae bacterium
GAAAGCGCATTAAACCAGATTGACCTGATGGCGTCTTTTGATTTTTCAGACATCAAGCTGGCCATCAAGTCCGCCAATGTCCCTCAGAGTATTGATGCCTACCGGCAGTTGTCCGCCAAAACCGATTTTCCGCTGCATGTGGGCATTACGGAAGCAGGCGGTCTTTTTTCCGGCATTGTGAAATCATCTGTCGGCATCGGCATGCTGCTGGCCGAAGGGATCGGCGATACCCTGCGGGTGTCTCTGACCCGTGATCCGGTAGAAGAAGTGCGGGTGGGATTTGAAATACTCAAGGCACTGGGCATCCGTCAGCGTGGACCGGAAATTATCTCCTGCCCCACCTGCGGCCGCTGCAACATCGACCTGTTCTCCATTGCCGAGGCGGTGGAAAAAGCTTTGATGACCAAAACCCTCCCTATCAAGGTGGCGATCATGGGATGTGTGGTCAACGGACCGGGTGAGGCAAAAGAAGCAGACGTGGGCATTGCCGGCGGTGACGGCTTCGGTATTTTATTTAAAAAAGGCAAGGTCGTTAAAAAATTTCCCCAGGCCCGACTGGTGGACGAACTGCTCAAAGCAATTGAAGAAATTGAAACCTAAGCCGGATGAAAAACAGAAATAATTATATATCAGACTAATAATTCATACTAACAATAAGGAGATTTGAGGGAGTCAATGGGAAAACAAGCCAAAACAGCGATTGAACCGACACGGGAAGAAAATTACCCGGAATGGTATCAGGAAGTTATCAAGGCATCCGACATGGCGGAGATTTCTCCGGTCCGGGGATGCATGGTGATCAAACCCTGGGGCTATGCCCTGTGGGAAAATATTATGCGTTCTTTAGACGACATGTTCAAAACCACGGGTGTTAAAAACGCCTATTTCCCCTTATTTATTCCCATCAATTTTCTGGAAAAAGAAGCCGCGCATGTGGAAGGATTTGCCAAGGAATGTGCCGTGGTAACCCATCACCGGCTGGAGCAGGATGAAAACGGCCGGCTGATACCCGCCGGAAAACTCACCGAGCCCTTAATTGTCCGCCCCACCTCGGAAACCATTATCGGCGATTCTTTTTCCAAGTGGGTCAAGAGCTACCGGGACCTGCCGATTCTGATCAATCAATGGGCCAATGTGGTGCGGTGGGAAATGCGGACCCGGATATTTTTGCGGACCAGTGAATTTTTATGGCAGGAAGGCCATACGGTTCACGCCACCCGAGAGGAAGCCATCGACCGCACCCAAATGATGCTGGAAGTTTACCGGAAAATGGCGGAAGAATACCTTGCTATCCCGGTCATCACCGGTGAAAAATCCGAAGCGGAAAAATTCCCCGGCGCGGAAACCACCACCTGCATCGAAGCCATGATGCAGGACAGAAAAGCGCTCCAGGCAGGGACATCTCATTTTCTGGGCCAGAATTTTGCCAGAGCATCGGAGATAAAGTTCCAGTCCGACAAGGAAGCGGAAGAATACGGCTGGACCACCTCATGGGGGTCTTCCACCCGCCTGATCGGCGGTCTGATCATGACCCACAGTGATGACAACGGCGTTATACTCCCTCCCCGGGTGGCCTCCTCCCATGTGGTGCTCATGCCGATTATCCGAAAAGATAAAGACAAACAGATGGTCATGGATTACACCGACGAACTGGCTGCCCGCCTTCGAAACATCAGCTATTACGGCTATCCGATCCGGGTGGAGGTGGACGCCCGGGACATCGGCGGCGCGCGCAACTGGGAATGGATTAAAAAAGGAATTCCCCTTCGGGTGGAAATCGGCCCCAAGGATATTGCCTCCGACTCGGTATTTGTGGGCCGTCGGGACAAAGATCCCAAAGATAAATCCGCCATGGGCAAAGACGCGTTTGCGGATGACATCTGCCGCATTCTCGATGAAATTCAAAATACGCTTTTTCAAAGAGCCCTGGATTACCGCAAAGCACACACCCGCAACATTGATGACAAGGAGGCGTTTGATCATTTTTTCACACCGGAGAACAAGGAACGCCCGGAAATTCACGGCGGGTTTGCCATGTCCCACTGGTGCGGGGACGGCGCATGTGAAAAGAAAATCAAAGAGCGGTTGAATGTCACTGTCCGGTGCATACCTTATGATCAGGAAAATGAGGACGGGAAATGTATTGAGTGCGGAAAACCGAGCGGGAAGCGGGTGGTTTTCGCCAAGGCCTATTAACGGAAAACCATGATACGAATCACCGACATAATTGATAAAATTTATGATTATTATCCGGATGCCGATATCGACATCGTGGACAAGGCCTATATTTATTCGGCCAAGGTGCATGACGGTCAGCTCCGGTTAAGCGGTGAGCCGTATCTTTCCCACCCCCTGGAAGTGGCCTCCCTTCTGGCGGACATGCGGCTGGATACCACCAGCATCGCCTGCGGGCTGCTGCATGATGTGGTTGAAGACACCCACGCCACCATCGAAGACATCCAGAAGATGTTCGGCACTGAAGCCGCCAAAATCATCGAGGGGGTTACCAAAATCAGCAGCCTCTCGTTCAACACGGCCAAAGCCCGCCAGGCCGGCAATATCCGCAAAATGATTTTGGCGATGGCCGACGACATCCGGGTTATTTTAATTAAACTGGCCGACCGGCTTCACAATACCCGCACCCTTCATTATCATAAAAAAGAAGAGAAAAAAAAGAGTATTGCCCAGGAAACACTGGATATTTACTCTCCGATTGCGGCCCGGCTGGGCATTTACTGGATCAAAAGAGAACTGGAAGACATTTCCTTTTACTACACCCACCCCGAAGAATATGAAAAAATAAAAGACCTGGTCAGGACCAACCAGGCGGATCGGGATTCCTACATCCGGGAAGTCAAAAGCACCATTCAGGATATTTTAAACCACGCCAACCTGCCCTGCACGGTTACCGGCCGGTACAAGCAATTTTACAGCATCTATCAGAAAATGCTGGCCCAGAATCTTGAATTTGAAGAAGTTTATGACATTATTGCCTTTCGGGTCATCCTTGATACCATCCCCCAGTGTTATGAAGCATTGGGCCTCATTCATTCCAAATGGCGTCCTATTCCTTATAAATTCAAGGATTATATTGGTTTCCCAAAACCCAATGGATACAAATCCCTGCATACCACGGTGGTCGGTCCCTATGCGGAGCGCATGGAAATCCAGATCCGTACCCAGGAGATGGAGCAGGTGGCCAACTCCGGGATTGCAGCCCACTGGAGCTACAAAGAAGGCAAAACCATTGACGAAGAAACCAAAAGCACATTTGCGTGGATTCAAAATCTGGTCGAACATGAAGACAGTTACGGAGATCCGGAAGAATTTCTGGAAAATGTCCGGATCGACCTGTTTCCCAAAGATATTTATGTTTTTACCCCGAACGGTGAAGTCAAAAATCTGCCGAAAGGGTCCACGCCTGTGGATTTTGCCTACATGATTCACACGGAAGTCGGGCATCAGTGCTCCGGCGCCAAAGTCAACGGCCGCATCGTTCCGCTTCAGTATAAGCTCCAGACCGGCGACATTGTCGAAATCACCACATTTAAAGGCCATCACCCCAGTCCGGACTGGCTGCAATATGTCAAAACCGGAAAAGCGCGCGCCAGAATCCGGCATTGGATCAAAAAACAGGAAACGGACAGAAGCATCAGCTTGGGGCGGGAGTTATGCGAAAAGGCATTCCGCAAGCACAAACTGAATTTTAATGAAATGGTTCATTCCAAGCAGATGGAGCAGGCGGCAAAGGATTTAAATTTTAAAAATGTGGATGATCTGATTGCCCATATTGGATACGGGAAAATAACGCCCCTGCAATTGATCGGGAAACTGGTGCCGGACGTCAAGCCGAAAAAAGAAGACACGCTGTTCACCAAGCTGATGCCCCGGCGAAAAGATAAAAAAACCAGTGATGCGGATGCCATTATCGTGGACGGCCTCGACGATGTCCTTATCCGTTTCGGCCAATGCTGCCAGCCGGTCCCCGGGGATCGGATCACCGGTTATATTACCCATGGAGCCGGAATCACCGTCCATCGCAAGGGGTGTGTCAATGCGCTGAAAATGAATCCGGAACGTCAGATGCATGTTCAATGGAAAGATAAGGCCACCGGACCATTCCCGGTTAAAATGAATATCCGGGCCTATGACAAGGTCGGATTACTGGCGGAAATATCATCCGTGCTCAGCCAGCTGGAAGCCAACATCGTGGATGTCAATTTAGAGAGCGCAAAAGACAAAATGGTCAACGGCTCTTTTACAATTTCAATAAAAGGCATTGACCATTTAGATAATGTTATCGCAAAACTCAAACAGATTGATACAATCCAGGAAATAAGCCGTGCTTAGGTTTTACGGCTTGACTACAAATCCGGATTTGATGCAGCTGGTGCAGGCTGATATTTTTTGGACCTGTCCGTTCAAAACTGCCCGAACTTTCTGAAGATTCGGATTAAAGCGACGTTTACTGACATTATGCGCATGGCTGACATTGTTGCCCACCATCGGTTTTTTTCCGCAAATTTCACACTGCTTTGACATGATGTTCTCCTTGAAACAGTTTATATAAATAAAGAAAGGCATATACTCCATCCATATGCCTTTGTAAAGCTTTTTAATGCCTAACCTGTTTTTTTATGCACCGCATACGCAGAATTCAGCCGGGTAAATGGTATCGCCGGCCATCGGGTTCAGTTCATTGATTTTCGGGCGCCTTTATCTGGATGGACCATGATAAAATCCGTTAACTGCGTCATCGGTCCCGAAAGTCCTGTCCTCTTTAACCGCGTTTTCCAATGCCGTTTCTTCTTCCAATTTTCTTTTTTCTTCTTCAGCGATTCCGGCTCTGCACTTTGCCATATAATCCAATGCGTCCGTATGCAGCCCGAAATCCGGATAATCGGTCACTACCGCAGCAAAACGGTTCAGGGCCGCTTCATATTTTTCAGCCTTAAAATAAAATAATCCGATTTCCATTTCTTTTGCCGCGAGATTTTTCAGGCATGTTTCAATATGCGGTTTTGCTTTTTCGGCATACGCACTCTCCGGAAATCGTGATTCCAGACGTTGAAACGTTTGGAGCGCCTGCCGGGTAGCGGTGGCATCGCGATCCACGGATTCGATCCGGTCAAAATCACAACGCCCCACCTGGTAAATAACATATGGAATCTTTTCATCATTGGGGTGCATCCGCTCATATTCATTATACGCCAGAATGGCTTCATCATAAGATTCCATGCGATAATGCGCGTCCGCTATTTTCAGCTCCGCGTCTTTGGCATGCCCGGAAAACGGATACCAGTCCTTGAGCTTTTTATAGGACTTGATGGCTTTATCGTATTTTTCATCCGCAAAATACATCTGGCCATCCGCAGCCAGTTCTTCCGCGGTTTTTTCAGGTTTATCTTTCGACCAGGAACATCCCGACACCACCATCAGTAAAACAATACAAAAAACGTACATCCGCTTCATGAAAAAATCCCGCTGAATTTTATGCAGAGCAATAGACGGGGCCATACCCGCTAAAGGCTTTCCAGTGTTTCAATATAATTGGCCGCTTCAGCCGCTGCAATGGCACTGTCGCCCACTGCCGTCGCCACCTGGCGCAGTGGCGTATCCCGGACATCCCCGGCCGCAAATACGCCGGGCACCGATGTCTCCATTCTGGCATTCACCACCACAAATCCGCCGCGGTTCACCTCCACGGCACCTTGAAGAAAAGAGGTGTTCGGCACTGTCCCCACCCACATAAAACATCCTTCGACCACAAGCTCTCTTGTTTCCCCGGTCTTGACATTTTTGATGGAAACGCTTTCCACACCCGCATCTGATCCGTTGACCGACGTCACTACCGAGTCCCACACAATTTCTATTTTGGGATTTTCCAGTGCCCGTTCCTGCAGGATCCGGGCAGCCCGCAACTGGTCCCGCCGGTGAATCAGGTAGACTTTTTCGACAAACCGGGTCAGAAAGATGCTCTCCTGCACCGCGGTATCACCACCGCCGACAGCGGCGACCACGCTGTTTCTGAAAAACGGGGCATCACAGGTGGCACACGTGGAAATACCCTTGCCGTAAAATTCTTCTTCCCCGGGAACGCCAAGTTTCATGGGAGATGCACCGGTGGCAACAATCACTGCCTTGCAGGTCACGGTGCGATTGTCCAGCACCAGTTCTTTGATTGTATCCGAAATGTCCATGGACAGCACCTGGCTGGTTTCAATTTCAACGCCGAAACGCCGGGCCTGTTCCATCATTTTCATAATCAGATCCGCACCGGACAGCCCCTCGGGGAAGCCCGGATAATTTTCAATCCAGTCCGTAACCAGAATCTGGCCGCCGGGGGCCGCCTTTTCTAAAACCAGTGTGTTTAACCGGGCGCGCGCCGCATAAATGGACGCTGTCAGCCCGGCCGGACCGGCGCCGATAATTACAAGATCATAATCAGGAGTTTTCATTTTATTTATTCTATAAGCTTTTATTTAAGGCGTCTTCAATCTTTGCTTTGTCCACCATGCCGACAATCTGCTCTTTTTTTTCGCCGCCCTTAAATAAAAGCAGGGTGGGGATTGCACGGATCCCGTAATTTCCGGGAGTGACCGGATTATCGTCCACATTGCATTTGAAAAATTTCACTTTCCCTTCATACGTTTTGCTGATTTCTTCGATCACCGGCCCGATGGCCTTGCACGGTCCGCACCAGGGTGCCCAGAAATCCACCAGTACCGGAAGTTCTGATTGCAATACATCACCGTCAAACGAGCTGTCACTGACTTCTGCGATATTTTCAGCCATTATAATATCCTTTCATTATTTTTTAAAAAATGAATTTAAAATTCGATAGCCCTTATAATATCTGAGTAATATAATGACCAGCAGGCGCAATGTCAAGAAAGGAGAATCGTGTAATTTATTGCACAAATTTCACCTATTCCATATTAAATGGATATGTGCTATATAAGGGAAGCGAAAAAAACGAATATACCCGTTTGCTTGCCTTTTGATCCGTATTCTTTGTTGCATCAAAGGTCATATATCCTGATATGCTCCCTTTGATGCGCCTTGAATACTATTCAAAATCCGGCGCAGTCCAGGTATATTGGTTTTTTCCGCATCCCTAAATTTTACCTGATTCCGGACAGAAAGAGTTGTAATTGTAAACCGATTAAAAAAAGATTGACTCTTAAAATGCAAATGATTAGGTTTGCAGATTAAATTTTAAGACGTATTTTAATAAAATATCTTGTAATATTTACAAGTTAGGGCTTTCAGACAACACAAGGAACACCGAATGATTGAATTAGATTTTACCAAAATGGGTGGACTGGCGCCGGCCATTGTCCAGGATAATGAAACCGGCGAAGTCCTGATGCTGGCGTTTATGAACCAGGCGGCCTGGGACGCGACCCTGAAAACAGGAAAAGCCACATATTACAGCCGTTCCAGAAACCAGTTATGGGTAAAGGGAGAAACCTCCGGCCATGTCCAGCTGGTAAAAGAAATCCGCATGGACTGCGACAATGATACGGTTTTATTAAAAGTCGAACAGCTTGGCGGCGCTGCCTGCCACAAGGGATATAAAAGCTGTTTTTATCGAAAAGTCGACAACGACACCTTAACCGTTACCGAAAAACCCGTATTTGATCCCAAAACGGTTTATGCGACCAAAAAAGAAAAAACAAAAGAAGAATAAAGCAAAAGGATACCATGATGACATCCCCATTAAAACTCGGCATACCCAAAGGAAGCCTTCAGGCTTCCACCATTGAACTGTTCAGGCGGTCCGGTTGGAAAATCAATGTAAACGGAAGAAGCTATTTCCCGGATATTAACGACGATACCATCACCTGTTCCCTTTGCCGGGCCCAGGAAATGTCCATTAACGTGGAAAGCGGCATTCTGGACGCCGGCCTGACCGGACTGGACTGGATCGCGGAAAACGACTCGGATATTCATGTGGTCAGTGACCTGGTCTATTCAAAAGTCAGCACCCGGCCGGCACGGTGGGTTATTGCCGTGGCCTATGATTCGCCGGTAAAAACCATTGAAGACCTTGAAGGCAAGACCATCTCCACGGAGATGATGAAATACACCCAGCGGTTTTTTGCTGAAAAAGGAATTAATGTTAAAGTCAAATTTTCCTGGGGCGCCACGGAAGCCAAAGTGGTCTCCGGTCTGGCGGACGCCATTGTTGAAATCACGGAAACCGAAAGCACCATCAAAGCCCACGGTCTGCGGGTGATCCATGAGATGATGCAGACCAATACCCAGCTCATAGCCAATCACGATGCCTGGAAAATTCCGGAAAAACGGGAAAAGATTGAACAGATCGCGTTGCTGCTGAAAGGCGCGCTGCTGGCGGGAAACATGGTGGGATTGAAAATGAACGTGCCCAACGGCAGCGTGGAGAAAATTGTCTCCCTGCTGCCCAGCTTAAACGCTCCCACCGTGGCGTCTTTGTATCAATCCGACTGGTTTTCCGTTGAAACAGTGGTCAACTCCGACACGGTCCGCGACCTGATTCCGAGCCTGATGAAGTACGGTGCCGAAGGGATTATCGAATACCCCTTGAACAAAGTGGTATAAACCAGCGTTGCGAACCTACAAAGGCAGTCTATGATTATCAAATCGGCAGAGTTTATTGTCAGCGCCACCCGGCCGGGAAACTACCCGCCGGAAGACCTGCCGGAAATTGCGTTTGCCGGCCGCTCCAATGTGGGCAAATCCACACTGATCAACAAACTGGTCAACCGGAAAAATCTGGTGAAGACCAGTTCCACCCCCGGCCGGACGCAGCTTTTGAATTTTTTCAATATCAATGAACAGTTCGTGTTCGTTGATCTGCCGGGATACGGTTACGCCCGGGTTCCGGAACGGGTCAAAAAAGACTGGGGCGCAATGATTGAAACCTATCTGACCACCCGGACCACATTAAACGGCGTGGTGCTGATTTTAGATATCCGCCGCAATCCGGGAGAAGAGGAGCGCAACTTTATCTCCTGGCTTCATGAAAACGGAATGCCGACCATCCTGATTCTGACAAAAGCCGACAAGCTTTCCAAAACCAACCAGATAAAGCAGACCCGGATCATTGAAAAATCCTTGTCGGTTCAACCGGAAGAACTGATCTGTTTTTCGGCCAAAACCCGCCAGGGGCTGGACAGGGTATGGCAGGCGATTTTATACTGCATCAGCATTTCAAATGAATCAAAGGAACCGACGTGACCACTATGGAATCAACAGATTTTTCCGAACAATTCAAGGGCTTTAAATCCGGGTTTGCCGCCATCATCGGCGCACCCAATGTCGGCAAATCAACCCTTTTAAACAACCTGATCGGTGAAAAGGTCTCGATTACCTCCAGCAAGCCCCAGACCACGCGCAACCGGATTGCCGGGGTCTGCCATCAGCCCGGTTTCCAGATTGTATTTCTGGACACGCCGGGCATTCACCTGAGCAAAAAGCCGCTGAACGCCAAAATGGTGGAAGTGGCCATGGGGGCTATCAGTGATGTGGATCTTGTGCTGCTGGTAATTGATGCATCCGCACCGGAACCGGCTTCGGAACAGTTGATTTTAAACAAGCTTAAAGAAGGCCGCAAGCCGCCGGCCATTCTGGCCATCAATAAAATCGATCTGGTGAAAAAACCCAAACTGCTGAACCTGATCAATAAATGGTCAAAAGCCTATGCGTTCGAAGAAATTGTGCCGGTTTCCGCCACCGAAAGCATCCAGACCGATGATCTGCTGGCAGCCATGAAAATACTGCTGCCGGATGGTCCGCCGTATTTTCCGGAAGATATGATCACGGATATGCCGGAGCGATTTATTGCCGCGGAAATGATCCGGGAAAAAGTCTTTGAACTGACGGCCCAGGAAATCCCGTTTTCAACCGCTGTTACCATCGAAGCGTTTGAAGAACTGCCCAAAAAAGACCTGGTCCGCATCCATGCCGCCATTCACATAGAACGCAAATCCCAAAAAGGGATCATTATCGGAAAACAAGGCGCCATGCTCCGGCAGATCGGGGAAGCCGCCCGAATGGATATTGAACGGATGGTGGGCACGCGGGTTTTTTTAAAACTGTTTGTGCGGATCGAAAAAAACTGGAGCAAAGATCCCAAAGCCATGAGGAAACTGGGATATTAACTCCTAAGTTGAGCGTTCCAAATTTTGAAATTTTTTTTTCATATCATATTAAGGATTAGGTAGCTTTTAGCCGATGATCCTTTCTTTTCACCCGATTATCACGGCAGACAAAAATATCATTTGCGCCGGGCGGGACCCCGGCGAAAAAGAACGCCAAGCGGTCCGGCAGGCGGATGCGGTTATTCTTTCCCAGGGCTGCCGGCAGAGCCTCTATGAATTGGCCATTGCCCATTGTCCGCATGTGTTTCCCGATTATTGCGCCAAATTTGCGTTTCCCGGCAAAATCGGCCAGTCCGGGTTGTTTGCTGCTTTTGACCTGCCGCATCCCCGCACGGAAGCCTTTGCAAGGCTTGAAGATTTTTTCTTGAAAACCGGCTATCCCCGTCAGAAATTAAATTTTGACTTGCCGTTTGTCTTTAAATTTGACTGGGGCGGTGAAGGCGACACCGTGCTGCGAATCGATTCTTTGACAGAATTTGATAACATTATCCACCGGGTAACGGCCTGCGAACGCACCGGGCAATACGGATTCCTGATACAGGAATTTATTCCGGCCCCGGGCAGCCGCTCGCTTCGGGTGGTGGTCGTCGGACAGAAACGGATCGCGTACTGGCGGATTCCTACGGACCCGGACCGCTTCGGCACGGCATTGTCAAAAGGCGCCATAATTGACAAGCATAGTCATCCCGAGTTGCAGGCCGCCGGAGTTGCGGCAGTGGACCGGCTGTGCGAAAAAACCGGCATCAACCTGGCGGGCATTGACCTGATATTTCCGATTGCATCCGATACGCCGCAACCCTTATTGCTGGAAATTAATTATTTCTTCGGCCGGATCGGTATCGGCGGTTCACAGCGATACTACGAAATCCTGGACACCGAAGTCAGGAACTGGCTGAAACGCATTGCAGCGTGATATCAATACTTAGGGCCCTAAGATGATGACCAACGGATTTT
>JAABSL010000003.1 GCA_011390415.1 Desulfobacteraceae bacterium
TCAGGAGTATGATGAATAATCACCAATCCCCGGACCCGCTGCACGGCGTTACGTTAGCGCAGATCCTGAACCGCCTGGTTGCTAAGTTTCTTCAGCAACGCTTCTAAATCCCCTTTGACCCGGACAAATTCTTCCACCGTCAATCCGCTATGGCAGAACATCTGTTCGGGAACCGCATATGCCTTTTTTTTTAGTTTCTCGCCTTTGTCCGTGAGCTGCACAAATACTTTTCGTTCGTCTTCTCTGGACCGGATTCGCTCCACCAGCCCGTTTTTCTCCATCCGTTTCAACAAAGGGGTGAGGGTGCCGGAATCCAGCAGCAGCCGGTCGCCCAAGCTAGAGACGCTCTGTTTTTTGTCTTCCCAGAGCACCATTAACACCAGATACTGGGGATAGGTAATTCCCAGCTGGTTCAACAGCGGCCGGTACAGCCGGGTCAGGCTTCGGGAACAGGCATAAAGGGCAAAGCAGAGCTGGTTGTCCAGTTTTAAATATTCATCATTTGACATCAGCTGATCCGGATGAAGCGTTGAACAATTCCCGCAGTTTCTCCACCCGCTTTTTGTTAACACCCAAATCGGAATATCCGATTCTGGACGCCGAGCGCACATGAATGACTTTCTCTTCGGGAAAATAAAATTCTACATCATCAACAAACCGCATAATGGCGGATTTGCATTCGATCCGGAGATAATTGTCCCGTTCTTCAACAATTTGCGTTCGTTTGAGAGACATTACTGCGTTTTTCAATCTGCTGAAAGCGGCTTTCCGGCTTCCCTCATAAGTAAACGGAGCGACCGCATGGTCGTCATCAGCTGCCTGACTGTTGACGCAGTTGGGACTGGACGGACAGTCGGCCAGTTTGCCATTGGAAATTCCCAGATTATCCGGTCGTGAGCCGGCACAACCAATGGTCATCATGCATCCGATCGTTACAAATAATACCAATGAAAGTTGTTTCATTTTTCACCTCTTTGTGGGTTAAATTATTTTATAAAACTTAATTGCGTACAATTTAATTTTATAAAATGAATACGTCAACACAAAAAACGGTATGAAAACTAAGGAGTGGTCGAACGAAAACAGGGTTGATATTATAACATATTTAGAATATAGAATATAAATGTATAATAAATCCGAACTATCCGGGATTATTTTACTAAATTATGCGATGATAAATTTACGGCCCTTAGTTTAGAAACCTGAAACACTAAAAGGTGGAATTGATGCAAGTTGAACCGGGCAGGGTGGCTGATATTTCAATAAAAAAGAAGTGGCTTAGACAAGCAGACACCATAAAGCAAGGGCTCTGGAATTTTTTTTCCAGCGGGTTGCCTGCAGATTATGATCTGGAGACGCTTCGAATAATATTTTTAATCAACTGCATGATGTTTATCGGCGGCATTTTTCTGATCCTTTTGGGCACCACGGAATTTATCCTTAAAGATTATTGCCTTGGGAGCATGAATTTTGCATTTTTTTTGTTTTTGGCCGGTCTTTACATATACCTCAGAAAAACGAAAAATTATCCTCTGGTCGGTTGGGTCGGCATAACCATCGGCGGGATTTTCTTTTTTTCTCTGATTGCCTATGGCGGAATCGGCAAAACCACTTATCTCTGGGCCCTGACGTACCCGCTCATTGCCGTTTTTTTGCTCGGCCCGAAAAGAGGCTCTGTCTTTTCACTATCTCTCCTTTTTGCAATATGTGTTATCTTTTTTTTTGAACCGCGCTTTTTTGCATCCTATGACCGGTTTCTCAAGATGCGTTTTATTCCGACATACCTTACGATACACTGCCTTGCCTTTATAATGGAAAAAACCCGCGCCATTATTCAGCTCCGGTTTAATGCCGCCAAATCCGAGCTGGAAACAACTGTTGAAAAGCTGGAAAAGACAAATGCGGCATTCGAAGAAAGCGATGCGCAATACCGGCAGATTTTCGAATCCATTCAGGATGTGTATTATCGCACCAGATTAAATGGGGAAATATTGACCATCAGCCCCTCAATTCGGGAGGTCGCAGGATATGATTTTCGTGAACTGGTCGGGCAGTCCGTGCTGGAATTATATGCTGATCCTTTAGAAAGGGACGCGCTTGTCACTGAGATGATGAAATCCGGCCGGGTGACTAATTATGAGCTGACATTTAAAGCCAAAAACGGCCGGAAAATCATCAGCAGTGTAACCGGGCGTCTGGTATATGATGATAATGGCCAGGCGGAAGGTTTTGCAGGCGTTATGCGGGATATCACCGAGCGAAAACTGAGTGCGGAAGCCTTGCAGGAATCTGAAAAACGCTACCGCCTGCTGGCGGAAAACATGACCGACAATCTTTGGAAATTTGATCTGGACACGATGCGGTTTTCCTATCTCAGTCCTTCGGTGAAAGGTATTATCGGCTACAGCGCCGAAGAGGCGACAGGGTTTGAACTGGGAGATATTTTAACGCCTTCTTCACGGGACCTTGCAACAAAAACATTGGCCGAGGAACTGTTGGAAGCAGACCGGCATTATGATCCGTCCAGATCCCGCACCCTTGAAGTTGAGCAGTATCACAAAGACGGCTCAACGGTATGGACCGAGGTATCCATGCGATTTATTTATGACAGCGAAAAACGGCCGGTCTCGGTTTTGGGGGTTACGCGGGACATCAGCGAACGAAAAAAATTGCAGAATCAGCTCCAGAAATCCCAAAAAATGGAATCTTTGGGCCTTCTGGCAGGAGGGGTCGCCCACGATCTGAACAATGTCCTTTCCGGCATCGTCAGCTATCCGGAATTAATTCTGATGAATTTGCCGGCGGACAGCAAGCTGAAGAAACCCCTTGAAACCATGCGGGAATCCGGACTCCGGGCGGCGGCGATTGTTCAGGATCTTTTGACCATCGCCCGGGGCGTGGCAACAGCAAATGAACCCCTGAGCTTGAATGATGCGGTCCGCGCGTATTTAAATTCTCCCGAGTTTAATGTTCTCAGACAGTATTATCCGGGAGTTACGGTAAAAACCGATCTCGATGCCGGGCTTCTCAATATCAGCGCTTCTCAGGTTCATATTCGGAAAGTGGTGATGAACCTCGTTTCAAACGCCGCTGAAGCCATCAAGCAAACCGGAAATGTTGCCATATCTACGGTAAATCGCTACCTGGACAGGCCTTTAAAGGGATATGATGAGATAAGGCCGGGCGAATATGTCGTTTTGTGCGTATCCGACAATGGGTCCGGAATATCTTCAAATGATCTTGAAAGAATTTTTGAGCCGTTTTATACCAAAAAGAAAATGGGCAGAAGCGGTACGGGGCTGGGTTTGTCTGTTGTCTGGAATGTTGTTAACGACCACAAAGGATACATCGATGTGACAACAGATGAAAACGGCACAACGTTTGAGCTGTACTTTCCGGTAACGCGCGATGCCATATTAAAAAAAGATCTCCCTTTATCCATCAATAACTATAAAGGCAACGGAGAGATCATTCTGGTTATTGATGATGTCCAAAGTCAGCGGGAGATATCCTGCGGCATTCTGGATACGCTTGGTTATCAAGCGATATCTGCTTCCAGCGGAGAAGAAGCGATTGAATATCTGAAACAAAACAGCGCGGATTTACTCCTGCTGGATATGATTATGGACCCGGGCCTTAATGGGTATGAAACTTATAAGGCCATTATAAAGGTTCAGCCCGGGCAGAAAGCCATTATTGTCAGCGGCTATTCGGAAACAGATGCCGTGAAGAAAACCCAGCGGCTCGGGGCGGGCAAATATGTTAAAAAACCGTTAACCATTGAAAATATGGGGCTTGCCGTGAAAGCAGAACTGGAACGATAGCCATTCCAGACCATCATTTTTAAATTGTTGTTTTGAAAAGGAGAACCCCGTGAAAAAATATTCAATGCTGCTGACCGGAATATGCGTGATGGTTTTGGCGGGGCTATACCTGCCGATGTCCGGCTGTAAAAAGTTGTCTCTGGATTATCTGGGCGACAACCCGCCGGAAAATGCGCCAAAGGTTGCGGCCGATCTGGTGTATGGTTACAGGCTGATCAATGTCGGCGATCCGTTTCCCGCAACCCGTTTGAAATCACCTGACAATTCTCAGGACCGGTCCTATCTTGGACTTGGGCCGGATGCGGCGGATTTCTCCATCCGGGATATTGAAGCGGACCTGGTGCTGGTGGAGATGCTGAATACCTACTGCGTTCCCTGTCTGGAACAGGTTTCTTTTTATAATGACCTGTTTGAAGCAATTGAGGCAGACGAATCCATGCGCGGGCGGATTAAAATGCTGGCCGTGGGAGTGGGCAACAATGAAGAAGAAATCCGGCGGTTTCGGGAAGAATACAACATACCGTTTCCCGTAGTGGCCGATCCCCGAATGGATCTGCACGAGGCTGTGGGCGAACCGCGCGCGCCTTTTTCCATACTGGTCCGTCTGGAAAAACAGCCGGAAGCGGCAATGGTGGCCCTGACTTATCTGGAAACCAATGGGAAATATGAAAATTTGCATCAGGACATGGCGGCCCTGGCAACCATGGAACTTGCGGTATTTCGTGAGCAAGGGGCGCGAACGGAAGCGGTGTCAGGCACGATAGAACCCCCGATTTCGTCGTCAGAGATTGAGAAGCAAATCAAAACCGCCATGGCAGGGGCCGGTTCAGGTGATGATGATATTTCAGCGTTCCGCAAGATCGCAGGCACCGACCGTCATGTATATACCGGCGTCAGAAACAGCGGGGAAGAGGCACAAAGACTTTTTGCGGAAGTGGTCTCCAGTCCGACCATCTGTGCGGTCTGCCAGGATGTTCATTTTTTTTATATCTTCAATGAAAAAGGCGCCATTGTCGACTTTGTTCCGCTTCAGCTGACCAAATGGGGCAACAAGCAATGGGCTGAAGAAGATGTCCGGTTAATGCGCGAACGGCTGGTGGGACGGTTTGTATTTACGCCTTTTTATTTCAATCCCCAGCTGGATGCGGTAAGTTCTGCCACGATTACATCCGCGATCATTTTTGATGAGCTGTCCCGGGGCAGGGCCTTATTTGATTTGCTCAAACAAAAAGGATTGATTTCATAAGGGATGCGGAAAAATCGCGCCGGGTTTAATCTTACCCATCAAACGCTGCGCTGACAATGGCCCGGGCTTCGTTCTGAATCTGTTTCAGATGATTTTCATCGATAAAACTTTCCGCATAAATCTTGTAAATATCTTCGGTGCCGGACGGCCGGGCCGCAAACCAGCCGTTTTCGGTGACGACTTTCAGCCCCCCGATGGCGGCATCGTTTCCGGGCGCATGGGTCAGGATGGCCGTAATCGTTTCTCCGGCCAGAGTCTTGGCCGGCACCTGCTCCTGTGACAGCTGCTTGAGGGCCTGTTTTTGCGCAAAGGTGGCCGGTGCGTCCATGCGGTCATAGAAGCAGCGTCCGAACCGGTTTTCCAGGTCCGCATAGATGCGGGCCGGGTCCTTGCCGGTTTTTGCCAGCATTTCTGCTGCCAGAAAATTCATGATGATGCCGTCCTTGTCCGTGGCCCAGGCAGTGCCGTCTGTCCGCAAAAAAGAGGCCCCGGCGCTTTCTTCGCCGCCGAATCCGCAGCTTCCCGCCAGCAGGCCGTCCACGAACCATTTGAATCCGACGGGCACTTCGGTGACCGTTTTTCCCAGATGACCGGCCACCCGGTCGATCATGGCGGTGGAGACCAGGGTTTTGCCGATGCTGGCATCCGGGCGCCAGCCGGGCCGGTTCTGAAACAGATACCAGATGGCGGTTGCCAGATAATGGTTCGGATTTAAGAGGCCGGCGCTTTTTGTTACAATGCCGTGGCGGTCCCCGTCCGTATCATTGCCGAATGCAATGTCATATTTGTCCTTCAGCCCGATCAGGCCCTGCATGGCATACGATGATGAGCAATCCATGCGGATTTTGCCGTCTTTGTCCAGGGTCATGAAAGAAAATGTCGGATCCACTGCCGGGTTGACCACATCAATGGAAATGCCGTAGCGCTCGGCAATTGGCTCCCAGTAAGCGACCGCGGCCCCGCCCATCGGGTCCACGGCCAGTTTTAAGCCCTCGCGGGCAATGGCCTGCATGTCCACCACATTCTCCAGATCCGCGATATATGGCATGATATAGTCATACAGGGTCGTGGTATCGGCTTTTAATGCCCGTTCAAATCCCATGCGTTTGATTTTGTCGCGTCCCTGCCGCATGAGCTCGTTGGCGCGATCGGCAATGGCGTTGGTGGCGTCGGTGTCAGCCGGCCCGCCATGGGGCGGGTTGTACTTGAACCCGCCGTCTTCCGGCGGATTATGGGAGGGGGTGATGACCACGCCGTCAGCCAGGCCTTTGGTTTTTCCTCTGTTATGTGTCAAAATGGCATGGGAAATGACCGGTGTGGGGGTGTATCCCATGCCATCCTGAATCATGACCGTGATGCCCGCCGCTGCAAACACTTCAAGGGCTGAGGCAAGGGCGGGTTCGGACAGGGCATGGGTGTCCATGCCCATGAATAATGGCCCGGTGATGTCCTGGGCGGCCCGGTATTCGCAGATGGCCTGACTGATGGACAGAATATGGGCTTCGTTAAAACTGTTTTTCAGCGAGGACCCCCGATGTCCGGAGGTCCCGAAGGCCACCTGCTGGGCCGGATCATCCACATCCGGTTCGTTGGTGTAATACGCCGACACCAGTCGGGGAATATTGGCAAGCATATGGGCCGGGGCTTTTTGTCCGGCCAGGGGGTGAACAGCCATGACGTCTCCTTATCATAGGGTATCTTTTAGAAATATTTTAAATCTGGTTTGAACGAACAATATCATATTCACTAGAATGAAGTAAAGGCCGATCCCGCAAGGGATCATCCTGTTTTCATTTTTTCGAAAGGTACCCCCAAGCGGACGGCGCACCGCAGAGAGGGGATCAACGACTATTTGCTGGATTTATGAACCGGTTCCCGTTAAAATACGCCCATGAAAATTATTTTCACATTTCTGCTGGTTATTCTGCTGGTATTCAGCGGCTACCACCTGTCTTTCCGGAAATTCCGCATTCCGCTGTTTGCCCGCAAATTCTATCTGACCGGCCTGGAATTTCTTTTTTTGGGTTTGCTGCTGGGTCCGAATTTTTTAAATATCCTGGACGTGGAAACACTTCAGGCCTTGTCGCCGGTAACCGCACTGGTGCTTGGCTGGATCGGCATGCTGTTCGGTTTTCAGTTTGAAATTCCAAACCTGAGGCGGTTTCCCGGGGTTTATTTTCTTGCGGCATTTATAGAAAGCGCTGTCACCCTGGTCATTGTTTTCAGTGGCGTGTATTTATGCCTGCCGTTGGTTTTTGATATCTCGGGCGCCATGCGCATGGTTGCTTCCATTACGGTGGCCGCTGCCGCAGCCTGCACCGCCCAGACCGGTCTGGCATTGATTCCGACAGCAAAAAACAATGCCAGTCAGTCAATTATTAAGATCCTGCGCTATTTTTCCAGCACCGATGGCCTGGTGGCCATGCTGGCCCTGACGCCGGTTTATGTACTTTCCTTGCGCAACGCCGATATTGTGGATCGCCGGCTGATGTTCGGCGGTGATGACATTCTGATTACCCTGATTCTGTTTACGGCAATTTTAACGCTTTACAGCCTGTTTTTAAGTCAGCGCAGGGAAGAAAGCGAACTGGCCCTGATAATTATCGGCATGGTCATTTTTATCAGCGGCTTTTCATGGGTTATGGACTTTTCGCCGTTACTTGCCAATTTTTTTGTCGGCATGTGTCTGGTGAATCTGACCAGTGAAAAGGAAAAAATTTTTAACACGCTGGTGAGCATTGAAAAGCCGGTGTATCTGCTGTTACTGATTTTTTTGGGGAGCGGTTGGCAGCTTCACCATATAAGCGGATTTGCCGCCGCCGGCGCATATTTTGCGTTCCGGTTTTTGGGGAAAATGGCGGGCGGCTTTTCCGTTTCGCGGATGGGCGGGAAAATGGGTACCCTTCCTTCCGGACTCGGTCTGGGACTGATGGGGCAGGGCGGGCTTCCCCTTGCCATTTTATATGATTTTTACCAGAGCATGGCGTTTGATTTTTCCGGCGAGATTATCGGAATCGCCTTAATTGCAATTATTTTCAGTGATATTACAAGCCCGGTGCTGGTCGGACGATTATTGAGAAAAGAGGGATAATGGTTCAGAAAACAACGGACAGACATCATCTGCTGACCTATATTCTGATTCTTGTTTTTATTTCACTCTTAGGACTCTGGGTCAAAGGCATGGATATCGAAACCAGCCGGCAGCAGGCGGGTTTGATTATTTTTTCTCTCGGTTTTGTGATGCTTTCGGCCTATGCCATGGCCCAGATCGTCAATTGGGCGACCCTGCCGCTCATCAGCGGCTATATCCTGGCCGGTATTATTGCCGGCCCTTTTGTATCGGGATTTCTCACCATCGAAATGGTCGGACGTCTGAGCCTGATTGATGATTTGGCACTGGGCTTCATCGCTCTGATGGCCGGCGGTGAACTGCGGCTGTCCTTAATCTCCCTGCGCGCACGATCCATTATCTTGAGCCTTGTTTTTATTACGGTGGCGGTCACTGGTCTGGTGGTGGCCACTATTCTGGGAATGGGAAATTTTTTTGATGTAACTGCCCAATTTGACTTTGAGGACCTGCTGATTTTTGCCATACTGGCGGGGCTTATCTGCGTAACACTTTCTCCGGCCTCGGCCATTGCAGTCATCCGGGAGTGCGGCGCCAAAGGGCCGTTCACCGGGATGACACTGGCGGTCATCATTGTCCTGGATGTGTTGATTATTACTCTTTTTACCGTCACCATGTCTTTGTCAAAAATTCTGATCACCGGCGGCCACTTGCTTCAGATGACGGAAATATCCGGCCTTATTTTTGAGATTTTGATCTCCTTAATCATCGGCGTAGTTGTCGGCCAGGCCATCGCCGTTTATATGAAACGCATCCGGCGCGATTTGCTGATGTTTCTATTATTCGTGGCCTTTGCCGTGGCCCGCCTGTCCATGGGGTTTAATCATTGGATGGAGGCGCAGTTTGATATTTCCCTCCACCTGGAGCCCCTTTTGATTTGTATGACTGCCGGATTTTTTGTTCAGAATTTCAGCAGGTTTGGAGCGGATCTTCTCGAAAGTCTGGAAAAAATGGCATTCCCGATCTATGCGCTTTTCTTTTCCGTTGCCGGCGCCTCTCTGGACTTTGATTCTCTGATTCTTTGCTGGCCTTTGGCAATTCTTCTGGTGACGGTGCGTATGGCCGGATTGATGGGCGGAAGCTGGCTGGCCGGGGTCATCAGTGCTGATCCGGTGGCGTTTAACCGGAATGCCTGGCTGACCTATGTGCCCCAGGCCGGCGTATCCATCGGGTTGGCGCAAATAGCCACCCGTCAGTTTCCGGAAATCGGAATTCACTTAAATACCCTGGTTCTGGGTATTATCGCCATTAATCAAATTGTCGGACCGATTACCTATAAGCTGGCGTTGAACAATGTAGGAGAATCTGTCAAAAGATAGAATCAAACTTATTGAGGTAAAGAAAAGGAGGCCTATGCCTTTTGATTTTAAACTGATGCTTCACATGTATGTTAAATCGATTTTCAGCTACCATGAAACCGGGGCCCGGTTCACGGTCAAACGAATCCTTTTTGTCCTGTCTTTTCCGGTCTGGTACGGGTTTCTTGAGATCGTCACCTGGACCTGCCTGTTTTTAGATGAATTGTTTTTCCCCGGATACCGAAAGGTTGAGATTAAAAAACCGGTATTTATCGCCGGATTTCCGAGAAGCGGCACCACGTATCTTCACCGGGTCATGGACAGTGACCGACAGTTTTCATCATTGAAAATGTGGGAGATTGTTTTTGCGCCGTCCATTCTTCAGAAGAAATTTTTTCTGCTTTTGGGCCGCCTGGACCGGAAAATGGGCAAACCCCTTTACCGGGCGGTCATCCGACTGGAAGACAAGGTCTTTGCCGGTTCCCGGTCCATGCACAAAATCAGTCATTTTGAAGCAGAAGAAGATGAAATTATTCTCATTCATATTTTTTCGTCTCTGTTTCTGACCTTTATGTTTCCGTTTGATGAAATGAACCGGTTCAGCCGGTTTGACACGGATGTGTCTCCCGAACGCCGGAAAAAAATCATGGGTTTTTACAAAAAATGTGTACAGCGGCATTTGTACGTATTCGGGCCGGACAACCATTTTTTATCCAAAAACCCCGCAGCGAGCAGCAAGATCAATTCCATATACGAAACCTTTCCCGATGCCAAAATCATCTGCACGGTCCGGCAGCCCTTTGAAGCCCTGCCGTCGGCCATCAGCTGGGTGTCTTACGGATTTGAGCAGTTTAACACCGCGGACCAGGCCGTGGTGACGCAAAAAATTTTATCCCTGATTTCCCATTTTTATACCTATCCCATCGAACAATTAGATCAGCGGCCGGAAAATTGCCGGGTTATCGAAACATACGACCATCTGGTCAAGGATCCGGGCGCTTTTGTAAAACAGATTTATGACCGGTTTGGTTTTACCATTTCAGCCGACTATCAGCAGTACCTGGACCGGCAGACGGAAAAATCAAAGAAATATCAGAGCAGGCACAGTTATTCGCTGGATCAGTACGGGCTGACCCCTGCGCAGGTGGTGGATGATTTTAAGTCGATTTTCGACCGGTTCGGATTTGAATCAGCAAATTGATTCTTTTGCCGATCAATAATCCGACCCCGGAAGACATAAACCGGCTAGTCGCACATAGAATCATTGCCGGGCGGTGGGTAAGGTAGAAA
>JAABSL010000004.1 GCA_011390415.1 Desulfobacteraceae bacterium
CAGCCGGTGGCATTGGCAATAATCATCCGGTCGCCGAACAGCTGGGTTAAAACCTTCACATAGGGTGTTTCACCGCATCCCGCGCAGGCTCCGGAAAACTCCATCAGGGGCTGCTGGAACTGGCTGCCTTTAACGGAATCCCGTTTTACCAGGTCATCACGCACGGGCAGTATCTCGGAAAATTCCTGATTGGGCACCTGAAGCGGCGTCTGGGAAGCAATCGGCCGCATCACCAGGGCCGGTTTCTTGGCCGGGCAGATGTCCGCACAGTTGCCGCATCCCTGGCAATCCAGGGTATTGACCTGGATTCTGAACTGATATTCCTTGAGCTCTTTGCCCAGGGCCTTTTTGGTTTCAAATGCCTCGGGGGCCGCTTTTGCTTCTTCTTCGGTCAGCAGAACCGGGCGGATGGATGCATGAGGACAGACAAACGCACACTGATTGCACTGAATACAATTTTCCGCAACCCACTCCGGCACATTAATGGCCACTCCGCGTTTTTCAAAACGGGAGGTTCCGACCGGAAAAACACCATCCGGTTCAAATGCGCTCACCGGCAGTTCATCCCCCTTCTGATTGAGCATGGGCCGCATGACCTTTTCCACAAACTCCGGAACATCGTCAGCAGCAGCAGTTTCTGTGCCTTCGGCATTTTTCCAGGAATCGGGAACTTTGATCTCTATTAAATTCTCAAGGGTCTGGTCCACGGCGTCAATGTTCATCTGAACAACTTTCTCGCCTTTTTTGCCATAGGTCTTCTGGATATCATCTTTCAGATACGCCACTGCCTCGTCAAACGGCAGCACTTTGGCCAGACTGAAAAACGCCGTCTGCATGATCATGTTAATCCGGGTGCCGAGCCCGACGGACGCCGCAATTTTAATGGCATCCACCGTATAAAATTTCAACTTCTTTTCCGCAATGGTCCGGCGCATGGCCGCCGGGAGGGCGGATTCCATGTCCTCCTGGGACCAGGGAGAATTCAGCAGAAACGTGCCTCCTTCCTTGATCCCTTCCAGCACATCATAAATCTCCACATAATTGGCTTTGTGGCATGCCACGAAATCAGCAGTATTAACCAGATAGGTTGACTGAATCGGCTGGTTGCCGAAGCGGAGATGCGAAACCGTAATGCCGCCGGATTTTTTGGAATCATAGGCAAAATACCCTTGCGCAAACTTGTCGGTATTGTCACCGATAATCTTAATCGCACTTTTGTTGGCCCCCACCGTACCGTCGGAGCCGAGTCCCCAGAATTTGCACTGAACAGTGCCTTCCGGAGAGGTATCAAATTTTTCATCCACCGAAAGGGACTTGTGGGAAACATCATCAATAATCCCGACGGAGAAATGATTTTTAATGCCCACGGACCGCATGTTGTCAAAAACCGCCTTGACCATCCCCGGCGTGAATTCCTTGGAACCCAGACCGTACCTGCCGCCGGTAATCTTAATCTCCGGCATGTCACCGTATTCTTTGAACGCGGCACATACATCCATATACAGCGGATCGCCAATGGCCCCCGGTTCCTTGGTCCGGTCCAGAACGGTTATGTTTTCAACCGTTGACGGAATCGCAGCAAGGAAATGCTCCACTGAAAAGGGCCGGTATAAACGGACTTTGACCAGTCCCAGCCGATCCCCTTTGGCATTTAAGGAATTGATCACTTCTTCAATGGTTTCCGTGGATGATCCCATGGAAATAATGATGCGTTCGGCTTCCGGATGACCGATATAATCAAATAATTTATACTGGCGGCCGGTAAGCGCGCCGACTTTGGCCATGGATTCTTCCACAATTGTCGGAATCTGATCATAAAAGGCATTGGCGGCCTCACGGCCCTGGAAATAAATATCCGGATTCTGCGCCGTACCCCGGATATGGGGGTTTTCCGGATTCATGGCCCGCGCCCGAAAGTCCCGGATGGCATCGTGATTCACCAGGCGGGAAATATCTTCATAGTCAATCAGTTCAATTTTTTGTATTTCAGAAGAGGTCCGGAATCCGTCAAAAAAGTGCAGAAAGGGCACACTGCTTTCAATAGCGGACAAATGCGATACCAGGGCCAGGTCCATGACTTCCTGAACCGATCCGGAAGCCAGCATGGCAAATCCGGCCTGACGGACACTCATTACATCGCTGTGGTCCCCGAAAATGGAAAGTGCATGGGCGGCCAGCGCCCGGGCGGATACATGAAACACGCAGGGAAGCAGTTCACCGGATATTTTATACATGTTGGGAATCATCAGCAAAAGTCCCTGGGATGCCGTAAACGTCGTGGTCAGTGATCCGGCAGCCAGTGATCCGTGAACCGCTCCGGCAGCACCCGCTTCGGATTGCATTTGTTTGACGTTCAAGGTCTGGCCAAAAATGTTCTTCCGGCCCTGGGCGGCCCATTCGTCCGCGGTTTCTCCCATAGAGGTCGAAGGGGTGATCGGATAAATCGCAGCAACATCACTTAAGGCATACGCCACGTGCACCGCCGCAGTATTTCCGTCAATTGTTTTCATCTTCTTAGCCATAATGAAATACTCCGTGTAAAAAAATTATTGATTAAGAACACCATTTAAAAAACAGTACTCCTGAATAACTAGCGAAAGTCTAAAAAATTATCGCAAATCAAAAAAGATGTAAAGAATAAAATTGAGTTGCAGGTGTCAGGTGCCGGAATCCTTGGCGTGAGGTGAGAAGTGTCGGGTGTCGGGAATAAGAAGAACGGACACCTGAAAACTGATTCAGGTCTTAATATCCATTTACCGCATATATTTGATTTTTCAGGTCCGGCCGGCCGCGGATTTCCTATTCAACCTTATACAATAAATCGATATATTTTTCCATCATGTCTTCCACCAGCCCCCGGAACGGAATCGTGGCCGCCATGCCATACACCGGCGCCATTTCTCCTTTTTCATCCGGATGGGCCTTTACAAAGGCAACGGATGCTTTTAAATCTTCGATAAACCGGTCAGCCACCCCGTTTCGGGTGTGGCGTAACGTGACACAGATATGAACGCAGGCCGGTTTGTGCAACCCGTTCAAACTCCATCCCTTTTGCCCCATCTGGTCCATAACCTGGTAAATATTTAATTCATCGGATGCAAATGCAATGACCCACAGGGGATCGCCGAGTATTTTGAGCTCGGCAATTTCACTGATCCCATCTTTTATCACGGATGCGGTTTCCAGTATTTTCCGGGTCGCATCCAGGTATCCTTCCGCGCCCACACTGACCATGGCGGCCCAGCAGGCCGCACTCAAGGCGCCGGGCCGGCTGCCCGCAAAGGTGGGGGAAAAATAAAGTCCTCCCGGCCAGTCCGTGATGGTAAAATACTGGTATCGCCGCAGTTCGGTGCCGCGATACAGAATCACCGACGTGCCTTTGGCTGCATAGCCGTATTTATGGGTGTCCGCGGAAATAGACGTCACCCCGGGCAGCCGGAAATCAACCGGCGGGATATCATAACCGAGTTTTTCCGCCCACGGCACCACAAACCCGCCAAGGCATGCATCCGTATGGAATCCGATGCCTTTTTTGCGGGCCAGCTCGGACAATTCCTCAATGGGATCGATCACTCCATGGGGAAAACAGGGCGAAGAGCCCACGATCACAATGGTGTTTTTGGTGACGGCTTTTTTCGTGGCTTTGACATCTGCCCGAAAATCAGGCCCCACCGGAATATGAATGATTTTGATGTTAAAATACTGGGCCGCTTTGTCAAATGCGGCATGGGCGGTTTTGGGAACAATCATTTCCGGTGCGGTAATATTTTTTTCTTTTTTGGCCCGGTCCCGGTAGGTTTTCATGGCCAGCAGGATGCTTTCCGTGCCGCCGGAAGAGACTACCCCGCAGATGTCATCATCGGTTTTGTCCGCACCGAGCATATCAGCCGTCATGGAAACAATTTCAGACTCAAATTTGGTGGCACTCGGCCAGATATCGGAATGCAGGGGATTGCTCTGGGAATTATAGCCGTAAATTTTATTTAAAAATTCAATATGCGCCGGATCTCCGTGATACACGGCCCCGGACACATACCCGTCCTCCCATTTGGCAGCTTCCTGTTCATGGATATCTTCCATCATGGAAAGCACATCGGTTTTGGCCAGGCCCTTTGCCGGAAGGGATGCAAACCCGGGTATAGTACCTTTATAAGGTTTGAGGGAACCTTCCAGTTCGGCCATCATGGCATCCAGTTCTCTGGCAATGGCTTTTTTGACAAACGGAATATCCTTGACCGCATTAAACAGCCGGGTGGAAATGGCCCGGGGCAGCCGGGAGATATATTTATCTAAAATCAGCTGTATGTCCAATGTCGCCTCCGATAATAAAACATATTACGAACAAAAAACACTGTCTCAAACCCGATTCAACCGTGCGTATATCTTTTTGTTTTTTTTATAAATATTCTTAAATTCAGCAAACATCCGGTCATAAATGCCGGTATGCGCAGGATTCGGCGTATAGACCGTGTCGACTTCCACCGCATCCGCAATTTGATCAAACCGCATATACCCCATGGCAACGGCTGCCAGAAACGCGGCACCCCGGACATTGGCCAGCACCGGCTTTTTGATTTGCAGGATTTCCCGGTTGAAAATATCCGCATGAATCTGACACCAGACGTCCGACGACGCCCCGCCGCCGATCATCCGGACACTGTCCAGGCGTCGTTTGACAAATTTCTCAACCGCCTCCAGCAGCCAGCGGCCGTTAAACGCCACCCCTTCCAGCACCGCGCGCACCATATGCTCCCGGGTGGTTTCCAGGCTCTGGTTGAAAAAACCGCCCCGCACATATTTATCATCCAGCGGGGTCCGCTCGCCATAGAGCCAGGGCGTAAAAATAATTCCACCGCTGCCGGCGGGAATTTTTTCCGCCATCCGGTCAAAAATCTGATACACATTGGACGGGCATTGGCCCACGGACAGGTCATCTTCGTGAAAAAAAATATTGTCTCGTAAGAACGTCAGGCAGGCCCCGGCGGTCTCCTGCTCATTTGCCACAAAATACCTCCCCGGAATGGCGGACGGCAAAGACGCGATCCCCCGGATAATGTCCGTCTTTTTAAACGGCACATGACAGGTCAGCCAGGAGGAGGTGCCGATATAAAAATGGGCGTCATAGTCCGCCACCCCGCCGGAACCCACCGCCGCGGCCTGGACATCCGGCGTTCCCATAATCACTGCCACGTCCGGCCCGAGTCCCAGAAATTCTGCCACTTCCGGCTTCAAAGGCCCCAGGATATCGGTGGACTGCTTCAGGTCCGGCAGTTTTTCTTTGTCAATGGTGGACATGCGGATGAGCCGGTCATCATAGGCGATATTATTGATGTCCCGGTTGTCGGTTACCCAGTGAAGGGTGATGGAATCAAAGGATGCGGCAAATTTTCCGGTGAGCCGCAGATTGATGTAATCTTTGGGCTCTAAAAACTTGTGCGTGTTATGATAAATGTCCGGCCGCTGATTCTTAAGATACAGGATATGGGCGATGGAATCTTTTCCGGAATGACTGGGGGCCCCGCCGGTGAGTCGAATCCACCGGGCAATTTTTGAAATCCCGTAGCCTTCGAGTTTTATCAGCCCGTCGGCGATCTCCCGCACATGCGGGCTGCCCCGGGAATCCAGCCAGATCAGGGCATTTGCCAGATGATTGCCGTTTTGATCCACTGCCACCGTGCCGGACCATTGGGTGGAACAACTGACCGCAATAATCTCTTCGGCCGGAACTGTTTTTTTATCTAAAAGAGCCTTAACCGTGTCCAGAATGGATTGCCACCATTCTTCCGGGTCCTGTTCCGCGCCCCCGTCCGGCAAAAGATACAATTTGTTTTCAATAAATGCGGAATCAATCACTTCGCCGGCCGTGGAAACCAGGGCGGATTTGGGACCGGACGTCCCGAGATCAACGGCAAGGATATACTTGATTTTATGTTTCGGCATTATCTTGTGAACCTGAATACGGGCCGACGAGTTGTCATTAATTTAAATTGAGCCTATCAATCAGGGGTATAAAGAAACGACAATGATTTTGTCGCCTCGGATGCCAGGCGAATGGTCAGATGCAGTATCCGGTCCTGATCAGCCAGCACCTTGTTTAAGTCCAGCCGGCCCTGTGCATCCGTTTCCACCTCGCGGGAGAATTCTCTCTGCTTGTCTTCAAGCACGATCAACCTGCTGGCCGCGGGTTCTTTTTCTCCGCACGCCACAACTTTACCGGTTTTGTATTTTGCCAGCGGCGTCACCTCTCTTGATGCCTCGACCACCGCCTGCGATTTGGCCGCATCCATTAATCCCAGGCCGAAAAATACGATCTCAACCATGGAAAAAACCCGGCCCCGGCGCTGCTTCTGAGCCACCTGCACTTTTTCAGCAATTTCAGCGCACATGGGCGTGCTTTCAAGATAAAGGATATTGGACCGGGCGTCACCGGAAAGCCGGTAGTGAACAAACTCGCCTACGAATTTTTCTCCGTCCTCCATGCTGTAAAGCATCGGCCCCATCCGGGTTAAAACAGTGGAACAGCCGGAAACACTCACAGCCAGTAAAATGATAAAACAGACCCGGGCGATTCTTGCATTCATCCTTTTTGTCCTTTCCATCGCCTAAACTCAGGCTAAAGTGATTTTGTCGGATTTAACTGATTGACATAAAAACAAAATATTTGGTAGATATTTAAATCACTGCATACCAAATAATAAATACAATCTCAACTAATAATCTGGCAAGGAGACCAACGTGAACCGTTTCGTTATCTTATTTATTATGTGTCTGACTTTCGCGGGTTGTATGATGGAGCCCTATAAACAAGCTTTTGACGAGGACAGCGGTCCCTACCCGGAACATTACCTGACAATTATCAATACGTTTCTGGAAAGCCACATGGAAAATCCGGACAGCATTGCCAACCTGACCGTGATCAAGCCTCCGGAAAAAATCGTGCTGAAGCATCACCAGGAATCCATTTCCCTTGCCGAAGGCCATAAGGTCTGGGAGATTTTTCTCGCATTTGACGCCAAGAACAGAAATGGAAAAGTGGTGCGGGATTTCCATGTGGTATGGATTCGCAATGACCGAATCGTCGCATTTGACTATGACAAACCGGATCTGGGGTATCGTTTTGAGCACCGGTTTGAGCCCGCTTCCCCGTCGGAAGAAGACGCAATAGAGCCGGCAACCGAATCAAACCCATAAAATTCAGACAGCGCCGGTATTCTCTTCTGCAAACGCAGAAAAGGCATTGGTAAGTTTCACAAACTCGCCCACGGACAGGGATTCGGCCCGCCGGCCGGGATCTATTTGTGCCCGTTCCAGTATCTTTTTGATGGATTCGGCATCTGTTTTTGTGCTGATGTTGGCCAGGGCATTTTTTAATGTTTTTCGCCGCGTGGAAAATGCCGCTTTTACGACAGCGGAAAACAACGTTTCATCCGCCACCGGTGTTTCAATGACCTGCCTGAACCGGATTTCAATCACTTCAGAGGCCACTTTGGGTATGGGCAGAAACAGATGCGCACCCACAGTGGCCAGTTTTTTCACATCCGCACTGTATTGCAGCAGAACAGACAGCCGGCCGTAATCCTTGGACCCCGGCCCGGCCGCCAGTCGACGGGCCACTTCCTTCTGAAACATCAAAGCGGCCCGGTCAATGGATTGTTTTGCATTCAGCAGCGCAATCAGGATCTGAGAAGAAATATTATACGGCAGGTTTCCCAGAACAATCAGTTTCCGGTTTTCCCGGTCCTTGATTTCCCGGTCCCTGATTTTATTGATATCAACGGTTAAAATATCCTTATTAATGACCACGACATTTTCGATACCCTGGGCGGTCAGTTCCGTTTGCAGGATTTCGGCCATCTGGGGGTCTTTTTCCACCGCATAAACGCGACGGGCCTGCCGGGCCGCCGGAACGGTCAACGCACCCAGTCCGGCGCCGATTTCAAGAACAATATCCTCAGCGGTTAATCGCGAGCGGTCCACAATCATTTTTGCAGTGGACGGATCCTTTAAAAAATTCTGTCCATACTGTTTTTTCGGGTGCAAAGACCTGGATGCAAGCAGGGTTCTGGGCGATGTCATGGTTATTTCAGTTAATTTATAAGGTCATTTGTTGAACATCTTTTTGATTTCAATACGTTTAACCAATTTTTGGGCAAATTGCCACTTTTTTCATCATTGCCTGGCATTTCCGGTTATTGATCGGGCATTCCCCATCTTTATTTTCCTCTTTCCCTGCGCCGGAATCTATAGTAAGTATACATATTTTACGGCAATCGCGACAATCGCCTAACTGAGGGGTTAATCAGATATAATGTGGGAAACCATTCTTAAGAAAAATACACCGGAGGTCAAATGTTTATCAGGTCAATCAACAGTGTTCCGATAGAAAAAGTCAAAGCCGGCAAAGATACATTTCGCCAGGTCCTGATCGGTTCAGAGGAAGCCCCGCATTTTGCCATGCGCCGGTTTATAATAGAGCCGGACGGCGAGATACCCCTTCACACCAATACCGTGGAGCATGAACAGCTGGTATTAAACGGCCGGGGACGGATCGGCATTGGTGACGACACGTTTGAAGTTAAAAAAAACGATGTCATCTTCATCCCCGCCAATGTGCCTCACTGGTACAAGGCCCAAGGAGATGAGGCGTTTGAGTTTTTGTGCATGGTGCCGAACCAGGAAGATATTATGACAATGCTTGAATAAACAAGGAGAAAGAAATGCTGAAAAAACAGATGATGACCACAACCGTTGTAATAATGACCGCATTTTTCCTGGTTGCCGGGTGCGGCCCCAAAGCCGATCCGGTCATGGTGGAAAAGGTGAACAGCTTTTTTGGGGCGCAATCTAATGACACATATAAAGGCGGCAAAACATATACGCCTGTGCAGCCGGCGGTGGGACAGTTTGTTATTCATGGAAACACCGAAAAAAACGGCAAGCGATCTGTCACCCGAACCGCTATTGTGGGCAGGGAAGCCGGCGGCTGGATCCTTGAAACCTATACGGTTGACGAATTTTCCGAAGCATGCACCCGGATGCTGCTGCAGGGTCTGGAAAACATCTACAAACCCGGGGGGTTGGATAACCTGGATATTATATGGGTAAAAATCAAAGATGAAAACGGCCAGATCCAGACCATTGAAGGACCGGCCATGGCCATGGTCAGAGGCTTTTACAAAAAAGCGCTCCAGTCCTTTGACATGAGTGCCATATCCGGCCAGGCAACCGGCGGTGATATAACGGTTCCGGCCGGAACATTTACCAACACCTTCCGGGCAGACAGCGAAGTAAAAATCATGGGCATGACCTTTCGCTCCGAATCGTGGATTCACGGCAAAGTACCGGTCAACGGCATGGTAAAATCAATTACCGATGGCGGAAAAATAACCAGCGTACTGCTTGATTTCGGTGATTCCGGCGTCAAAGCCTGTTTTTAAATTAACTGCTTATCCGGTTCGCTTGTTGGGCCTGTTACCATGCGGATGTTGACTTTTTCTGTCATTGCGAAGGAGGAACGACTGAAGCAATCTCCTAATCGACAGGAGATTACTTCGGCGTTCGTTCCTCACGCCTCGTAATGACAGCCATTATGTCGAAGGTTATAGCATCCACTTGCGAGCGGCGACCGTAGATGCCAACCGGCAAAAATTTCATTTCCGCCGGTCTTTGGTAAACACATGAATGACGCGATCCTTGTCCCGGCCGATGGCCGATGCGTCGTGTGTGTTTTCATCCCATGCCAGCAGCGCGTCCGGGTCCGTGACCACCACCACCGGGCAGCCGGACCGAAATGCGGTCCGCTCCACCACACTGCCGGCGTACCATTTCCGGTCGGACTCCTTGGTATGAGAGCCCATCACGATCAGGTCCGCATCGTTTTTTGCCGCGCATTTGAGGATTTCCTGGTGCGGAAGGGCCCCGGCATTGATCTGAAATTCATGGGGCACGTCTTTAACAAAGTCCGCGCAGAATTCTTCCAGCCGCTTTTCTGCGGCCGCCCGATCCGCTTCATAATCCTCGCGTGAATATTTGGGATACGGCGGCACCGGCATCATGTGAAACGCCAAAATGGTGGACCCGAATTTATCTGAAAGCTGACGGGCAAAGGACAAGGCGCATTCGCAAGATACGGAAAAATCCACTCCCACCACAATTTTGTGGAATTGCGCTGAAATGATCTGAGCAGACGGGTTGACGATCATCACGGGACAGTTTTCCCGCATCACCACCCCTTCCACGGTGCTCCCGATTTTACCGGCCGTCCGGACCACCCCTTTTTCGGCCGCGCGGCTGGAATGGGGCCCGACGACGATCATAGAGGCCCTGAGCTGTCGTGACCACCGGATGATCTCCTCCCAGGGGAACCCGGGGGCCACCCGGAATTTAACATCTGCATCAGGGAGCAGAATCTCAGAATAGGTATTGTCGATGGCCTGAATCAGTTCTTTTGCGTAATCCGATGAAAAATCAATTTCCGCTCCGGTTTTATAGTGTTGAACCCGCAACCGGTTCTGTTCATGAACCGACTCCGGGACATGAAGGATATGGAGTGCGGCCCCGTGCCGTTGGGCAATTTTTGCCGCGGCTGCAACCACCGGGTCGCTGACACCCACCCGGTCCGTGGCCGCTACAATATGTTTAAACATCTGTCCTCCTTTTTTCGCGATTTCACAGGGTGAAAGTTTTTCATTTATCGTAAAATACAGACTTATAAGCGTTTGCAGGGTGCCGCAGTTGCGAGGCGCCGGGCACGTAGACGTACTCGTC
>JAABSL010000005.1 GCA_011390415.1 Desulfobacteraceae bacterium
ATGTCGGCGATAATTTTAGCCTCTTCACGGGCAACAATTTTTGTCCGGCGGGGATTGCCGTAGACTTTGGCATCCGCCTGGAGCTCTTTTTTGACCAGTGCTTTGAGCCGGGTCTCCGAGTTCAAGATTTTTTCTATGCCGATGCGCTCTTTTTCCAGCATATCATGCTCGGCCTTGATCTTGCCTTCTTCCAGTTTGGCCAGATTGCGCAACCGCAGCTGCAGGATGGCTTCGGCCTGGATATCGGTGAGGCTGAATTCCGTCATCAAAATCGGCTTGGGTTCATCGTTTTGACGAATGATCTGAATGACCCGATCCAGATTCAGATAGGCAATCAAAAGGCCTTCTAAAATATGCAGCCGGGACGTCACCTGCTCCAGGCGATGGGAAAGCCGCAGTCTCACTGTTTCCGTGCGAAAGCGCAGCCATTCGGAAAGCAGTTCAGGCAGTGTCTTGACCCGGGGCTTCCGGTCCAGGCCGATCATGTTGAGGTTGACCCGGCAGGTGCGCTCCAGATCCGTTGCGGCGAATAAATGGAGCATCAGGGCTTCGCGGTCCACCCGGCTGGAAGTGGGGGTAATGACCAGGCGCACCGGCTCTTCATGATCCGATTCATCACGGATATCGCTCACCATGGGCAGTTTTTTGCTCTCCATCTGAGCGGCAATCTGCTCTATCACTTTGGCCGGAGACACCTGGTAGGGCATTTCCGAAATAACAATATCGCCGTTTTCCTTGTGCCACGAGGCGCGCAACCGGATGGTTCCGTGGCCGGTACGGTAGATCTCCAGCAAATCCTCATCAGAAGAAATAATCTCCGCACCCCCCGGATAATCCGGGCTTTTAATGTATTGGCAAAGATCTTCCACTGTCGCACCGGGGTGATCCAGCAGGTGAATACAGGCATCCACCACTTCACCGACGTTGTGCGGCGGAATATCGGTGGCCATGCCCACGGCAATTCCCATGGTGCCGTTTAAAAGGATATTGGGCAGCCGGGCCGGCAGCGTGGCCGGTTCCCGGAGGGTACCGTCAAAATTCGGCACCCATTCCACGGTTCCCATATTGACTTCGGAAAGGAACAACTCGGCAAAGGCGGACAGTTTGGCTTCCGTATAGCGCATGGCGGCAAAGGATTTCGGGTCATCCACGCATCCCCAGTTGCCCTGCCCGTCCACCAGCGGATACCGGTAAGAAAACGACTGGGCCATCAGCACCATGGCTTCATAGCAGGCCGAATCCCCGTGCGGATGAAACTTGCCCAGCACGTCGCCCACGGTGCGGGCTGATTTTTTATATTTGGACGTACTTTTAAGGCCCAGTTCGGACATGGCATACAGGACCCGGCGCTGGACGGGTTTTAACCCGTCACCGATAAACGGCAGCGCCCGGTTTAAAATCACGGTCATGGCATAATTCAGATAGGCTTTTTCAGAGTAGTCCTGGATCAGAACCGATTCAAATCCGTTGGGTTCATTCGCTTTCATATATCAACCTGATTTCCTTTTTCTTCCAGCCATTGTTTGCGATCCGATGCATGTTTTTTCCCCAGCATCATATTCATAATAGCGTACAAGGGGTCTGTATTTTCTTCATCTATGGTCAGCCGGACCAGTCGCCGGGTATCGGGGTCCATAGTGGTTTCCCGCAACTGGGCCGGATTCATTTCCCCCAGCCCTTTGAAGCGCTGAACATTATATTTCTGTTTCTTTTTTTCCGCCCGTTTCACGATGCCCTCTTTTTCGATTTCATCTAAGGCATAATGCACCTGCTTTCCGATATCAATGCGGTACAGGGGCGGCAGGGCCACATATACATGCCCGGCGGTTACCAGGGGCTTGAAATGCTTGAGAAAAAGCGCGCATAACAAGGTGGCGATGTGCAGGCCGTCGGAATCGGCATCGGTCATGATGATATTTTTTCCGTACCGGAGCCCGCTGATATTGGATGACCCGGGATCGATTCCCACGGCTACGGCAATATCGTGGACCTCTTTGGAAGACAAAATCGAATCCGACTCCAGCTCCCAGGTATTTAAGATTTTCCCGCGCAACGGCAGAATGGCCTGGGTGTTGCGGTTCCGGGCCTGCTTGGCCGATCCGCCGGCGGAATCACCCTCCACCAGAAAGAGTTCGCACTGTTCAAATTCCTGGCTGATGCAGTCGGACAATTTGCCCGGCAGCGTGGGGCCGGAGGTTGCTTTTTTGCGCACCACCGTTTTACTGGCCTTGATCCGCCGGCGGGCCGAATCAATGGCGATTTCGGCGATCTGTTCGCCGATTTCCGGATGGTGATTCAGCCAGAACGTGAAGGCATCCTTAACCGATGACGAGACAAACGCCGCACACTGCCGCGAGGAGAGCCGTTCCTTGGTCTGGCCGGAGAACCGGGGTTCCGTCATCTTCACGGACAGCACATAGGCGCATTTTTCCCAGACATCATCCGGGGAGAGCTTGACCCCCCTTGGCAGCAATTTCCGCAGGTCGCAGAAATCCCGCAAAGCAGTCAAAAGGCCCTGCCGGAACCCGTTGACGTGGGTGCCGCCCTGGGTGGTGGGAATCAGGTTGACATAGCTTTCACCCACCGCCTCCCCGCCGTCGGACAGCCAGACCGCGGACCAGGAAACATAGTCGTCCGGCCCTTCGAATTCGCCGGAAAACGGCGTTTCCGGCACCATTTCATAGCCGTTTAAGCTCTGGATGAGATAATCATCCAGTCCGGTCTCAAAATGCCAGGTCTCGGTTTCATTGGCGATTTTATCTTCAAATTTCACCGTCAGTCCGGGACAGAGAACCGCCTTGGCCTTGAGGTTATGTTTCAGCCTGGGAACGGAATAGGCCACGGAATCAAAATACTTTGGATCGGGCCAGAATCTGATTTTACTGCCGGTGCGCCGCTGACCCACACTCCCGGTGACCTCCAGGTCCCGCACCTTGTATCCGCCTTCAAAGACAATTTCATATTGCCGGCCATCCCGGTAAATTTCCACTTCAAGCCGTTTGGAAAGCGCATTGACCACTGATACGCCGACGCCGTGCAGGCCGCCGGAAAAATGATAATCCTTGTTGGAAAATTTGGCCCCGGCGTGCAGCCGGGTCATGATCACTTCCACGCCCGAGATCTTTTCCGTGGGATGAAGATCCACCGGCATGCCGCGTCCGTCGTCTGCCACCTGAATCGAACCGTCTTCAAACAGCACCACATCGATTCGGCTGGCATAACCGGAAATGGCTTCATCCGCGCTGTTGTCAATTACTTCCTGTGCCAGATGGTTGGGCCGCTGGGTATCCGTATACATTCCCGGCCGGCGTCTTACCGGGTCCAGCCCTTCCAGGACCTCCACGGACGCGGCGTTATACGGCGAACTTTTGGCCCGGCCGTTCTTGAACAATTCTCCGTTATTTTTCAATTTTTCTCCATTGAAGTATCTGAGTGAGTACCTGAAACTGATCGCATCGACAGATGTTCCTTGCTCTGATGATCCGGGTTCAGCTTGAGTCATAGGGATATATCTGAAACATGGATATAAACCATGTCAAGATGAAACTCAATCTCAACTTTAATTCAGATGGGCTCGGGTTTTATTAAATGGGAATGATTTTTGATATCGCATATTGGATATTGAATACTTGAAGCACTTTAAAAAAACGGTGGCAATCAAAAAATAATTAAAAAAAAAGGACTTATCATCGGCGTGGAATAACGCCGGAGAGGATGGCCGAATACGCGCAGGCTACCGCAACGCCCGGGCGCGAAAACACATTGTTTCGCCCGGGAGCACAGGGTCTTTCCGGTTGCCGACGGGATTGGTGATCTATTCTATAATTTCCAGTACAACTCTTTTCTTTAATTTAGCTGACGTTGCACTTAAGATCAATCGCATGGCCTGGGCGGTTTTGCCCATTTTTCCGATCACTTTTCCCAGATCGCTTTTGGCGACCCGTAAAGCCAAAACAGAGGAATGACTTCCCTCTATTTCTTCAACCGTAACCGCTTCCGGATCATCAACCAGTGACTGGGCAATAAACTTAATCAACTCTTTCATCGTCGCATCTCCTTTTGTCGTAATGGCGATTGGAAAATGACTCCGCTTGTCAATTAAAATCGGTCGGTAAGCATCATCGGTTTGTATGAATTATTTTAAAAGAAACGCGGGGGGTCGTCTATCAGGAAAAACCTGATTTTCTTTAAGTTATTTCCCAAAGGATAGGCATAATGGCTAAGAAAAAAAGGGCGGCCGCATCTGCGGCCGCCCTTTTTTGATACCAACAATTGGCAATACGAACATTTAAAACAACATGATCAGGTCTGATACTTAAAGGAAAGTCTGACCGTTGCCCGGAATAAGGTAACCTTCCCGTCTTCGATTTTCATGTCCAGATCTTTAATTTCTGCGACACGCGTGTCGCGAAGGGATTTAGATGCCGTTTCCACGGCGGATTTTGCCGCATCTTCCCAGGATGTTGCGCTGGTTCCTACCATTTCGATGAATTTGTAAACACTGTTGCTCATGATCGCCTCCTTCTTTTAAAGTTTAAGGTTTTGTTCAGCGTTATGGAGCCCGGATTACCGGCGTTACTGACAATTAAGAACTGACAATCGGATTTGAGCGGTGTGCTGCTTTTTGAGATTCTATGATATCAGATTATGGTATCTGAAGTTGTTTTTCAACAAAAAGATAAAATTTAAATTTCACTGCCGCCCCTTGAATTATATCTGCGGTATGATTATATTTTTTTTACTGTGAAAGAATTTACTGAAAAAATTCAAACCCAAAATAAATTGATTATATATCTTATACTATGAAAACATCTACTGAAAAAATTCCAAATCCAAAAGAAATAGAAAAAGAAATCGGCGATTTTCTGACCAAAAAATACGGCGATCAGGTTAAGATTGTTTCACCGCTTATAGTACCCAATGCGGATGACATCGAAACAGACGGGTTTTCCACTAAAAAAATGAGTCACATTAATTTTGATTTAAAACCGGAAGAACTCATCGCTTATCTTGATCAGTATATCATCAAGCAGGATTCGGCAAAACAGATCCTGGCCACAAAGATATGCACGCATTTTAACCGGATCAAGTATCAGAAATCGGGTGAAGGTAAACACTTCAACATCTCCGGCGGGATAAAAAACAACGTCCTCATGCTGGGTCCTACGGGAGTCGGCAAAACCTATATTATCAAGCTGATTGCCAATAAGCTGGGGGTGCCTTTTGTAAAAGGCGATGCCACCAAATTCAGCGAAACCGGTTATGTGGGCGGGGATGTGGAGGACCTGGTCCGGGATCTGGTCCGGGAAAGTGATAATGACATTGATCTGGCGGAACAGGGTATCATTTATATTGATGAAATCGACAAGATCGCCTCCAGCGGCAACCTGATTGGTGCGGACGTCTCCAGGGCCGGTGTTCAGCGCGCCCTGCTCAAACCCATGGAAGAGACAGAAGTTGAGCTGAAGGTGCCCCACGATCCCATTTCCATGATTCAGGAAGTGGAGCAATTCAGAAAAACCGGTAAACGTGAAAAACGATCCATCAATACAAAAAATATTTTATTCATTATGAGCGGTGCCTTCGGCGGTCTTGATGATATAATAAAAAAAAGGACATCCACGCAGGGTATCGGTTTTGGCGCATCACAAAAAAATCCCAACGACAAGTCCGACCTGATCCGGCAGGTAAAAGCCGAGGACCTGATTAATTACGGATTTGAATCGGAATTTATCGGCCGGCTGCCGGTAAAAGCTGTTTTTGAGCCCCTTGCGGAAGCAGACCTGCTGCAAATTCTTTATGCCCCCAACAATCCGGTGCTGCTCAACAAAAAACTTGATTTTGCAACATATGGCATTGACATCCGCTTTTCCACGGATGCACTGAAACTGCTGGCAAAAAAAGCGTATCTCGAAAACACCGGTGCCCGGGGACTGGTCAGTGTGATTGAAGAGGCGTTAATCCCCTTTGAAACCAGACTGCCGTCCACGCAGATAAAACGCTTTCCGGCCACCGTGTCTGTCATTGAGAACCCGAAAAACAGTTTAACTGACTGGCTGAATGAAAAAAATGACGAACAGCGGATTGAAATCTTTCTTTCGATTGCCCTTGAAAACAGACAATCGGTGATCAATTATCTGATAGAAAATCGTGATCTTCTGGCTGACCAGCACGAAATGCCGTTATCAGAATACCGTATTGAAAAGATCGCGGACTATTATTGCAGCAATGTCACGGAAATCGGAAACGCGGTTGAAAAAATAAAATTCCTTTACAATAAAATTAAAAAAATTGAATTCAACTTTTACCGCAAACATGATATCAATATTGTTCTGGAAGATGATGCCATTGATTTTATATTAAAACAACTGGCAACCGGCAAAGTGGATATCGATGATATATACGAAAAAATAACGGATGATTTTGAATACGGGCTTAAGCTGATCAGAGAAAAAACCCGTCGAAACCGGTTTTTTATATCAAAAAAAGCCTTGACCAATCCGGAAAATTATTTAAATCAAACCATTAAAGCCGAATTTACAAAAAACGATATCCAGCAGACATTTTCTTTCAGTACAAAGGACTTTAAAGAAAATCAATAGCCTGATAGAGATGAAACCGACAAACGCGTGACAAAACCATAACCCATACAGACAATATTGCAAAACATCTGATTTTCGATATTCTGCCATATACTTACGGCGTACGCCATGTACGCCGTAAGTACGTTACCGGCACTATCTTTCCTCACATGTTTTATTTCTGTTAAATCCTATTTGGAGACACCAGTAATATGATCGGAATATCCAAGCTATACTGCGGTACGGTTGAGCCTTCAGATGCGCTTCGCTATGGCCGCCAGTCCAAAGAACTGCCGTCTCACCTGCTCCAGTTTTCCATCGACAAAAAACCGGTGGTTGTCTGGAACATTACCCGGCAATGCAATCTAAAATGTATTCACTGTTATGCCCAGGCAAAAGCCAGTCATCAGGAGAATGAGCTTTCCACTGAACAAGGAAAGCAGGTACTTGATGATCTGTCCGCCATGGGCGTTCCGGTTATTCTGTTTTCCGGCGGCGAACCCCTGATGCGAAAGGATCTGCCGGAACTGGCCGAATACGCGGTCAAAAAAGGAATGCGCGCGGTCATCTCCACCAACGGCACGTTGATTGACCCGAAAACTGCCCGGGTCCTTAAAGACATCGGTCTTTCCTATGTCGGGATCAGTCTGGACGGCATGAAAGACATCAATGACAAATTCAGAGGGGTGGACGGCGCCTTTGATGCGGCGTTGGAAGGCATTAAAAACTGCCAGGAGGTCGGCATCAAAGTCGGCCTCCGGTTTACCATCAACCGCTTCAATGTGGACGACATCCCGGATGTGTTTGATGTGCTGGAAGAACGGGAAATTCCGCGCATCTGTTTTTATCATCTGGTCTATTCCGGCCGGGGATCGGAACTGGTCAAAGACGACCTCACCCTTGAGGGCACCCGCAAGGCAGTGGATCTGATCATTGACCGGACCAAGCGGCTGCATGATATGGGCAAGGACAAAGAAGTTCTGACCGTGGACAATCATGCGGACGGGCCTTATGTCTACCTCCGGCTTTTAAAAGAAGATCCGGAACGGGCTGCGGAAGTAATGGAACTGCTGAAAATGAATGACGGCAACAACTCCGGCCGGGGAATCGGCTGTATCAGCTGGGATGGTCAAGTCCATGCGGATCAGTTCTGGCGGCACAACAGTTTTGGCAATGTGAAGGACCGGCCGTTTTCAGAAATCTGGACCGATCTTTCCAACCCCCTGATGAAAAAATTAAAAAACAAAAAAGAACATGTTAAAGGCCGATGCGCCGAATGCCGATGGCTGGATGTTTGCGGCGGCAATTTCCGCGTCCGGGCCGAAGCCACTACCGGCGATATATGGGCACCGGACCCGGCGTGTTATTTGACGGATGAAGAAATCGCCGTTGAAAAAATCTAATTTTAAAGGATAAATTATGCTTTTTCCGGATTATAGAGCAAGACGTCTGAGACAAAATGCAGCGTTCCGGCGAATGGTTCGAGAAACCACTCTTTCCACAGACGACCTGATGCTGCCGCTGTTTGCCATCAATGGAAAAAATGTTAAAAATCCGATTGCCTCCATGCCGGGGCATTTTCAGCTGTCCGTTGACAACCTGGTCAAAACCGTCGAAGAAGCATTTGAACTCGGCATTCCCGCGATCATGCTGTTCGGCCTGCCTTCCAAAAAAGACCCCCTGGGCACCCGGGCTTATGCCAAAGACGGCATTGTTCAGCGGGCGGTCAGCGCCATCAAAAACAAAGTGCCCGACATGGCCGTGGTAACCGATGTCTGCCTGTGCCAGTATACGGATCATGGCCACTGCGGGATTGTGGAAAAAGGCGTTATCGAAAATGACGCCACCCTGGACCTGCTGGCGCGCACTGCGGTTTCCCATGCCAAGGCGGGTGCGGATATGGTGGCGCCATCGGATATGATGGACGGCCGGATCGCCGCACTTCGCGAAGCATTGGATGACAGCCAGTTTGACCTTACCCCCATCATGTCCTATGCCGCCAAATACTGCTCGGCATTTTACGGCCCGTTTCGGGATGCGGCCCATTCCGCGCCCCAGTTCGGAGACCGGCGGACCTACCAGATGGACCCGGCCAACAGCCTGGAAGCCATCCGGGAGGTCACCATGGATGTTGAAGAAGGTGCCGACATCATTATGATCAAACCCGCCCTACCCTATCTGGATATTATTTCCCGGGTCCGGGACGAAATCGATCTGCCGGTGGCCGCTTATAATGTCAGCGGAGAATATGCGATGATCAAGGCTGCTGAAAAAATGGGATGGATTGACGGGCCCAAAGTGATGATGGAAACCCTGACATCCATCAAACGCGCCGGCGCGGACATTATTATGACCTATTTTGCCATGGATGCGGCCAGGATGTTGAGAGGTTGAAGGTGGAAGGTTTAAGGTGGAAGGTTTAAGGTGAAGGTGAAGGTTTAAGGTGGAAGGTTTAAGGTGGAAGGTTTAAGGTCGAAGGTTTAAGGTTGATTACAGCGGCTGCAAGAAATTAAGGAGAAAATACGATTGACTTCACAACACCCCGAACATCCGGCGAATCATCCGGCCAAACAGCCGGGCGGCCATCCGCACACGACTGCCGGCGCATCGAAAAATGCCACCTTGCGTCTGGTGGCCTGGGAAACCACGCGCAACTGTAATTTAAACTGCGCCCACTGCCGGGCATCGGCCACCATGGAACATTACAGCGGGGAACTCGATACCCCGGCATCCTTTCGCCTGCTGGATCAGATTGCCGAAATCGGCCAGCCCATTGTCATTCTCACCGGCGGCGAACCCCTGCTCCGGCCGGATATATTTGAAATTGCCAGATACGGCACGGATAAAGGGCTGCGCATGGTCATGGCCCCCAACGGCACCATGATCACGGACGGCAATGCAAAGAAAATGGCGGAATCCGGCATTCAGCGCATCAGCATCAGCTTAGACGGGGCCACCAAAGAACGGCATGACAGTTTCCGGGGCGTTGACGGCGCCTACGAAGGGGCCATGCGCGGTATTGCCGCCGCTAAAAAAGCCGGCATTGAATTTCAGATCAACACCACGATTTCAAAACTCAATTATGATCAGATCCCGAAAATTCTGGCTCTGGCGGAAGATCTGGGGGCCGTGGCCCTGCATATATTTCTTCTGGTGCCCACCGGGCGGGGGAAATATATCATTGACCAGGAAATCTCGGCCGATGAATATGAATCCACGTTAAACTGGTTTTATGATCAGAAAGACAAAACCCGCCTTCAATTAAAAGCCACCTGTGCGCCCCACTATTACCGGATTCTGAGGCAGCGCGCCAAAGCCGACGGGAAATCGGTGACATTTGACTCCCACGGGTTGGATGCCGTTACCCGGGGCTGCCTGGGCGGCACGGGATTCTGTTTCATCTCCCATGTTGGGGTGGTGCAGCCCTGCGGGTTTCTGGATCTGAACTGCGGTGATGTGACCGAACAATCCTTTGCCGACATCTGGAAAAATTCTGAAATATTCAACAATCTCCGGAACTATAAAAACCTGACAGGCAAATGCGGCGCCTGCGAATACAAAGCCGTGTGCGGCGGATGCCGGGCCCGGGCGTATGAAGCCACCGGCGATTACCTGGCCGAAGAGCCGCTGTGCTCATACCAGCCTGGGCAATCATAGGAGGTCGTCGTATGGAAATCAAAGTTATTTATCTGCCGCAAATGGCCAATTTCTGCTATATGATCGGCGATGAGGCCACGGGCACCTGCGCGGTCATTGATCCGGCCTTTGATCCGCAAAAAATTCTCACTGCCGTCAAAGAAGCCGGATACACCATCACGCATATCATCAATACCCACGGACATTCGGATCACACCTCCGGAAATGCCGCCATTATCGAGGCCACGGGCGCACAGCTGTGCATTCACAAAGCCGATGCCGAACAGGTCACCCGGCTGCTCTCCCGCGTGCTGTCGCGGTTCATGGGGGGCAAAGGATCTCCAAAGGCCAGCCGTATCTTAGAAGACAACGACATTATCGACGTCGGGGAAACAAAACTCAAAGTGATTCACACCCCGGGTCATACCCCCGGTTCCATCTGCATTTATGCGGACGGCCA
>JAABSL010000006.1 GCA_011390415.1 Desulfobacteraceae bacterium
GGTCTTAATGGCTGTGCCGGTTCGACTCCGGCCCTAGGCACCAATAAAAATAAGGGTTTACAGATTTCGGACTGTAAACCCTTTATTTTTGATAACTTCAATTGCGTAATATGCGCAAAACTTTCTACACGGCTGATTTGATTTTATCGATGAATATATCATTGAGCTGGGGGTAATAGCGTTTCTTTTCAGCCGCCTGGCAGACAGTGTCCTCCCATCTGCGAAACGAATCTACATTCTTTAAGGTGTGGTCGGCAACCTTGGGGTTGCCCTTTTCGGCGATTTCGCGGATGCCCGCAAGCGCCTGATCGTCGCCGGGAAAGTACATCGGCATTACGCCCGTATCCTTTGGGATCGATTCAAAAATTGTTCTGGAATGCCTTTCACGCTCACAGTCTTCTGTAAATTTTTCCAGACTGAAAAAGTTAAGACTGCCCAAAGCCCCCATCGCATGCCGGATGATATGCACCCCATACTTTCGCAACGTGTTCCGGCTCAATTCTGATTCGGACAACGCCCGGGAAGTCACATCGCTTATACTGGTACTGCCTCCGGTCTGGGCAGAAGGAAAATTGGTAATCCAGGTGTTGACCCTCGCCAAGGCGGCATTGATGAGCGTCTGGTGGGGGGAACTGTAAGACAGATTTCCGTCTGAACCGGTTACGCTGGGTATGCCGCAGTGTGTGCATGAAATACCCGGGTTAACGGTCTGGGCAATAATCATCATGAAAATAACCTGGGCATGGACCTGCGTCAGGAAAGCCTCCGGGCTCCCGGCGCCGGAGATGCCGGCAATGCTCTGGTCGATCAGCAAAAGATTGTTGCCGGTGCGGGCGCTGCGCAAAAAAGGAGCCACCATGTTATTCATGGGCGCAAGAGAGGTAATCAGGCTGGTGCCGTCGAGCCAGTGTGCCTTGCCTTTTAAAAATGTCACCTCCTCATCGCTCATTGTATTGGTGGTGATCATCTTGAGCCCCTGATAGTTCGTTTCCATCAGCTGGGCGACCTCGAAAAGGGAAATGCTCTTGTCGCAGGCCACCGGCAGACTAAAAATCCCAGCAACATCCTGGTGCTCACCCACCGTGCGGACAATTTCCTCGTACTCCTCGCGATTGGCCGGGCGCAGTTCTTCGTCGCCGGGCCGTTTTAAGAAGGGCGATGTCGCACCGGTGCCAAACGTATTTTTCCCCGGGTCTTTGGGCATTTGGCGGGGCACCTGCGCCAGGCAGTGATCGATGTAATCCCGTTTCAAAGGGATGGACAGTGCTGTTTCGTTGTCGAAATCCACGGCATCGGCTTCCATCAAAAGATCCATAAGTGTTTGGTTCTCGGTAATGTTTATGCCGATTTCGGTCAGTACCCGCTTTGCGTTTTCGTCAATGCGCCGGTAGACAGCCTTCTCTGCGATCAGGTCGTCGATGTCTTCCATCCGGCATCGAACTTTTTTCAGGATCGTTTCGTCGGTGACCTGACGCAAAATGTCCTCATAGGTGGCTTTGGCCGCTTCGAATTGCGCCTCCTTTTCCAGGAGTATCCCCTTGTTAAAGGTTTCATCCGCCTTTTTACTCATTGTCATTCTCCCTATTCCAAATCCGATGATGCGGTACAGGCTGTTATTTTTTCAGCAACGGGATTGATAACCTGGTCAACACATTCGTTAAATATCAAATGATGGTTCTCCTCAAATACCATCATGTCCTTTTCAGGCGCTTTGATAAGATCATAAACGCGTTTCATGTAATCAAGTGAAAACAGTTTGTCGCCCGTTGATGCGATCACAACTACAGGGCATTTAATATCCCCGCCGGTCACACCTCCGAGTGGTGCTGAGAACATGGATGCCAGAAAAGACAGCGGGTATGATGTGAGTCCTATGGGATCATTTAAAAATTGCGATTGGATTTCAGGTGATTTGGTGATGCGGTCAATTTGCAGATATGCTCCCAAGGGCACGGGCAGGGCGGGAAAAAACCATGCGCTGAATTTTAATAGGGGAATAAAGATCTTTTGAAAATATTTGAAAAAAGACGGAAACCTTGTAATCGAGATGGATTCCTTAAGCATGGGCAAAACGGCATTATGAGCAAACACCGCACGGATTCTGTGATCTTCTGCGGCAGCGGCCACACTCATCATGCCGCCCTGAGAGGACCCCATGAGAATAATCTGCCTGTTAAAATTATCTGCACAAAAAGAGACCGTGTCTTTGATGTTTTGAATCATATCCTCGATCGTATAGGTTTTCCGTTCACGCGGACTTTTCCCGTGAGACAACAGATGGATACCAACGATATTGAATCCCTGTTCCGAGAGTTTTGTCAGAAAATCATCATAGAAGAGAGGATGGGTCATGGTCCCTGGAACAAAAATAATGCAAGGCGCGTTTTGTTCTTTTGGGTAAACGGATAACGCAATCCGCGTGTCCGCTGATGAGATCAGTTCTTCCCTGTAACCCATGCATGATGAGAGATTTAATATTTTTGTTTTTGTGTTTGCATAACTATTTTCCTGTCTTATTCCTGCGGAGTCAGCCGGAGCAGGCGACCCCCTTTTTTATCCTCCAGAACCCATATGGCGCCTTCCGGCCCTTGTTCAACCTCTCGTATCCGTTTGCCCATGTCAAAGCGTTCGATCTCATCGGCCTGGTCGCCTTCAATTTTGATCCGTATCAGCGACTCTGACCTGAGCCCGCCGATAATGGCATTGCCCTGCCAATCCGGAAACATGGAACCGTCGTAGATGATCAGGCCTGAAGGCGCAACGGTCGGCACCCAGTATAGCTCAGGCGCATGGAATTCCGGGCGCGTATCATGATCGGGAATGGGAACGCCGGAGTATTGATCCCCCCAGGATACAATCGGCCAGCCGTAATTGTCTCCGCCAACGGTCAGATTGAATTCATCACCGTCCCTGGGGCCCATTTCGTGTGTCCACAAACGCCCCTGTTTGTCAAAAGCAATGCCCAGCAGATTGCGATGCCCCAAAGACCAGAAGGTTTTTGCAAGCTCTCCCTTATCCTGAAACGGATTGTCAGGCGGCACTGATCCGTCCGCATTTATCCGGATGACTTTTCCCAGATTTTGCGTCCAGCTTTGGGCTGGCGTTTGCTTTTGCCGGTCACCGGAAGTAATGAACAACTTCCCATCCGGGCCGAATGCCAGCCGGTGGGAGTAATGCCCGTTGCCAGAGACTTTGGGCTCCTGCCGCCAGAGGACTTCGATATTTTCCAGTTTCGGCCCGGCAGGCCCGGGACGGAATTGCGCCCGGGCAACCACAGCCCCCCTTTCTCCTGACGTATTCTGCTCGGCGTAAGACAGGTATATCCAGTGGTTCTTTGGGTACTGAGGGTGAAGAATTATATCTCCCAAACCACCCTGACCGCCGTAAGCCACCTCAGGTACGCCTTTGACCGGAACCCGGGTTTGGGCATCCGGCTGGACAAGAAGCAAACTGCCGGCTTTTTCAGTTACCAGGAGGTCGCCATCCGGTAAAAATGTCATGGCCCAGGGCTCATCAAATTCCCCAAAGCTCTCGAAGGAAAGCTTTGACCCGGCATCGCTGATAATTGTTTTATCAACGGGCGTTGCGCTGGTGCCGCAGGAAACCAGGGAAAATAAAAGGGATAGACAACTTATCAAACGTAATGACTGCATAATTTTCTCCTTTCTGCGGCCTTGAATATCGGGAAGAAACCGGGACCGGCAAAGGCGCGCGGGTCTTCTGTGTTCTTTTTTATTTAGGGCTAAGTATAGATGACATATGTTTATACTCTATTTTTACACAAAAAACAAAATTATAGAATTTTGAAAATCGATCACACCTTTAGCCGCCACAACATAAAGCGCCTGTTAAAACTTGACATACAACCCTGTTTCTGGGATGGATTATGTCATGAAAAGCAATGCCTTATTCTTTAAGCGATGAAAAAGATTAGTTCTGAGGCACTGCCCATCGGAAGAACCCCGTAACAGCGACGTCCATTTGCAGTGTCGGGTATCGGGTCCTTTGACTATGCTTTTAGTAATGGTGCTTCGTCGACTCTGCGTGCGCTGCGCCGTCCTTCGGAATCATGGAGCTTGCTGTGACAGAACAGAAAAATGTAACTGTGTTTTATGATGACAGGGTTCTCAATCACTCCCCTGATGTAAATGCGGCTTTTCTTCCCGGCCGCCTCGACAAGCGTATTCGGGGGATTCTGGCAGGCCTGAATGTTCCCTGGAAATATCCGGAACATCCGGGCCGGATCAACGCAATCATAGATCTGTTGAGGCGCGAGCTGATTGCCGGTGTCCGGTTTGAATCAGGCAAAGCCGCCACCCGGGAGCAGCTGGCCCGGGTTCACACCACCTCTTATCTCGATCATGTGTTTTCCATGCGGGACAAGAATGCCTGGCTGGATGTTGACACGACCGCCGTTTCACCCGGCAGTGTTGAGGCGGCAGAGGTTGCTGCGGGCACGGCCATCGCCGCCGTTGAGGCGGTGGTTTCCGGCAGCAGTGGAAGCGCCTTTGCCCTGGTGCGCCCGCCTGGGCATCATGCTGAACCGGTGCGTGCCAGAGGGTTTTGTCTGTTGAACAATATTGCCGTTGCAGCGGCCCATGCTCAGACCGAACTGGGGTGTCAGAGAGTTCTGATTGTCGACTGGGACGCACACCACGGCAACGGCACGCAGGGCATATTCTGGGCGGACCCCGACGTCATGTTTTTCGATATTCATCGGGCCTCACCTTTCTACCCGGGCAGCGGCAACTTGCAGGATGTGGGTGCAGGGCTGGGAGAGGGCGCGACGGTGAACGTACCCATGCCCGCAGGTGCCGGGGACGTCGCCTATCTCAGGGCTTTCAATGAGATTCTCGTGCCGGCGGCGGAGTACTTCCAGCCGGATCTGATCCTGGTGTCGGCAGGTTTTGACGCGCACTGGTATGACCTTGCGCTGAATGTCTCTTTCGAAGGTTTCGCCGCCATGACGGGCATTGTTCAGTCGCTGGCTGACCGACTGTGTCAAGGCCGACTGGTGTTTGTTCTGGAGGGTGGTTACAACACAGAATCTTTGTCAAGGGGCGTTCACTCGGTTCTCGGAGTGCTTGCCGGTGGACCCGTGCCGGAACCCCGGGTCTGCGGCATGGAAGAAGTCGAAACGGCCATTGCATTCCACCAGAGTGCCTTTACCGGGGAATAGCGAGGGCGGATAAATTAATGAAAAATGAATTGTAAGGGAAGGATATGTTTTCATTATTAATTGCTTTTTTTTTATTGGCGATCGTGATTTCCTTTCTGTGCTCCATGTGGGAGGCGGTGCTTTTGAGCATAACCCCTGCCTTCGCTCAAATCAAATTCAAGGAGGGCTCTGACGTTGGCAAACTGCTTCAGGGATTTAAGGAGGATATCGACCGGCCCCTGGCCGCCATACTCACCTTGAACACCATCGCCCATACCGTGGGGGCTGTGGGTGTGGGCAACCAGGCCACGAAAATATGGGCGAATACCAATCCGTTGATCACAAGTCTGGTTGTGCCGGTGGTGATGACACTGGCCATATTAGTGCTGTCTGAACTCATCCCCAAGACGATCGGAGCCAACTACTGGAAAGAGTTGACGACTTTCACCGTAAAATCGTTATTCTGGATGATAAGACTTCTTCTGCCGCTCGTTCTTTTCAGCCGGTTCATCACCAGTGCCCTGAAAAAGGATAAATCCAAAAGCGTTTTTTCCAGGCTCGATTTCCTGGCACTGACCGAAGTCGGCGCCGAACAGGGTGTTTTCCAGAAGCATGAATCAAATATCATCGCCAATCTGCTCAAGTTTGACGCCATTCGGGCAAGGGATGTGATGACGCCGCGCGTAATGGTAAAAGCGATACCCAGGGATCAGTCGATTGGCGAGTTTTACAAGGCCAATCGCGAGGAAGGTTTTTCCCGCATTTTGCTTTATCAGGGCGGCTCGGTAGACAATATTACCGGTTATGTCCTCAAAGATGAACTGCTTGACGGTCTGCTTGAAAACAGGCAGGACGAACCGATCCATTCGTTTGAGCGGAAAATCATAACCATACCGGAAAACTTTCCCATTCCGGAGCTGTTCAACCTCTTCCTGAAACAACGCGAACATATCGCGATGGTATCCGGAGAATTCGGCGGCATGTCGGGCATCGTGACGATGGAAGATGTTATCGAGACATTGCTGGGGCTGGAGATCCTGGATGAGTCCGATCAAGTCGAGGACATGCAGGCCCAGGCGAGGGCAAACTGGCAAAAACGGGCCGAACGTCTTGGCATAACAAAAAAATCACAAGAAAAAAAACCGGAAAAAGATCCTGATCAGCAGGTTTGATGCCGGTTCAGGGTGGGAGGAAACGCTAATGTCAGACTTCATTCCTGCTTTTTTAAGCCGATTAGAGAAGATATTTGATCCGCAGGTGTTAACAAAGCTAATTGTCGGTTGGCTGCTGAACATCACGGTGGCCATTGCAGTCATGGGGGTTTTCTACCTGTTATGGCTGCTGGCCAGGCTGGTTTTGCGTGTTTCATTACGGCAAAAAGTGGATGCAACGACCTTTTCTTTTATCGAAACCATCATCAAGTTCTTTTTGTTTGCCGTCGGCGTGATAACGGCCCTGGATTCGGCCGGAATCAAAACATCGGCACTGTTGACCTCTCTGGGGATCGCCGGCCTGACCATCGGTTTTGCAGCCCGAGATGCCTTGTCCAATCTGATTTCAGGCATTCTTATCTTTATCGATCGTCCTTTTGTTCTCGGTGATCTGGTGGAGATTGACGGGCAGTACGGCAAAGTCGACCGTATCACCCTGCGTTCGACGCGGGTGGTGACTTCCGATGGTCGTATGCTGGCTGTTCCCAATACCGAGATCATCAACAAGACCGTGGCATCATATACGAATTTTCCCCATTTGCGTATTGATATCGGGGTGACCGTCGGGGTTAACGAAGACCTCGACAATGTCCGGCAGCTGATGCTCGCGCTTGCAAAGGGAGATCCGGATCTCATGACCGAGCCCCCTCCCAGGGTGGTGGTCACATCGCTCAATGACTACAATGTGGCGATTGAGCTTCAGGCCTGGATCGACGATGAAAGGCGTCATGTTGGAAAGCGGTTTGAGCTGCGGGAGAAAGTCTTCAAAATGCTGACGCAGGCGGATGTTGAGCTGCCCTTTGAAACAATTCAACTGCAACCGATCGAGGTCAGATCAAAATAGGGATTCCGCACAAAGGACTTTTTATAAAGATTATGGAACCGGCCGATCAGCTTAAGAGGGTTAAAAAGTCTTATAGGGTCAGCGTTGAAAAGGGGAGCTAAGGTCTTACTGAATCAGATACCGTAAACCAGACAGGGGTGAAGAACAATGAACAGCGACGGACTTATTTTCGCCAGGATACTGGACGGTTCCGGCGGCGGAAGGAATATCGATTGGGAAGATCTGGAACAATGGACCCCGGAGAGCGGCCTGCTCTGGGTTCATCTGGATTATTCAGTTAAGGAAGCTCAGCAGTGGCTGGATGAAAAAAGCGGCCTGAGTCCGCTGACCTGTGAGATGCTGGTGGAAGAAGATACCCGTCCCCGTGTGCTGACATCCAGAGACGGTCTGTTCCTGATCCTGCGCGGTGTCAATTTCAATCCTGGGGCGGATCCCGAGGACATGGTAGCCCTTCGGATGAATTACAGCGAGAACCGGATCATCACCATGCGCCAGCGGCGGGTCATGGCTTTAGATGATGTCAACAGGGCTATTGAGTCCGGCGATGGCCCGACCCGTTCCGGGGAATTTATGTCGATGGCTGTTGAACGTATTGTGGACCGCATGGGAGTTATCATCGCTGAGGTCGATGAAGGGGTTGATGACCTGGAAGATACGGTTTTGTCAGCCGAAAGTTATGAGCTTCGTCCGAAAATATCCAGATTGCGGCGTCAAAGCATCAGCCTGCGACGGTATATTGCCCCGCAGCGGGATGTGCTCACACGATTATCAAATGAGAATATTTCCTGGCTGACAGATAAGGACAAACTGCGGCTGCGGGAATGCGCTGAGCGAACAGCACGGTTTGTTGAAGACATCGATTCCGCACGAGATCGTGCTGCTATTATTCAGGAAGAATTGAACAACCGGCTGTCCGAACAAATTAACAAAGCTATGTATTTGCTGTCTATTGTGGCAGCGATTTTCCTGCCGCTGGGACTGCTGACCGGCCTTTTAGGGATCAATGTCGGAGGGATTCCCGGTTCTGAAAATCACTGGGCCTTTGCCATTGTCTGTATGATTCTGTTGGTGATTGCGGTTCTTCTTTTGTCCATTTTTAAACGCATCAAGTGGTTGTAAACCAGATTTAAGGGCGCATAAAATCAACCCTGCAATCGAAGCGGATAGCCAGGTAAAATTATTTTGATCCGAACACCCGTTTCAAAAGCGCTGTGGTCTGTTTGGCGGGATTTTCCCGGATAGCGGCTTCTTCTTTGGCCATATAATGGAAAATACCCTCCATGCCTTTTTGAGTGACATAGTGGGTCAGATTTGCCTTAACATCCGGCATAAAAGGAATGGATCGGTATTTATTCATTATTTTATCGTATGTCCTTACGGCGCCCACCTGTGACAGGCTGTCATTGATAATCGGCTGCATTTCCTCTGCAAGAGATTGGGCCATTTTACCCTGAAAATACTGCGTTGCCGAGTCATCCGGGCCGTTATAGATATTGGTGACATCCTCAAATGTCATGTCTTTAATTGCCTGGAAGAACAGTTCTCTGGCCTTTGGCGTTGCTTCTTCCGCAGCCCGGTTAAGCTTGATTTCCAGCTCCTCTGCCAGATAAGACATGCCGAATCTGTCCAAAGTCTTTTTTACAATTTCAAACTCTTCAGGCAGCGGGATGTGAACCGCAGGGTCGCCCGAAAAACCATCTTCCTGTCCCAGCCGGCTGACTACGTTGTCTGATCCAATGCGAAGCGCTTCTTTTAAGGCATTTCCGATTTCACCGGTCGTCAGATCGTCACGATTTTGACTCCCTTTTAAAACAGCTGAAATTCCGAACAGATTTTTAAACAAATTTCCTGCATCAGCAGTATTGGCGGCAAAAAGAAAAATGACAAAAAGGCATGCGATCCATACGCATGATTTGTTTTTGAACCACCGGATAAAGACAGCCATTTATGTGCTCCTGTGATTTTCAGATTCTTATTTTAAATATCCCGGGGAAGAACGGATTCGATCAGAATTCTTCCCCTTATCTATTTGCTCAAAAAGGTCGCATTAAAGACGGTAAAACGCAATCAATTTTCCGGATAAATACCCTCGCAGAACAGGGTCTGATCGGATTTGAGTCAAACAGCCGGCATCACTGAACCATCAATCAAATCTTACTGGTATTCTTGCCCGGGAAATTATAGGATTGAAAACAATAAACCATATAATTATATAAACCTGTTGAGACCCATAGCAAATGGCATATGATAGTGGTTTGGCGCAGAGAGTACGTGAATTGCTGACGGATTTTTCTGAAAAGAAAACGTTCGGCTGGATCTGTTTTTTGAATCCATTCCAACAGATTCCCGGTATCATATTGAACTGCGCACCGGCGCTTACCTGAGTGCTCCTGTATTTCATGTTCTGGAAAAGCACGGGGTGGGGCAGGTCTTGTCTCATTGGACCTGGCTGCCGCGCCTGAAAAATCAGCTGGCGGCGGCTGACGGCAACAATTTCAATTCAGGCGGCAATCGTATTGTCCGGCTGATGACACCCCGCGGCATGCGGTATGAAGACGCCTATGCCCGGGCGTTTCCGTTTGACCGGCTGGTGGATGAAATGGTGCAGTCCGATATGATTCAGGACACGGTGGATATTATGCGCAAAGGGATCGAAGAGAATATCGAGACCCATATCATTGTCAACAACCGGGCCGCAGGCAATGCGCCCCTGGTGGCCGAAAAAATTGCCGCCGCGTTTTGCCGCCGGGTTTGATGGCAGCGCGCCGGTTATTCGGCTGATTTTCCGATTCTTGCACAAACATCAACTGCCAGCGCAAAGATAATGTCCAACGTCAAATGCGCATAAACGGATCTGTCGAATAAAAGTCTGGCTTCCGCAGGGAATTCATCGTCACCATCCCAGAATAATACCGCCACCGGGATACGGGGCGTAATTTGAAATACGCAGGCCGCATCTGCCATGTGTAGCGCTGTGCCGCCGAAATCTTCACAGACTTTTTTAAATGTTTCCTTATCACCCGAGTATCGCGAAGCGATCAGGTGCGTGGGAATGTCATGCGGGCCCCGGAAAAAGGTTGCACCGCCGGGCATGTCCTTTTCAGATATCCATTCCCGGAAAGGGTCCATTTCCTTTGCTTTTAAAAGATAGTTGATAATGAAAACATATAAATAGTCATGGGGTTTTCGAAAATGGCGGCTGATGCGCTCAATTTTCGATTCATGGGGCGATATCTCGTATTCATCACCCCATACCGGCAGGATATAAGATTTTTTCTCATGATCGTATCTGCATAATGCACGCCGGCAGACATCTTCCGGATGCTGCCGGGCCAGTTCCCTGAAGTGAGCGGGGTCAATGAGATGGGTCATATTAAAACCTTGCTGTTAAGTACCCATATTATTCGATAGGGTAACGTATTCGAAAGCTTTATGGTCGGGGATAAACCTTGC
>JAABSL010000007.1 GCA_011390415.1 Desulfobacteraceae bacterium
AAAGTGTGCGCAGGGTTTCCTGTTTGTCGGAAAGGGTGATCGAAGACACCGGCAACGGCAAGAGTGCGGACCCGCCGCCGGAAATCAGGCAGATGATTAAATCATCGGCTGCAGCCGTTTCAACAAGCTGTAAAATTTGCAGTGCACCGGTGCGGCCGTTTTCATCCGGTATCGGATGGCCGGCTTCAATTAATTTTATCCGCTTTAGAGGAACAGTATGGGCATACTTGACATTGATGATGCCGTCCGTGATCTTTTCGGCCAAAATGGTTTCCATGGCAGCGGCCATATGCGCTGATGCTTTTCCGGCCCCGATGATATAAATATGGTTGTAACGGCTTAAATTAAAAGAGGTCTGGTTGACATAAAAGATGTTTTCCCGCAGCCGGCAATGTTTTTTTACCGCCCCAAATGCATTAACAGCGCTTAAAGCGCTGTTAAATATTGCTTCGGCCTGCTGCCGCATGGAATTTAATTTGAATTGATCTTCAGGCATGATATGTTTTGAGTTCTGCACGAAGAATCGTTTAACGGGGGTTGAAAACCTGTTGTGCTTGTTATGGTTTTCAAGACCCTGTCAGGTTATTTCTTGCCGGATGTTTCCGGCGTTTTGACCTCAGTGTTTTGTTTTTCAGGTTTTGGTGCTTCCGGCTTTTGCGCGTCCGGTTTTTTTGCGGCCGCTTTTTTGGGCTTGGGCTTTTTCTTTTTCAGGCAGACCTTATCTTTGCGGACAAACGCGCAGAGTTTCGGATTATAATATTCCTTACAGTTTAACGGATTATATAATGGACATTCAGGATGTTTTTTTGACATGAATTCGGATCCCCTTTATTATCAAATTGTATATTTTTGTTTCATGTATCATAAAATCCTGAAATTAACAAGTAACATCTAATATTTTGAATGTCTTGAAACTTTATATGAAATTCTCAAATCTTTTTGACAATTTTTATTCAGAATGTAATAAATGCCTCCATAAGCGGCATAATCAGTTTAAATCAGGGGATAGTTGAGGAGCTGACAGTTATAATGAATGTTTACGAAGATCTGAAAACCGAACTTTTAACCATCAACCGGCATGTATGCAAGCTTCTGGACCGGATCAATGCCATGCCGGAAACATCCGATCATTCATTTCAGGACTGGGAAAATATATGTCAAAGCATTGATAATCAGCTGTCCGGGGAATTAATCCGGGTGGCGGTCATCGGAACCATAAAATCCGGAAAATCCACCCTGATCAATTCGCTGTTTGCCGGAGATTATCTCAAAAGAGGGGCCGGGGTCGTGACATCCATGGTTACCCGGGCCCGCCGTGGCGATGGGCTCAAGGCAACCCTTTATTTCAAATCCTGGGATCAGGTGAACGCGGATATCCGGCGGTCCCTGGTACTGTTTCCGTCCCTGGAATGGCGGTCCCGGAAAGAACCGTTTGATATCCGCCGATCTTCCGACCGGGACGAACTCAAACAGGCCCTGGGGTCTCTTGAATCCAAGCATCTGCTAAGCAACGATACCCGGAATCTGAACAGTCTGTACCTGTCATCGTATTTGCAGGGATATGACCGGGTAAAGGAATTTCTGGATTCAGATGATTTAACCCGGCAGTTCACGGGAACAGATTTCTCCGCCCATCGTGATTTTTCCGGTAACGAAATTCTGGCGTTTTATTTAAAGGACATTTCCCTGGAAATCGATTCCGGCGAAATTGAAAATACGATTGAAATCGCCGACTGCCAGGGCAGTGATTCTCCCAATCCGCTGCATATGGCAATGATTCAGGATTATCTGCTGCAGGCCAATCTTTTGATTTATGTGATCAGCAGCCGGACCGGTATCCGCCAGGCGGATATTAATTTTTTATCCATGATTAAAAAAATGGGAATTATTGACCATATGATATTTGTGGTCAATTGTGACCTGTCCGAACATGAATCCTATGATGATCTCCGGGTGCTGGTTCAAAAGGTAAAAGACGACCTGGCCATTATCAAAAACAATCCGCAGGTGTATACCTATTCCGCCCTTTACAGCCTGTTCAATGCTAAAAAGGAGACCCTGCCGTCCAAAGATCAGCAGCGGCTGGCCCAGTGGAAAGGCGATGAAAAAATTATTGCCTTTTCCAATGATCAGGAAAAAAAGTTTAATACGAATTTGCGAAAGATCGTGACCAGCCAGCGGTTTGCCCTGCTGTTTCAAAACCATTTTGAACGCCTGAAAATGATTGCTTCCGGCCTTGATCACTGGATCCGCGTAAATCAGGACATATTGTCCGGCAGCGCGGACGAGGCTTCCAGAATGCTCAAGAAAATCAAATCCCAGCAGAAAAAAACCGATCGGGTGAAATCCATGGTCAAAAGCACCTTGGAAGGGGCGGAACAGCAGATAAAACGGGAAATCAGAACCGATGTGGATCATTTTTTTGATCACCGTGCCGGAGAGGTTCTGCCCAGCCTGATTGAATTTGTCGGCAGTTATAATCTGCCCCTTGATCAGTACCAGGAGCGGGTGGTGACAGAAGGCTTTTCCAACACGCTCTATCTGGTATTTCAGGATGTCAAACTCGGCATTGATAAATTTATGGCGGAAAACATTAATCCCGGGATATTCAGTTTTGTCAAAAATGAAGAACTCAAAATCAAGGAATATTTTGAAACCATCACCGGCCCCTATGAAGTGATGGTCAATGACGCGTTGTCCGAATACAATACGGCCATGGAACGAATGGGGCTCGGCGTGGCATCCGGTTACCGGAAACCGGCGGCCGGTCTTGACCTGAAATCCGTGAAAAGAGACCGTAATCTGGAGTTCCCGCCGGCATCTGCCACCATGAATTACAGCACCGCCATTAAGACGGAAGCCATTATGCGCCTGGGGGTCTATAATTTTATCAAGCAGTTACGGCGTCTTGTCCGTCGGCCGGTAACGGATGAAGCAATCAATGCGGTGACCGCGTTAAAAAAGGCGGTCAAGCGAATGAAAAAAGAAACACAGGAAAGTCTGGTGTTTCATTTTAAGAATTACCGGGAAAATCTTAAATTTCAGTATATCTTTGCGCTGGTGGATGCGGTTTCGGAAAACATCAGTGATGCCATGATGGCGCGCTTCCATGATTATACCCAGGATCTTTCCCAGTTAACGGATTCAATGGTTAAAAACCAGATTGACAAAGACCGCGTATTACACGATTTGCAGGAAGCGGCCGCGGCTGCGGAGGATCTGTCGGACCGGATACGTCAATTTGGTGAACAGCTTAAAAAAACAACGGATACGCATTCGAATCCGGTTTGAATTTTGGAATAGTTGCTTGCTGCGCAGCCTTTTATACTTAACGCTGAAACCTGTTTGTCAATTTAGATGGAGGAAAAATGGCCGGAAAAAAACCACGGATTGTTGCAATCGCCAACGAAAAAGGCGGCGTCGGAAAGACGGCAACGGTTGTAAACCTGAGCGCCGCGTTGTCAGTTGAAGGTCAGAAGGTACTTGTTGTTGACATGGACCCCCAGCATAACACCACAAACGGCTTGGGAATTGATGTTGCTGATGACAATATCAGTATTTATGACCTCATCACCAATGGAAAGGAATACAAGACCAGCGACGCCATCTGCCGGACCCGGTGGGAAAAACTGGATCTGCTGCCGTCGCATATTGATCTTTCCGGCGCGGAAATCGAACTGGTGGACGAGGAAGCCCGCGAAAACCGGCTCAAGGCCGTTATCGCCCAGGTGGCAGACGACTATGATGTCATTATCATGGATACGCCGCCGAGTCTTTCGCTTTTAACCATCAACGTATTTGCCGCCGCCACCGAGTTGCTGGTTCCCTGCCAGACCCATCCCTATGCGTATAAAGCCCTTGAAGATCTGTTTGATACCATTGAAGATATCAAAGAAGAGATTAATCCGGATATTACGATTTCGGGAATTATACCCACTTTTTTTGACCAGCGCACCCGAATCAGCCGGGATATTTTAGAAAGGCTGCAAACCGATGACCGGTATAAAGACCTGCTCTATAACACGGCCATTCGCATGAATACGACGATTACCGATAGTTCCGATAAGAGAAAACCGGTTGTTTTTTATCGCAAAAGCAGCTACGGGGCACAGGATTACATGGCCCTGGCCCGGGAGTTTATCGGATAAAATCGGATCTGTATTTGTGGAGAGGACGCTATGGGAGAACCCAGTACCAAAAATGCATTAATCGAATCCGCCATCCGGATGTTTCAGCAGAACGGGTTTCAGATGACCCGGGTATCGGATATTGTCGCCGATGCCGGGGTGGCTCAGGGTACGTTCTATAACTACTTTAAATCCAAAGAAGAAATCTTCAAGGAAATCTGCAATGATTTCATTGATCAGCTGCAGAAAAAATTTATTGAAAGAACTGAGCACATGTTTGACGGGGATACCGCAGACGAGGTGATCAGTAATGTGCATCGGGTGGTCAGGGATGTTACCCGGATCTATCAGGACAATTTAAATGTTGCCGAGCTCCTGTTCCGCGAAGGTATCGGCAATGGCGGAATCTTTAAGGAAATCTATGAAGGCATGTTTTTCCTGTTTCTCGAACTGATCGAGGAGCAGGTGGAAAAGGCGGTCAATCGGGGGCTTATTGAAATTGAAGATACCCGGATCGGTTCGGTTTTTCTGTTCGGTTTGTTTGAACGAAGCCTGCTGTATTTTATGCTGATTCAGAAAAATACGGACATTGAAAAACTGGAGCGGATGATGGTGGATTTTGTTTTAAAGGGCCTGTCCTTTAATTATCATTTCAGTGTTTGATGAGCAATGTCGCTGGCGCTCCACCGTTTAAAAGCCCGGAGGTTTACCGCAACCACTCCAGGTCACGGTCAATTGCGTGGAGCCGGCAGGTTTAACCATAAAAATGATCGCCGCAGTCGTTCCATGTTCGATGTTTGATGTCAGAGGACAGCGGAATTTTTTTCGGGCGGGGATAGACCCCGCACCCGACGGAACATGCCAAATTAACGAATTAATACAAAGTCAATGTAGGGGAGGGCTTTACGCCCTCCCGAATAGAACCCGGTCTTTGTAACTGTTTTTACGAAATCATGCGCACTATTGCTATTGCGCTGAGGTTAAGCTAATGCTTTTTCGTTTTGGCGGATTCGGCATTTTGCTCAGAATCTGCAGCTTCTTTTGAAACATTTTCTTCTGCTTTCTTTTTTTCCGCTTCTTTTTCTTTTTCCGCTTTAGCTTTTGCCTCTGCTGCTTTCGCTTCTTCCGCCTTTTGGGCTTCTTCCGCCTCGGTTTTTTTCTGTTTCAGATTTTCCAGGGCTTCACTGAATTCGGCGGTCTTTTTTTCCAGCATTTCCTTTTGGGATTTATCCGTTGCCAGGGCCGAAGCGTTTCTGAGATGCCCTGACGCGGTTTCATATCCTTTATTGGTTTTTTTGCCGGCAGCCACATCTGCCTTATACATCAGAAACAGGAAATCAATATTATTCAGGCGTTTTTTTGCTTCTTGCTTATGCTGAACAGTGGGAGCAAATTTAATGGCTTTGTACAGGTTGGATTTGATTTTTTCGAAATCCAGGATGCCTTTTTCTTCAGAAAGCGCTTCGGCTTTACTGATGTAATAATCAAACGCCGGTACCAGGGCTTCTTTTTTTGAATAAACCGATTTAACCGGTTCTTCAATGGTGGCATCGGGAACCGTCATGATCAGCTTTTTACCGGAAGGTGAAAATTTTCCCTGCCAGATTTCTACCCCTTTATCCGTGGCTTTGAGATAATAGTCTTTCGTATTCATCGCACTGGCAATGATCAGCAGCAAAAACAAACCACCCACAATGGCAATCAGCATTTTCAAGGCATTGTTCATTGGCGGTTCCGGGGGTTCCTGCCTTTTTGGAGCAACCGGCGGTGCCGGGGGGACGGGCGGCTTTTCCGCTTCCCGTTTAGCGGCCTCTTCCTTTTCCGCTTTGGCCTTTTCCGCCTTTACTTTGGCTTCTGTTTTGGCTTTTTCCTGAGCTTCTTTTTCTGCTTTGGCTTTGGCTTCGGCCTCAGCCTTTTCTTTGGCCTCGGCTTCTGCCCTGGCTTTTTCAGCCGCTTCTTTTTCCGCTTTGGCTTTGGCCTCAGCTTCAGCTTTGGCTTTTTCCTGGGCTTCCTTTTCTGCTTTGGCCTTGGCTTCAGCTTCTTTTTCGGCCTTGGCTTTGGCTTCGGCCTCAGCCTTTTCTTTGGCCTCGGCTTCTGCTTTAGCTTTTGCCTCAGCCTCTGCTTTGGCCTTTTCTTCAGCTTCTTTTTCGGCCTTTTCTTTGGCCTCAGCTTCTGCTTTGGCTTTTTCTTCAGCTTCCTTTGCAGCCTTGATTTTGGCTGCTGTCGGTTCAGGTGTTTCGGTTACGCTCAGGTCAAAGGTTTTGAAAAGAAGCCCCTTGATGCGCTCGGCTTCTGCTTTGTCCGTCGTTTCAACAGCCGGCGGCGCGGTAAATCCTTTTTGGAATTGCTCGTCAGCATCCACAACATAAAGTGTTTTTGGCTGCCATGTCTCAAACTTACGGTTTATAATTTCCGGAATCGAAGGTGCTTTTTCAGGCGGGGCTGCTTTCTCGGGCAGGGCAGGCTCCGGTTTCTTTTTAACAGCAGCAGTGGTTGCCTTTGGCACCGGCTTTTTGGCGGCCGGCTTGTCGGCAGCTGTTTTTTCCGGAGCATTTAAATCAAACTGTTTGGTCAATAGAAATTTAAGCTCTTTTACTTTTTCTTTATCCGTTTCATCGATTAACGGCGGCGCGGTATAGTTGTTCAAATAATCTTTATCCGGTGCCACAGTATACAGGGATTCCGGTGTCCAGGCGCCGAAATCTCTTTTGAGTATCGATTTTAAGGCGGGTTTTTTGGCGGCCGGTTTTTTTGCAGCGGACTTTTTGGGGGCAACCGCTTTTTTGGCTCCCTTTTTGGGCGCAGCCGCTTTTTTGGAGGCTGCTTTTACTTCTGTGTTTTTAGCGGCTGTCTTTTTTTTAGTGGCTGTTTTCTTTTTGGTCGTCGATTTGGTTAAGCTTTTTTTTCCCATATAAACCTCTTTCGCTAGTGTCTGAGATTTGGTATAATTACCTAAAAATTTGAGATTTTTGTAAAGAGTAATTTATATAAGAACCACGTTTTTTTGTAAACAGTTTTTTGACGGATTTGGTCATCGAGGCCGGTGCATCAGGCCTCGCATCATAGCGGAATATTATTAAAATGAGTGATTTAATTTTGAAGCGGAAAAAACTGGATTTAATTCTAAAAAAGAATAATTCCATGGCGGTTGCGTTTTCAGGGGGGGTGGACAGCACGTTTTTACTGGCAACAGCTAAAAAAGTGTTCTCAGACAAGGATCGCCTGCTTGCAATCAGCGCTGCATCTCCCGTGCATTGTCAGCATGATATTGAAAGTGCGGCATTGTTTGCCAAAGAAAATAATATCCGCCATTTAATTGTCCCGACCCGGGAAATGGCGTCCGACCAGTTTATTCAAAATTCTTCGGATCGCTGTTATATCTGCAAAAGAATAATTTTTCAGCAGATTTTTGAGACTGCCCGAAATAATGGAATACAAGCAGTAACACACGGTGTGAATGCCGATGATGCAGGTGACTACCGGCCCGGATTAAAAGCCGCGCAGGAAATGAATGTGCTGGCGCCGCTGGCAGAAGCCGGATTGACCAAAAATGATATCCGTCAACTCTCTAAAGAAATGGGACTTGCCACCTGGGACAAACCGTCTTCCGGCTGTCTTGCCACACGGATTCCCTATGGAGAACCGATCACCCCGGCCAAATTAATACGGGTGGAAGCTGCTGAAAAAGTGCTCCTGGATCTGGATTTTACACATTTTCGGGTCAGAAACTACGGTGAAACCGCAAAAATTGAAGTACCAGCCGAAGATATTGAAAAACTGCTGAAACCGTCCGTCCGGAGTCATATCGTTAATGAGTTTAAAAAAATCGGATTCCTCTATGTCACCATGGATCTGGAAGGCTTTGCATCCGGCCGTCTGAACCGGTCGATATTACGGGCCGTGGAAAGAAATAATTATCCCATCTGACTTGTCTGTTGGCCCGTATTCTGTGTTGCGATGAAGCTCATATATCTCGATATGTTCACTCCATCGCGCCTTGAATACGAACCAAAATCCTGCGCCATCCGGGGCAATTATTTCCTTCCACGGCCCTAAATGTGTAAAACAAGTGTCCAGATATCAGAGTTCAGTTTAAATTTTCTGAAACCTGAAATCTGATACCATTCCCTTTTCCCTTCAGCTTCAAAATTCATGCGCATCCCGGCAAACTGGACGATGTTTTTTCCCTCCTTGCATTGATTGTTAGAAAAACCATTCTTATGTTATATTTCAATATGGTTATATATGAATTAAACCATATGGGTGTTCCTGGACCAGGCTTCGTATAACGATGGCGTTAACTAAAACATGCGAGGTCACAAATGAATATTATTAATGATGAAAGTCTGGCAGACATTGAATTTCAATTAAAATGGAAAAGCAACGAAGCCGGTCATGAAGAACGATTGTTTACAACGGTAAATGTCTGGCGGGACATTTTGCCTCCGGGCTTTTACGATCAGCTGGTCGGGAAAAAGTCCGGCGACCATATCAAACCGGTTACGTACGGTAAGGATGAAAAATTACTGCCGTATGCAGCGTCAAATCAAATCACCATAAATCGACGCCAGTTCAGGGCGGACCAGATCACGCCAAAATACGGGCGATTTTATCCACTGGGCCTGCTTGAAGGTCTTGCCAATGTCTTTCCCGGCAATACCCGGCCGTTTCGGGTGACCGGGCTGGATAACGGCAGTCTGACGGCGGATCTGAATCATCCCCTGGCGGATTATGACCTGACGGTTTCCGCTGTGGTGCACGATTCCCTTGTCAAACCCTATGATCGGGGCGGAGAGTGCGCCATGCTCATCGAATGCCTTGCCGACGGTCCGGGCATGCAGGTGCGCGGCAACGGCCGGCCCACCGATTTTCTGGAAGCCGATGCGTTTTCCAGGGAAGATGAAGCCGGAGACGGGCATTTTTATCAGAATCCGAGATTTGTCAATCATATTGACGAAAAGGCGATTGATATCATTTCCGGCTTGTATGGTTCGTTTATGGAACCGGAAATGGATGTGCTGGATCTGATGAGCGCCTGGCGGTCCCATGTCCCGGAAAATGCCGGGCTTAAATCCCTGGTCGGTTTAGGTATGAATGCCGCGGAGATGGCGGACAACCCGCAGCTGACAGATTATCGGGTGCATGACCTGAATGCCGATCCCAAACTGCCGTTTGCAGACAATTCCTTTGACCTGGTGATCTGCACGGTGTCTGTTGAATACCTGATCCGGCCGGATGACGTGTTTAACGATGTGGCCAGGGTGCTGCGCCCCGGCGGCGCATTTGTGGTAACATTTTCCAACCGGTGGTTTCCGCCGAAGGTAATTAAGGTGTGGCCCCGTCTTCACGAGTTTGAGCGCATGGGTCTGGTCCTTGAATATTTTATCCGGTCGGAAAAATTCGCCGGCCTGAATACATTTTCGTCCCGGGGGTGGCCCCGGCCGGAAACGGATAAATATTATCCCCAATTCCTGAAGTCCGATCCGGTGTATGCGGTGTGGGGAAGAGCCGTGTCTTGATATTCACTGAAATGAAAACATGAATAACGGATTAATACCAATAAAAATCCGGCAGACGCGTCTGCCGGATTTTTTTTAAACAGGCGATGACTTTTTTTCGTGAATATATTCTATTGGTCGTCGCATAATCCGCAATCTTTTGATCGCAATAACAATAAAAACAGGGTGTATGCCGGTTACGGATCGGATTTTTTCTGCATGTCACTGAGTTCCAGGTTTAAGGCATTGACGGAGATCAGGATTTCCTGAAAGGACAGCAGTAAAGAAATCATCATCAGAATCAGGCTTAAGCTGAAAACGATTTTCCCGATAAACAGTTTGCCCGCAAAAAGTACAAAGAGGCATACCACGCACAGGAATAAACTGGCAACACCCACGGCTTGCATGTTCCGGATCAGATTCACCCGCTTTTTCAGGCTCTCGATCTGGCGGGTCAGGATCACATCATCCGGATTTTCCTTGTAAAGGGAATGCAGCGTGCGGATGCGGCCGCCGATGGTGTTGAAACGGTTTGTATAGGCAACCAGCAGCAGGGAAATTGCCGGAAAAAGCAATGCGGGGGTTGTGAGGGTGATTTCCATTTTTTAATTTCCTGAGTTTGTTTTTTTATTTTGATGAATGAAAAACTTTTTGCGTTCTGGCCGCTCAAACCGTTTGCGTATCTTATTCCGCTGGAAACCAGAGGCTTTCAGCCAAATCCCTTCACACCCGACACCCGCAGCCTTTAACTTTAACCTGATCACGCCGCCGTCTCAACCCGGCAGGGCACAAACCGGTGGATCGGTGTGCCCAGCGGATCACGGTGGGTGTTTTTGGTCAGGTAGTTGACATTGATGCCGTATACCTCTCCGTCATAGAGCAGGCCGAAGCCGTGGGGGATCAGCACCGTGCCTTTGCGGATTTGCTCAGACACCTGAAGCTCTCCGGTCTGACTGCCGGCGTCT
>JAABSL010000008.1 GCA_011390415.1 Desulfobacteraceae bacterium
TTTAAACAAAGATGAAATCCCGGAGCCCATGGGTGAAGACAGATGGTAGTCCGTGTAATTGATTTCATCAATCGGGGTTTCAAATATGCCGAATCGGACCCGGCCCTGATCGTTAATTAAACGATTCATGTTTCATTCCCAACGGTAAGTTTGAATTTTCCACTTCCAGATCAGTCTCGGATTCCGGTTCCCGGAGATCCTCATAGGACCAGTTGTCCCATGTCTTTTCGATGATCTGCATAATCAGCGGCTTGATAATTTCCTCGGCCTTTCTGCCGTACAGCAGATCCAGATGATTGGCGCCTTCGATGACAAAATCAACCACCTGACTTTTTCGGGAGGAAATTTCTATTTTTGCCGCATCTTCCGGCTTTTCAATATAATAAATTTTTTTGGACCGGTGGGGATAATGTTTGGAAAATTGCAGGTTTTCCGGCGGTGCCAAAGGATCTTTGGTGCCCCAGAAATGGAAAACCGGAATGTCTTTGGGCATCAGATGCACATGGCTTGAATAGTTAAAACGGGTCTGGTCCATCCGTTTGAACCCTTCACCGTTGTAAATGGCTTTTAAAAACTGAAATCCAAGGCCTAAAGGCACGGACTCAAGGACTTTATTGACATATGCCTTGGTAAAGACCTTGTTGGAGTGGTGGTTCTCCGGGCACATGATAAAGTTTAAATCCCCAATGTTGCTGTTGAGCATTTTCTGTGTAATATCGCTCAATACCGGAACCTGCATCATGAATTGAAGGGTGTCCTTGACCGGTATCTGCTGAAGCCGCAATATTCTGGCCAGGTGGTTGAGCCAGAGCATGACCGGAAAAATAACATGGGACATTCTGTTAAAGAATTTCGGAGATCCCAGTGAAATGACGGATCTGACCATGCTTAAATTCTGTATCGCTTCATCTGCCGGCGGCAGAATCTGGTTCATATAGCCTTTTTGCTGACTGGTCAGGTCTTTGAGCCCGTTTAAATGCTGTCTGACATTCCAGTTGAGAATCATGTTTTCGGAAATGATTCCCCCCATGCTGTGGCCGATCAGAATCGACGGTTTCTTTTTGGTGCGGGTATGAATAAATTTCAGGACAGTGGGCAGGTCATGATCAATCAGGGTATCCACTGTGTACAGCGGATCGAATTTGCCACTGTTGATTCCCATGCCCCTCGGATCAAACAGATACACCCAGTGGCCGTTGTCCGCAAAATCCTTGGCCAGCGACTGTTTGTCGGTCAAATCATAGCAGTTGCTGTTGTTGGTGAAGCCGGGCACCAGAAGCAGCGAGGGGCGGTTGTCTCCGGAAGTGACATCTTCAATGCTGACCAGCCGGCGGAATTTGATTTCCTTTCCCTCATTTGTATAGTCCCGGTAATAAACGGTTTCATAATCGCCCCGGCCGTTTTCAGTGTATTCTTCAATCTCGCTGTCAAAGTAGGAGGAACGACGATTCTGTTTTAAGGTTTCCATCAGTATCCGGCGTCGGGTGGCCTCTTCCAGAATATCGGTGAAGAAATACGCGGGGATTTTTAACCGGTTGACGGACAGGTACTTGAGCTGTTTCCGGGTCAGAATGATCACATTTTCGGTTAACTTGATATTGCCGGCTTCCAATTCGGCAATCAGAATATATTTGATATCATTTCTTGAAATCCGGGTGCCGGTGACACGCAGAAAAATGTGATACAGGGTAAGCGCCAGCTTGCCGGCAGCAATGGAGCGCACTTCTTCCTGGGTTTTGAGCAGGTCTCTGGATACCGGAAGCCCCAGCCGCAGCTGTCCCTCATAAAAACGGCTGTAAGAATTATAGGTGGCGTTAAACCAGCGGGTGGCAATATCATTGGTGATAAACCGGACTGAATATTTGCCGGCGGAACGGAAGCGTTTTATCGTATTTGAGGCAAAATTTTGTTGAAGCCGGGGAGCAGGCGGTTGCGTAATCGGTTGCGTAAGTGGTTGAGATTTTTCCAGCTGTTTAACGTCTGCCGGGGGTTTTCCGTTGTTCATTCATGTTTCCTTCTGTAATGGGCGGTATTCGGTGTCTGTCTGTCTATAAATCGCTAGAATATTATAAAATATTCTTGTGCAATCTTTTATAAATTATCAGAATCCTTTCCGGAAATCAACATGCATGTAAAATAATTTCTTTTATTGATTTGTAAGGATAAAAAATTAGATAAATAATCTTACAATTGAGATAACGCGAAGCAAAAGGAGGAGCAGCGGCATGGTCAGTGAGAAATATGTAGGTGCAATTGATCAGGGAACGACCAGTTCACGGTTTTTTATTTTTAATTATCACGGCGAAATTGTTGCCAGTCACCAGCTGGAACACCGGCAGATTTACCCCCGGCCCGGCTGGGTGGAGCATGATCCCATGGAGATCCGGGACCGGGTCAATGACGTGATCAAAATCGGGCTTCAGAAATCAGCCATCAACCGGGACCAGCTTGCCGGTATCGGAATCACCAATCAGCGTGAAACGACCGTTCTCTGGAATCCCAAAACCGGCCGGCCGTATTACAATGCCATTGTCTGGCAGGATACCCGGACCGAAGCGCTGTGCAAAAAACTGGCTGTTGACGGCAATATGGATTGCTTTCGCGAAAAAGTCGGCCTGCCGTTGGCCACGTATTTTAGCGGTCCGAAAATCAAATGGCTGATTGAAAATGTTGAAGGGGTCCGGCAGGCTGTGGAAGACGGCGACGTGTTGTTCGGCAATATGGATACCTGGCTGATCTGGTGGCTGACCGGCGGGCCGGCCGGCGGTGTGCATGTTACGGATGTGACCAATGCCAGCCGCACCATGCTCATGAATCTGGAAACCCTTGACTGGGATCCGGATATGCTCGCAGCCATGGGCATTTCCCGGCAGATGCTGCCGGAAATCCGATCATCCAGCGAAATTTACGGATATACCGCATCGTCAGGGGTGTTCGGAGACGAAATTCCCGTTGCCGGTGATCTGGGGGATCAGCAGGCGGCATTATTCGGCCAGACCTGTTTTACACCCGGTGAAGCAAAAAACACCTACGGCACCGGCTGTTTTATGCTGCTGAATACCGGAGAAAAAAGTGTGCAGTCCAAATTCGGGCTGGTGACCACCGTGGGGTATAAAATCGGCACCCAGCCGGCTGTGTATGCCCTGGAAGGGTCCATTGCCATTGCCGGATCACTGGTCCAGTGGTTCCGGGATAATCTGGGACTGATAACCGAATCCCATGATATTGAAGATCTGGCCCGGACGGTCAAAGACAACGGGGGCATCTACTTTGTCCCGGCCTTTTCCGGCCTGTTCGCCCCCCACTGGCGCAGCGATGCCCGGGGGCTGATTACCGGTCTGACCCATTATATTCACAAAGGCCATATCGCCCGGGCCGTGCTTGAGGCCAGCGCATTCCAGACCCGGGAAATTTTAGAGGCCATGGAAAAGGACTCCGGCATCCCCATGACCACCCTGAAAGTAGACGGCGGCATGGTCGGTAATGAACTGCTGATGCAATTTCAGGCCGACATCCTTGATATTCCGGTGGTCCGCCCGCAAAACCGGGAAACTTCCGTGCTGGGGGCGGCCTATGCCGCCGGTCTGGCCGTGGGGTTCTGGAAAGATCAGTCTGAACTGAAAAAACACTGGGCAATTGATAAAACATGGGAAGGAAAAATGCCGGCACAAAATCGCCAAACCCTCTATGACGGCTGGATGAAGGCGGTTTGCCGGAGCTATTCCTGATGGTTTTTTGGCAAAATCTATTCATGTCCGGATACACTCTGGATTGAGATAAGCTCCCGAAACTTAACTAAAACGTAAACTTTTTCAGATTGACAAGGTGCTGAAACAGTGGTATTGACTTAGACTTTTTTATTCCATATGATTATTTCTGTTGATAACACTTGTCGCCACAGTAAACGATGTTTATTCTTTTTTGAGTATTCCGGAGCAGATTTTAAATGTCCCTTCAGTCTGAAGTATTTGCAGAAAATGTTTTCGGAAAATACTATATAACCAAGGCCTGCATCGGCTGTACCCTCTGTTCCGTTATTGCGCCGGCAAATTTTATGGAAAACACGGACGAAGAGCTGGCCGTGGGACATTGTTATGTTTTTAATCAGCCGGAAACTGAGGCCGAAGTGTTAGTCTGTGAAGAAGCCATGGACGTCTGTCCTGCGGACGCCATTCGGAATAATGGATCAAGCAATTAGTATAGGAGGAGACCGTGAAGCAAATTGTCAGTATCAGTCTGGGCAGCAATGAGGATGATTATGAGTTTGTCGCAGAATTCATGAATCAGGAGTTTAATGTTAAACGGGTCGGCACCGACGGTGATGTCGGTATGGCCGCCGACCTGCTGGAACAATGGGATTCTGAAGCAGACGCAATCAGCCTGGGGGGATTGAATTTTAATTATGCCATCGGTTCCAGTCGCGCCATCGAAAAACAGGCCCAGAAAGTCGAAGCCCTGAAAACCCGGATCACTTCACCGGTGACCATCGGCGAGAAACTGCGCAGGGTATCTTTTGAATGGGCCATTCGCCACCTGCAATTCAAATTCGGCAACAATTATTTTAATCACACCAAAGTCCTTTTTCTTTCGGGCATGCTGAATTATGACATTGCAAAGGTGATTTCCGAATACACGGACAATCTGACCTTTGCGGATCCGTTATTTGAAAACGGCATTCCCAAATTTTTAAATTCCATGAATGATCTGGAAATGTATGCCAAAGGCGTGCATGATCTTCTGGAATGGGTGCCCAGCAAACGGTTTGCGTCATCTGCCATGCCCATGCGGCAATGGAATGATTATATCCGCCGCAAAGCGATTCAGAAAGCCAATATTATCGTTGTGCCGAGCTATGATTTTTATGATTACTTAAAAGACTGCGGCCTGGAGGAACTCGGCGGAAAGACCATTATCACGGCCACCGTTTACGAAGACCGTATCCAGTTTCTGCAGGAACGCGGCGTGGATGTGATCATTGACTGTACGCCGAAAATTCTGGAGCAGGTGGTGGGCTTTAATGTGCTTGAAGCCATGATTTCGGCGGCCCTGGGCATCTCATTGGATGAAATCAGTGAAGACGATCTTCTGGAGGTCATCAGTGAACACAATCTGGATCCGCGGGTGATTTATCCCCAGGGGGAATTCCGGCGGGTCAACCGGTTTGCGTTTGTCATTCATCCCCTGTCACAGGAGCAGCTGAAAAAGGATCCGACCATTAACCTGGCCGCCCGTTACGGACCGTCCGGGTTTATGGATGCGGTGGAAAAAATTATGGCCTATTCTCCGCCCTTTGTATATTCCAAAGTCACGGGGATTCAATCACCCACCGGGGTGGAGGCCGAAGGATGGCTGATTACCGTGGGAGGGACGCCGAAACAGATGCTGGCGCACAGCGCTGAATTCACCTATAAGCGGCTTCTGCAGGCCGCCAAAATGGCAAAACGCCTCGGTGCCCAGATCATGGGACTGGGGGCGTTTACCAAAGTGGTGGGGGATGCCGGAAAAACCGTGGCCAAGCTGGCGGATATTCCCATTACCACCGGAAACAGCTACAGCGCATCCGGCGCCCTGTGGGCGGCTGCGGATGCCGTGCGCCGCATGGGACTGATCGAAATTGAGGAAGGCAAAAAAATCAAGGGGAAAACCATGGTGTTCGGCGCCACCGGCGCCATTGGTTCGGTCTGCTGCCGTCTGCTGGCAATGGCCTTTGATGAAGTTTACCTGTGCGGCCGGAATATTGTTAAACTGATGGCATTAAAGGAATCCATCTTAAAAGAAACCCCGGGCGTCAAACTGCATACCATCGTAAACCCGGATAAATATCTGGCGGACATGGATGTTATCGTGACCGCCACCTCCGGCATGGGGAAAAAAATCCTGGACATCACAAAAGTCAAACCCGGCTGCGTCATCACTGATGTGGCCCGGCCGTTGGACCTTCCGCCCAAGGAGGTTGCCAAGCGCCCGGATGTGCTGGTGATAGAATCCGGTGAGATCCTGCTGCCCGGTGATCCCAAAATGAAAGATATCGGCCTGCCGCCCAAAGTCGCCTATGCCTGTCTTGCGGAAACCATTGTACTGGCTCTGGATCGCCGGTTCGAAGTATTTACCATCGGCCGGGATATTGAATGGGAAAAAGTGAAAACCATTTACAAGATGGGCTTGAAACACGGCATGAAACTGGCGGCCATCTCCGGCGTCAACGGTGTATTTTCGGATGAAGATATCGCTAAAGTCCGGGATCTGGCCATTGAGGCCCGGAAACAGATTAAACAGGACAAGAAAAGCAATCCGGATTCCCGGAAAAATTAATTTATTTTACCAGAGATGACAAGTCGGTGATACTGCTTATTATAATACCATAGACATGAAAAAATGAAGTGCTGATTTATTTTTTTCATCGTTCTACCTCCACTATGCCCTTTATCCGGTTTTTCCGGATAAAGGGCATTTTTATTTTCCCCCGGTGAGCACATTTTCTTTTTGCCCCCCTGTCCGCTCTCAGACTTCGTCCTAATTTATCAGGTGAGTTGAAAAGATTTTATTTGCATTCTGCAACATTTAATTTTATTTAACCGACAGAATTAATATATAAATAATTATCTGTTAAAAATTTTATTTGCATCCATACAAATAAAATGATACATAGCCTGAAAAAATTTATACCCTCAAAACAACCACTGATCCGATAATGATTGACACCATTCCAAGAAAAGAGATCGATCGCCTGCTGTTTAGTGTCATGGCGGCCATATATCATTTTGAACAGCATAAAATGAGACTGTTTAATCTCAATTTTGAAGCCTTTTATCTTCTGTTTTTTCTAAGACAACGCTCTTCGGCAACGATGGGCGAAATTGCAAAAGAATTAAACATCCACATCAGCACGGCCAGCCGGGTGGTTGACCGGCTTGAAAAGCGCGGTCTGGTGATGCGGAAAAAAAACCCCAAGGACAAACGCACCATTCTGGTAGGCCTTGAGCCGGAGGGTGAGCATATGGTGGCGTTATCCCAGAATCATTCCTACGAACTCATCAAAGAAAATCTCGAAAAATTTAAGCTCGATGATCTCGAAGCTTTTAAAAAAACGGCCGCAGCCATGGGGGCTTTGCTGAACACAAAACCAAAACCCCCGGACCCTGCCTGATGACCACAACGTTCTCAAAGACATCGGACACTTCATGAAAAGGGGATTGCAAAAACGAATTTAATACATTAAAAATGTTAAATTTATTTTAATCTGCCGGACGGCTGCGACCACCAGACATCCTTTTGATTTTTTTTGACATATTTACGGCAGCCGGCTTAGCCGGGTATTGCCCGTTTCATCCGTCCGGATGACAATGCTGCTTTTTGCATCACTTTTCCCGTTTTCAGGAGGAAGTATGAAACCGTTTCATGAGCTGAAAAAACTGGAACCCGGCCTTGAGTATCTGGGCATCCGGAACGTCAAAAAAGTCCATTGGAATCTGTGCTCTCCCAAGCTCTATGAACAGGCGACCAAAAGAGGCGAAGGGGTCATGTCTCACCTGGGCCCCCTGATTATTGTCCGCCCAACTGAATCGCCGGTCAGCACCGGCAGGGCTCCCAATGACAAGTTCATCGTCCGGGATGCGGCCACGGAAAACAAAATCAACTGGGGGGATGTCAATATTGCCTATGATCCCGGAAAATTTGATTATGTGTTCGAGCGGATCAAAGCCTATATGCAGGACCGGGAACTGTTCATCCAGGATGTATATGCAGGGGCCGACAAAAAATACCGGCTGGCGGTCCGGGTGATCACCGAATATGCGTGGCAATCCCTTTTTGCCAGAAATCTCTTGATCCGGATCCGGGACCGCAGCCTGCTGTCGGAATTTACGCCGGAATTTACCGTCATCGCCATGCCCAAATTTCTGGCCAATCCGCTTCTTGACGACATTCATTCCGAAACGTTTATTCTGGTCAATTTTTCCAAAAAAATGGTTCTTATCGGAGGCACCTATTACGGGGGCGAAATCAAGAAATCGGTTTTTACCGCATTAAATTACATCCTGCCCCAGAAAAACGTCCTATCCATGCACTGCAGCGCCAACGTTGGCGTTAAAAACGACACCGCCCTGCTGTTCGGTCTCTCCGGAACCGGCAAAACCACCCTGTCGGCAGACCCCAAACGGGCCTTGATCGGAGATGACGAACATGGCTGGAGTGATGACGGGATTTTCAATTTCGAGGGCGGCTGCTATGCAAAAGTGATCAATCTGTCAAAGGAAGCGGAACCGGAAATTTATGAAACCACCCGTAAATTCGGCACCATCCTCGAAAACGTGGTATGCGATGAGGAAACCCGGTATGTGGATTTGAGCAATGACAGCATTACGGAAAATACCCGGGCCGCCTACCCGCTGACCCATCTGGACAATATTGTCAAAGAAGGCACGGGGGATCATCCGAAAAATATTATCTTTTTAACGGCGGACGCCTTTGGCGTGCTTCCGCCGATTTCAAGACTGACCCTGGACCAGGCCGCCTATCATTTTCTGCTGGGATATACCGCAAAAGTGGCCGGCACCGAAGAGGGGGTCACGGAACCGAAGGCCACTTTCAGCACCTGTTTCGGCGCGCCCTTTATGCCGCTGCATCCGAGTGAATACGCCAAGCTGCTGGCAAAAAAGATTGAACAGCACAATGCCCGGTGCTGGCTGGTCAATACCGGCTGGACCGGCGGACCCTATGGCACGGGCAAACGAATTTCCATCAAATATACCCGCACCCTGCTCAATGCGGCGTTAGAAGGCCTGATCGATGATGTGGAATATACCCGGGACCCCTTTTTCCGCCTCAGTGTTCCCGCGTCCTGCCCGGGGATTCCGCCGGAGATACTGATGCCCAGAAATACCTGGCCGGACAAGGACGCCTATGACGCCAAAGCCCGACAGCTGGCCGGTCTTTTCTTCAAAAATTTCAAACAATACGAAGATTATGTCTCCAGACAAGTCTCCGATTCAGGACCAACGGTATAGCATATGGCCACTCCCTACTGGATCAAATATTTCATCAACAAAACGTTTTCCCAGCGGTTTTTCTGGGCAAAAATGACCCGTTACCCGGTGATCGGAAAATTAGTCGATTCCGCCCTTTTTGACGGAGATGATATTTTTTACCTGCCCAAAGATAAAACCATTAGCGTTAATGAAGCAGTGGCCCCGCCCGAAGGCGTGATGGCCCCTTCGGAAATTGTGGACCATTTCATCCGGCAGGCCAATTATCACTGGATCATGGATTTCTGCATTTGCCGGGATTCCACCGGGTGCGAAGATTATCCCGCGGATCTGGGCTGTATTTTTCTGGGGGAGGCGGTCACGGAAATCAATCCCCGATTCGGCCGCCGGGTCACGGCGGACCAGGCACTGGAACATGCGCAAAAATGCCGGGAATCGGGCCTGGTGCATTTGATCGGCAAAAACAAACTGGATACGGTGTGGCTCAACGCCGGGCCCGGCGAAAAATTAATGACCATCTGCAACTGCTGTCCCTGCTGCTGTCTGTGGAAAATGCTGCCGGCCATCAAGCCTGAAATCGGGGAGAAGGTCCACCGGGTGCCGGGACTGACCGTTGCCGTAGCGGACTCGTGCGTTGGATGCGGAACATGCACCAAAGATATCTGTTTTGTGGATGCCATCTGCCTTGAAGATGATCACGCCGTCATTGACCAGGCTGCCTGTCGCGGCTGCGGACGCTGTGTCGAGGTCTGCCCGACCGGGGCGATTGAGATAACCATTGAAGACGATGCGTATGTCCGCCACCTGATCGAACGGCTGGAAAATGAAGTGGATGTCACCTGAACGAACTATGAAAAACATTCTCATCACCGGTATATCCGGCTACCTCGGCACCCGCCTGACCAAAGAACTCATCGGGCGCAAGGATATCGGCAAAATCGTCGGTCTTGATATTATCGCCCCGGCAGATGATCTTGCAAAAAAGATTTCTTTTTACCAAAAAGACATCCGGGACCCGTCCATCGGGGAATTGATGATCCGGCACCGGATTAATACCGTGCTTCATCTGGCATTTGTGGTCCAACCGATCCATGACTTAAAACGGATGCATGATATTGATGCCAACGGCACGCAGAATATACTGGATCAATCGTTGGGCGCGGATGTCACTCAACTGATCACCATCAGCAGCACCCTGGCCTACGGTGCCCATGCGGACAATCCCGATATTCTGACCGAAGACGATCCGCTGCGCGGCAATAAAACTTTCCCTTACGGATTTTACAAAGCAGAAACCGACCGGATGATTCAGGCATTTGCAGACGCCCATCCGGAAATGACCATCACCATCCTCCGGCCCTGCACGGTCTTCGGCCCGAACATCAACAACTACATCTCTCGCATGCTTTTTCTGCCGGTCACCGTCAGCATCCGGGGGTTTGACCCGGCCGTCCAGTTCGTGCATGAAAGCGATTTTGTGGCCGCCTGCCTGGCGGCCCTTGACAAAAATCTGCCAGGGGCTTTCAA
>JAABSL010000009.1 GCA_011390415.1 Desulfobacteraceae bacterium
AACATAAAATTGGATGAGGAAAACGATGAAAATTAAAATCCGGGGCGTATTGATATTATTTTTATTTACGGGTCTGATGATGGCAATGACTGCTGCTGCCGCAGATGATATTAAGATATTAAAAATCGATACGTTAATCATGGAAAAGGGAAGCGAGACATATTCCCTGACCGTCAAAGCCTTTGTTACAAATAACAGCGAGACAGAGGGGGTCGCAATCGATGTTGTGGCGGTGGATAAAAACGGGTTTGAACTGCAAAATGCCACGTTGACCGGATCTGTTGAGCCGGGAAAAACCCGCGTACTGATCGGCGTGGTTAAGATCCCTAAAGACGTTTACAATGAAATTGTCAAATGGGAATGGAAACAATAGAAGATAAGAGATATCTGTTGCTGGGAAAAGACCGGAAAACTTTGCCACCGACGATATGTTGCGAAATGGTTTGAATTAAAATTGCCCGGAATCGAAATCCTGGAAATTGAATAACAACCTTTAATCTTTTCTATGAAATCACATCAGCCGTCAAAGGGCAGGGAGGTAAAATAGTTGAGGCTGTGATGAAAGCATTGCCGGAAGATTGGCAAGCTGCGGTTGTGATGGATCGGAGCCAGGGTTTTTTGGGATAAAATGGAGTAGCGGCATCCCAATCTGAACGTCATCTGAAAGTTTCCATGCGTGTGGAAAACGGAATAAAACGATTTTACTTCACCCTGAATTGTGCTAATATTTTAAATAATTATTATCAAAACTTTTACTGGGTCAGGTGAAATATGGAATGGCAAAAACATATTCAGTCCGATTTAAAAATTATGATGGGAAAGCCTGTTATTTCCGGCACACGCATTCCGGTGGACCTCATTCTCGAAAAGCTATCCACCGGCGAAACGATTGAACAAATCCTCGAAGCACATCCTCGCTTAAATCATGAAGCTGTTTTGGCTGCCATCGCTTTTGCTGTTGAAACGCTCCGGGCCGACGTTGTTTATCCGGTAAAGAAAACAGCATGATGTTGGTCGCGGATGAAAACGTTGATCAACCGATTGTAAAGCGCTTGCGGGAGGAAAGATGGACTGTTCTTGCGGTTGTGGAAATGGAACCGGGTATTTCCGATGAAGCGGTTTTGGAAATCGCCAATCAAGAGGGCAGTATTCTCCTGACCGCTGACAAGGATTTTGGAGAACTGATTTTTAGAGACCACCGCTATTCATTCGGTATTGTTTTAATTCGGCTTTCAGGTTTGACGGCCAAAGATAAGGCAGAAATTGTTGCAACCGCCATTCAACAGCACAGGGATAAATTGACCGGCGCATTCACCGTGATAAGTGCAAACAGTGTGCGAATTCGTCCCCGACTGATTTAACGAAAAAAGAGGGGTTTTAATATTGTTACCAATCGAATTTTTTGATAGAAATGGCGGAAGTGCATGGGAATCGAACCCACCCGAGACGGTTTTAACGCCTCACACCGGATTTGAAGTCCGGGAGCCCCACCAGTGAGCTGCGCACTTCCGTTCTCTTTCAAGTACTAATAACCCCCTGTTTATGTCAATCAATTTCTCGAGCAAGAGCACTAATAACACATGATTAATCGTGACCGGCTGGCGGAAACATTCAAAACGCTTGTATCCATTGACAGCATTTCACAGCAGGAAGCCCGGGTTTGCGCCAAGATCCGCCAGATGCTCTCCCCCTATGCGCAGGAAATCGTAACGGACAGCGCGGGTGAAGCGGCCGGCAGTGATACCGGCAACCTGATTGTTAAACTCAGGGGCAGCCGGAATGTGCCGGCACTTCTGTTAAACGCGCATATGGATACGGTGACGCCCGGCCTGGGCGTAAAACCGCAATTTGCCGACGGGGTGTTTACCAGCGACGGCACCACCGTCTTAGGCGCAGATGATAAAAGTGCCATTGCGATTATCATTGAAACCGTCCGTATCCTGCATGAAAATAACCTGCCCTATGGTCCCATTGAAATCGTATTAACGGTTTGCGAAGAGATCGGATTGCTGGGCGCAAAAAATCTTGACGTGAATCTGCTTTCCGCAAAATACGGATATGCGCTGGATACGGCGGACACGGAGAGCATTATTACACAGGCTCCAGCCGCCAACCGCTTTGAAATCCGGGTTCATGGAAAAGATGCCCATGCCGGCGCAGACCCGGAAAACGGGATCAATGCCATTTTGCTGGCCAGTCAGGCAATCTCAGGGCTGACCCTGGGCCGGATTGATTTTGAAACCACCTGCAACATCGGGATGATGGAAGCCCGGGGGGCGACCAATATTGTGCCGAACCTGGTGCGGTTAAAAGGAGAGGTGAGAAGTCATGATGCGGCAAAGCTGGAAAATGTGACACAGACCATTGTGGCTGCATTTGAAGCGGTGGTTGATGATTTCAGAAACCGGCAGGCATCCGGTGATCTGCCCCGTCTGGAAATTGATATTGAAAAAGAGTTCAGCAATACCTTTATTGCCGAAGATCATCCGGTGGTGATAATGGCAAAACAGGCGGCGGATAATCTGGGCCGGCAGATGAAAGTCAAGCGAACCGGCGGGGGATCGGATGCCAATGTTTTTTTTGAAAACGGGATTGTGACCGGCGTCATCGGCACGGGAATGAAAGACATTCATACGGTCCGGGAATCCATCCGGCTGGCGGATATGGAAAAAGCCGTTGGCCTGCTGCTTGAAATTATTGCCATTCACTCTGAAGAGACCCCTTTGCCATGATCGCTCATTTTGACTGTTTTGCGGGCATCAGCGGTGATATGACCCTGGGTGCGTTTATCGATGCCGGGGTGCCGGCGGACTGGCTCAAAAGTGCGTTAAAAGATCACCTGCTCACCGATTTTGATTTTACGGTAACCGCCATATCAAAAACGGGTATTGCAGCGCAAAAAGTCGACGTGATTGTCAAAAGCAGTGTCTCCCGGGACTATGCGGCCATCCGGGATATGATTGGCCGCAGTTCTCTTGACGGTGAAGTCAAAGAGTTAAGCCTGGCCATATTTGAAAAACTGGCGGCAGCGGAATCCGGAATCCACGGATGCGCCAAAGATCATGTTCATTTCCATGAAGTGGGGGGCGTGGATGCCATTGTCGATATTGTGGGCACTGCGCTGTGTGTAAATTATCTGGGGCTTGAAGCCATTTCCGCCTCAAAAATTCCCCTGGGCAACGGGTTTGTCACCTGTTCTCACGGTCAGCTGCCGGTGCCGGCACCGGCCACCGTTGCGATATTAAAAAATATTCCGGTATACGGCACAAATATTCCCTTTGAGCTGGTCACCCCGACCGGGGCGGCCATTATTTCCACCCTGGCGACATCCTTCGGCAGCATGCCGGACATGCTGGTTTCAGGTATCGGATACGGCGCCGGCACCCGGGATCTGGAATCGCGCCCCAATCTGCTGCGTCTTTTTATCGGCAAGCCGTTTCCGGCTTCCGATACCGTGACCATGATTGAGACCACCATTGATGACATGAATCCGGAAGTATTCGGATTTTTAATGGAGCGGCTGTTTGAAGACGGGGCTTTAGATGTGTATTTGATTCCGGTTTTTATGAAAAAGAACCGGCCCGGGACCTTGCTTCAGGTCTTGTGCCACCACAAGGCAAAGGAAGTTCTTATTCGCCGGGTTCTGATGGAAACCACCTCTCTGGGGGTCCGATGTTATGATCTGGAAAGACGGCTGCTGGAAAGAAAAACCGTCATACTGAAAACAGAGTATGGTGACGTCTGTGCAAAGAAGGTTATTGCCCCGGATGGCCGGTCGCGGATTGTACCGGAGTATGAGGCGTGCCGGACCATTGCCCGGCAAAAAGATATTCCCGTCCGGACCGTGTATGAGAAAATCAGTCAACATGCTGAAAATCTGATCAAATAACCGGCCGGCAGGTTCAACAAGGCCTTGACAGAAGGCGTATCTGATTATAGATAACGGGGCATGAGAAACCGTTCAAAATTATTTGTCGGTCTTGCCACCGGCGGTTATATCGGATTCCTGCCGTTTTCGCCGGGAACCTTCGGGTCGCTTCCCGGCATTCCTTTATTTTATTTTTTATCATCGTTGGCATGGCTGCCGGCCTTTTTTTTTATCGTCGCATTTATCCTTTTTTCCATCTGGGTTGCGGAAAAAGGAGAAAAAGCCCTCCGGGCCAAGGATCCGGGATGTATTGTTATTGATGAAATCGCCGGAATGGCAGTGACTTTTTTTGCCATTCCATTCAGTACCTCTGCTGCGATTATCGGGTTTATTGTTTTCCGGTTTTTTGATATTTTAAAACCGTTTCCAATCAATTATCTGGAAAAGCGGTTTACGGGCGGACTGGGTGTGGTAATCGATGACGTGGCCGCCGGCATTATGAGCAATATTGTGCTGCAGGTGATACTGCTTGTGATAAAATAAAGGATTTAAAATTTTTCAATGAACGCAACCGAACTGCCTGTCGGGAAAAATTCAGGTTCGTCAAAGATCCGCACATTTATTGCGGTGAAATTACCGGACCCTGTGATCAGAAAGCTGGCCGGATTGCAGCAGGAATTGAAACGTCATGCGTTGCGGATTAAATGGACCCGGCCGGAAAATATTCATTTAACGCTTAAGTTCTTAGGAGACATTGCCCCTGAGGATGTCGCGCCGGTCTGTACGGCCGTTGATGCTTCTATCCGGGGGTTGCCTCCGATGACGCTCTGTGCTAAAGGGGTCGGTGTTTTTCCGGGCATCCGGCAGGCCCGGGTGCTGTGGACCGGCATTTCCGGGCAGACGGATCTGCTGGCAAACGTCCATCAGGCCATTGACGTCGGGTTGAATCCGTTGGGGTTTGCCTGCGATCAGCGGCGGTTTACCGGGCATCTGACCCTGGGCCGGTTTAAGGGGCGTGCGGATGCAAATACCCTGATTGATTTGATGAAAACATATGCGGATATGGTGTCGGATCAATTTATGGCAGATACCGTATACGTGATTAAAAGTGACCTGAAATCGTCAGGACCGATATATACGGATCTTTCAAGCATCCAACTCGTTTAATGTTTTTTTTTGTTTTTATAGATTTTATTTTTTTTAAAAGATCCTAATTCATGGAATAGTTGTTTTAAAATTAAGGAGGCCGTATGACCAAGAGCATGGATAAAGAAAAGGCTGTAGAATCCGCCATGACGCAGATTGAGCGACAATTCGGCAAAGGGTCGATCATGAAGCTGGGCGGTAAAGTGATCGTGGATATCCCTGCGATTCCCACCGGTTCTCTGGCGCTGGACAAGGCCCTTGGCATCGGCGGGATACCCCGGGGGCGGGTGACGGAAATATACGGCCCCGAATCTTCGGGAAAAACAACACTGGCATTGCATGTGGTGGCAGAAGCCCAGAAACAGGGCGGCATTGCGGCATTTATTGATGCGGAGCATGCCCTGGATACGTCCTATGCGAAAAAACTCGGTGTCAACTGTGACGAACTGCTGGTTTCCCAGCCGGATACCGGTGAACAGGCCCTCGAAATCGCTGATATGCTGGTTCGCAGCGGCGCCATTGACGTTCTGGTCATTGATTCCGTGGCCGCCCTGGTGCCGCGTGCTGAAATAGAAGGCGAAATGGGAGATTCCCATATGGGGCTCCAGGCCCGCCTGATGTCCCAGGCCCTGCGAAAATTGACCGGAACCATCAGCAAAACCAGTACTTCGGTTGTATTTATCAATCAGATCCGGATGAAAATCGGCGTTATGTTTGGAAATCCGGAAACCACCACCGGGGGCAACGCCTTAAAATTTTATTCGTCCGTGCGGATTGAAATTCGCCGCATGTCAGCCATCAAGGACGGCCAGGAGGTCATGGGCAACCGGACCAAGGCCAAGGTGGTGAAGAATAAAATGGCCCCGCCGTTTAAGCAGGCCGAATTCGACATTATGTACGGGGAAGGGATTTCCAGTACCGGAGAGTTGCTGGATATCGGCGTGGAAGCGAATGTGATTGAAAAAAGCGGTTCCTGGTATTCCTATGATGGCGAGCGCATTGGTCAGGGGCGTGAGAATGTTAAAAAGTTCTTTAAGGAAAATGACGACTTGTTTCAGCGGTTGCTGCTCAAAGTGAAAACAGCCATCGGATTGGTTGCCGGGGATGAAAATCCCGTGCCGGAAGAAAAAACCAGACCGGCGGAAACCAAAGCCAAGTAGAAAGACGGGGGATTGATGACAGGAGACGAAATACGCCGGAAGTTTTTTGACTATTTTAAAGGTAAAGATCACCAGATGGTCCGGAGTTCTTCCGTGGTGCCCCAGGATGATCCGACGCTACTATTCACCAATGCGGGCATGGTGCAGTTCAAGCGGACATTTCTGGGAGAAGAAAAGCGGGATTATACCAAGGCGGTGACCTCTCAGAAGTGTATCCGGGCCGGCGGAAAACACAATGACCTGGAAAATGTGGGGTACACGGCCCGGCATCATACGTTTTTTGAAATGCTGGGAAATTTTTCATTCGGAGATTATTTTAAGGAAGAAGCCATCCGGTTTGCCTGGGATCTTCTGGTCAACGAATACCATCTTCCGGCAGATAAATTATGGATTTCCGTCTATTTAGACGATGATGAAGCCTATGACATCTGGCACCACCGGATCGGCGTGCCGGCAGACCGCATCGTGCGGCTCGGGGAAAAGGACAATTTCTGGTCCATGGGCGATACCGGCCCCTGCGGTCCCTGCTCGGAGATTCTCATCGACCGGGGAGCGGAATTTGCCTGTGACGATGCGGCGTGTGCCCCGGGCTGTGACTGCGACCGGTATCTGGAAATCTGGAATCTGGTGTTTATGCAGTACAACCGCGACGCTGCCGGCGAAATGACCCCCCTGCCGCGTCCGAGCATTGATACCGGCATGGGGCTGGAGCGGATTGCGGCGGTGATTCAGGATGTGCCCACCAATTATGATACCGACCTGTTTATGCCCATCATGCGAAAGATTGAAAGCCTTTCCGGCCGCAAACTGGGGACTGATGATGTCACCGATGTGGCCATGAAAGTCATTGCCGACCACAGCCGGGCCGGTGCATTCATGGTGGGAGACGGGGTGCTGCCGTCAAACGAGGGACGCGGATATGTGCTGCGCAGAATCCTTCGCCGGGCCATCCGGTACGGGCGCAATATTTCCTTAACCGAACCGTTTCTGCATGAAACCGTGGCCACGGTGTTTGATGTCATGCAGGCCGGTTATCCGGAACTCCTTGAAGACCGTGCCTTTATTACCAATGTGATCAAAAATGAAGAACTGCGGTTTTCCGAAACGCTGGACAACGGACTCAAGCTGTTAAACGAAACCATCCGTCAGATGAAAGAAAAGCGCGACACGGTGGTGCCGGGTGATGTGATTTTTAAACTCTATGATACGTACGGATTTCCCGTCGATATTGTCCGGGATGTGGTCCGGGACAGCGATCTGAATCTGGACATGGCCGGTTATGAACAGGCCATGGCGGACCAGCGGGAAAAATCCCGTTCCAGGGTCTCTTTTTCAAATCTTTCTGACGCCTATAAAAATTTTACCGCCAATATGGAGAAATTGCCCGAATTTGTGGGATATGACCGCACTGCCGGTGATTCCAGAATCCTGTTGATGGTGGTGGACGGTGATGCAACGGAAGTTGCGGAACCCGGACAAAACATTGATCTGATTACCGAAAAAACACCCTTTTATGCCGAATCCGGCGGTCAGGTGGGGGATGCGGGCCGGATCACTAAAGACGGTTTTTGCGCAGACATTGAAACGACCATCAAAGACCCCACGGGCCTGATCATACACAAGGGTAAAGTGGTATCCGGAACGGCCCGGACCGGCGATGCGGTAACGCTGACCGTGGACAAGGAAAAACGCAATGCCACGGAAATCAATCATACGGCCACCCATCTGCTGCATGCTGCCTTGCGAAATGTGCTCGGCGATCATGTGCGCCAGGCCGGCTCTCATGTGGGGCCGGACCGGCTGCGGTTTGATTTTACGCATTTTTCTCAGGTGGATTCCGATACGCTCAACCGGGTGGAAGTCTTGGTCAATGACCGGATCAGAGACAATATTTCGGTAAACATCGAACAAATGTCGGCGGATGAAGCCTTTAAAAGCGGTGCCATGGCATTGTTTGAGGAAAAATACGGGGATGTGGTGCGGGTGATCGCGTTGGATACGTTCAGCAAAGAGTTGTGCGGCGGCACCCACACGGATTTGACCGGAAATATCGGATTTTTTAAAATTGTCAGTGAATCCAGTGTGGCCTCCGGAGTGCGCAGAATCGAGGCCCTGACCGGCAGCGCCGCTGTCAGTCATATTCAAACCGCCACAAAAATGTTAAACGATACGGCCAACCTGGTAAAGGAACGGCCGGAAAATCTGTTCAAACGGGTGGAGACGATGTTGTCCGTCCAGAAATCGCTTGAAAAAGAACTGGAAAAATTAAAATCCCAGATGGCGGCCAAATCCGCTGACAATATTGAAGAAGATGTCCAGTCCGTCAACGGCGTTAATTTTGTGGCCAAAAAAGTTGAGGTGGAATCACCGGCCGCATTGCGGGATCTGGCGGATAAATTCAGGGATAAAATCAAATCCGGCGTGGTGGTGCTCGGCGCGGAGAACGGCGGCAAGGCCCTGCTCATTGCCATTGTCACCAAGGACCTGGTGGGTCAATTCCATGCGGGCAATATCATCAAAGCAGTGGCAGCAGTTGTGGGCGGCGGCGGCGGCGGACGACCGGATATGGCCCAGGCCGGCGGCTCCAAACCGGAAAATCTGGAGGCGGCGATGAAAAAAGTGGCGGAGTTGCTGGGGGGATAGGCTGAAGGAAAAAAAGCAAAGTCATTTGCGAAGATTTAATCATATATTCCTTATTCCTCCTTATTCCTAAAGACAGGCCCGGATAATACTTTTTCAGATAGTGAATCGGATTCGAACCCGGGCCTGAAATCGAACCTGAAACCGCAATTGACACTTTTCAGTTTGCTGATATCGGATAAAGGATTAAAGGAGGGGTGATTTTGAAAAAAATTTTGATTCTGACGGCCATCTTTATATTTACCGGGTTTTGGCCGGTACACGCCCGGGAAAACTTTATCAAACCCTATGGCAAGCATGATGAGAACATTGAAACATGGGCTTTTCATTCAAAAATTGACATCCCGGGAAAAGAAGGCGCATTGTATGTGGGGATGTTTTTCTTGTCAGGTTCCCTCTATTTCTTAAATGGAAACTTTGCGCATATATTCTGGCTGGATACAACCACCGGCGACTATAACTATGAAAATAATATATTTCTTCCGCCGTTTGAAAAAGTAAAACATGATACCAGCAGTCTGAACCACAAATTTCATGACAGCCTGATTAAATACAATAGAAAACACAAAGCCATTGAGGTGGACGCGAATTTTTCAAAATTCTGCGCCTCTTTGGTCTTAAGTCCGGTGGCGGAAAAAGAAACCATTATATTTGACCGTATTTTTGAAAATTATCCGGAAGGCCGGACTTTCAACTGGTATATGATACCCCGTGCCCGGGTTAATGCCGATATTGACGGAAAGTATGACCTGACTTCAACCGGAATTGCCCATTTCCAGCACTTCTGGGGGGATGAAGTCTGTGACAGCGGCGATTCTGTCTTCGTTCATCTGGATTCCGGATATGACCTCATCATCAACGGCATATACCCGCCAAGAAAAGACCGTCCCTGCATGCCGGGCGATTACGTCATGATTTCAGGCTCTGATGGAAACACCGAAAAAACCACGGATTTTGATTATGTTGTGCATGAATGGTGGGACGCAAAGCATACCAAGAATAAGTATCCGGTCCGTATGACAGTTACCAGCAAGATTCGCAACCTGTCCCTTGAGATTAAGGTATTAAAAAAAGACCAGACCGCTGATCTTCTGGGTGTTGAAGTATGGCTCGGTTATGCGGATGTGACCGGCACAATTGATAACAAGCCTCAGAAAGGCTGGGCATTTGTCAGCCCGGAAGGCAACGCCAAATAATTCAATGGTTAATCCCTGAAAGGATTATTCGTAAACGATATAATCCCGACAATTTTTCCACAGTTACCATAAAGCCCTGAAAAACTTTAACCGGATATCGTTTTAACCCGCTTTCCGTTGACTTTACTCTTTATATGAGTGGCATGACCATTGCGCTATTAATAAAATATTTTTCGATCATTGCTGTTTTTGGTATCGTATTTTATATTTTTACAGCATGTTATACAAAGTTAATGCTGCCGAAAACAGTACCTGCCATGACGAAAGTATATTTAATTAAATATTCAACGTGGGGGCACCATTCACTGGCATTTTACGACGACGGATTATTGACAGAATTCACTTACGGAGATTGGGAATTGTTTGCCCTGAACAAGCGGGATCCATGGACAGCGTTTAAAAACATGGCCTTTTT
>JAABSL010000010.1 GCA_011390415.1 Desulfobacteraceae bacterium
AACCCTGACCACTTCCTCGATTTGTTCAGGACTGGCGTCCTGTCGCATAACAATCAGCATCTCCCTGCTCCTTTTTTATTTTTTATACGAAACCGTCAAAAAAAAACCGCGGGGCCCTTCAGGTACCCCACGGTCATCAGCTTTTTTTTAATTTTTTACGAACAATTCATTCCGGAATTCGCCGAAGGATACACCACTGCCTGATATTATTTCGCCGCCAGCGCCAGAAATTATTAATAATGATGTGCGTCATGTTAAATTCAGCCTTCACTTTTTAGTTGACTATTTTTATAATAAGAAAACAGATATGTCAATTCGATAATCTGATGCACAAATCAGGAACGCGATTTAATGGCAAAGACTTCATGAAACCACGATTCGCCGATTCCGGTCATTGTTTACTTGACACAGGTTCACCTTTTAATGATAAATTAATCGCAAGTTAACAAATCCATTATCCAATTTTAACACAGATGGCACCAGCAGAAAGGGAATAAAAATGCCGAACACAAATGATGAGGATGGCCGCACAGCATTTTTAGAAAATCCGGAAGTACAGCAATTTACGACACCCTTTACAAGCGATTTTCATGAACGCTTAAACTTTGCGCCCCCGACTTGTGAAGTATTCAGCGCACCCGTCACCCGGCTTGAAAGTGATCCCCAGTATGAGTTTCATATCCATCCGGCTTCGAAGGCGGCCCTTCCCCACATTATCGGCAATAAGGTCCAACGCGTGATCGGCATTGACGAACCGGACGCGAATCTTAAAAACAACTACGCTAAAAATCGAAGCATCGGCATTGTTTTTTCCGGCGGTCCGGCCCCTGGCGGGCACAACGTCATTGCCGGTCTTTTTGATGCCATGAAAAAAGCCAACCCCGACAATCGGCTGATCGGCTTTATCCTGGGTCCTGACGGCATTCTGGAAAATGATTTTATTGAACTCACCCAGGAAGCAATTGATGCGCATCGAAATCTCGGCGGATTTTCCATGATCAAAACCGGGCGCACCAAAATCGACACAAAAGAGAAAATGGCCATTGCCCGGGAAAACTGCAAAAAACTGAATCTGGATGCGGTTGTCATTGTCGGGGGGGACGACTCCAACACCAATGCGGCATTTCTGGCCCAGGAACTGTTTGATGACGGGATTCAGGTCATCGGGGTGCCGAAAACCATTGACGGGGACATTCAGGTCAAAGACAAAAACGGAAAAATCCTTTGCGCCATGTCCTTCGGCTTTCATACCGCGGCCCGTTCTTTTGCATGCAACATCAGCAATTTGTGCTCGGACTGCAGTTCGGACGTAAAATACTGGCATGTCTGCAAAGTCATGGGCCGGGTGGCCAGTCACCTGGCCCTTGAAGTCGCCCTCCAGGTTCATCCGAACATGTGCATGATCGGCGAGGAAATGGCGAACTATATTGATACGGAGCGCATCAAGAAAGCCAATGCGGAAGGAATTATTGACTACACCGCCTACGGCATGACGCTGCGCCACCTTTCCCGGGTGATCTGCAACGCCATTGCCCGGCGGGCCGCGGTGGGCAAGAACTACGGGGTCATCGTCATTCCCGAAGGCATTCTGGAGTTTATCAATGAAATACAGGTTTTTATCATCAAATTAAATACCATCATCGCAGACTACAACCAGACCCATGACACGGACTTTCACGCTGATTTCGTCACCCTGGATGAAAAACTCGATTATCTCCGCCGCCTGGCCAGATTTTCCCGGGAGCATTCTTCTTTTACCGTCTGGAATACCAGAGATGACGATCTGTTCAGTGATATACCCGCTTTTTTCCAGGAAGGCCTGCTGATCGAACGGGACAGCCATGGAAATTTTCAGTTTTCCCAGGTGGAGACGGAAAAAGTCGTTTTAGGGCTGGTCAAAGACTACCTGAAAATCCGACAGGAACAGGGACGGTATAAAATCGGAATCAAACCGGAATGGTTTCGCAATACCCTGAAAAAAGAAGGACTGGACCCGGATTATTATGGTTCCGTCATATTTGGAAATTACAACACCGACGATGCGTTTCTGCTGACAAAAGAAACCCTTATTTCCCTTAAAACACTGAACCAGGAACTGGTGCGGGCAAAGGTCATCGGAAAAAATGACGACATCCCAAAGGTGATCCAGCGGGTATTTCTGGCAACAATCCCCAAGTTCAAAACCCAGGTCCATTTTTACGGATATGACGGCCGGGGCAATGACCCCACCTGGTTTGATTCCACGTACACCTACAATCTGGGCCAGACGGCTTTTTCGCTGATCGCAAACAATGCCACCGGTCAGATGGCGGCAGTTAAAAATCTTGAAAAAAGCTTTTCCGAGTGGGAGCCCATCGGCATTCCCATCGCCCCGCTCATGCACCTGGAGGAAAGGAAGGGCAAGCTGGCCCTGGTGATTGAACGCACCGTGGTGGATCTGGAATCTCCGGCCTTCAAAGTGGTGGAGGCCATCCGGGAAAAATGGCTGGCTGCAGACCCCGGCCCCGATCAATACCGGAAACCCGGCCCCATCCGGTTTGCCGGCAACAGTGTGGACAGCAAACCGATATCGCTGACATTAAACAACCTGGGCCGGAAATCGGGCATCGCCTGATCCCACAGCAGACGGCATCCGTGCCGCCCTTTTTTAAAAACCAAAAGCCGCCCATCTGATCATTTCAGACGGGCGGCTTATTTTTGTTCAAATTTAATTGATCGGGCGGTTATGCGCCCAGCAGCGCCACCACTTTGTCCACGACTTTGGCAAAAGCTTTTGCCGCGGGGGCCTCGCTGTTTTCTTCCTGATAGGATGTGCCGGCATCCCCGGCCTGCACAATTTTCGGGTCAAACGGGATTTTTCCTAGAAAACTGATGTTAAACTGGGCGGCCGTGGTTTCGCCGCCGCCGGAACCGAACAAATCCGCGGTTTCCCCGCAGTGCGGGCAGGCATATCCGCTCATATTTTCAACAAGGCCCACCACCGCTTTATTGATTTTTTTGCAAAAGTTGATGGATTTTCGCACATCGGACAAGGCGACTTCCTGAGGGGTTGTCACGATAATCGCCTTTGCATCCGGAATGGTCTGGGCCACACTCAACGGTTCATCACCCGTGCCCGGGGGCGAATCGACAATCAAAAAATCAAGCTCTCCCCAGTCAATATCGGTGATAAACTGATTGATGGCGGAATGCTTGAGCGGGCCGCGCCAGATCACCGCATCGTCTTTGTTCGGCATAAAACATTCCATGGAAATAGCCGCAAGGTTGTCCGAATACCGCATAGGGGTCAATTTGGGCGAATCCTTGCACGCCGCAACTTCACCCTTCAGCCCCAGCATGCGCGGAACGTCCGGCCCATGGAGGTCAACATCCATAATGCCGACTTTAAATCCCTTTTTGGCAAGGGCCATGGATAAATTGACCGACACACTGCTTTTGCCGACCCCGCCCTTGCCGCTCATGACAATCAGTTTATGTTTTATTTTTGATAATGCATTTTTTACTTCCGCGGCCTGCTCCTGTTTCGCCTGATCCTGCGAACCACAGGCACCGCTCTGACAATTTCCCATAAAGCACTTCTCCTTATTATGAATACAAAATCGACGGATTAAAAAGAATCCGTTAAATAACAAATAAGCCAAACACAAAGAAGCGCCGCACCCAAAAACATGCTGAAAGATTACATTCCGGCACCCCGAACAGCCATCGTGATCCTATTTCGTCGGCACCCGGAAAATTCCGGCATGGCGGCACGACGGACACGCCCTTGGCCTTCCCGTCCCCGGATCCTCATGCCACTCGTATTCACACTTTTCACAGGCAAAAAGGCGTTCCATGGAACTGATCTCATAATTGCCGCCTTCAACATTGATGGCCTTGCCATTGATCAGTGCATCGGCAACAATTCGTCTGGCCTGTTCGATAATTCTTCCAAACGTGGCTCTTGAAACCCCCATCATCTGGCCGGCATCCTCGTGGGACATGCCTTCAAGATCGGCCAGCCGCAAGGCTTCCCGTTCATCGATGGTCAGTCGGATTTCTTCGAGCTCAAGCATTGGAATGCCTCTGGGCTTAAAATAACAGACCCCCGGGTTGTAAGCGACAAAACGTTTTTTATGCGGTCTTCCCATAATTTACCTTAATTTTGAGCATATTCTCATATGATTGAAATTAATCTCTCCCACGCCCCTTGTCAAGTTCAAAACTGTATATAATTGCTGCATCCTCTTTTCTATTTCGACTTTGCCGAATCGCGCCGCACCGCAACGGATCCTGCGTGGGCGCCCAGGCCCTCGACATTGGCCAGGCACATCACATCATCTGCTTCACGATCAAATGCCGCTTTTGAATAATGCAGCAGACTGGTCTGTTTCATAAAGTTATCCACGGACAAGGCAGATGAGAACCGCGCCGTACCCCCGGTCGGCAGCACATGATTCGGCCCGGCCACATAATCACCCACCGGCTCCGGCGTATATTCCCCCATAAAAACCGCCCCGGCATTGCGGATTAAACCGATGTATTCAAACGGCTCTTCAATTATAAGTTCAAGGTGTTCCGGCGCGATCCGGTTGGACAGGTCAATGGCGGTTTCAATGTCCGGAACCACCATAATGCTGCCGAACGCGGCCAGGGATTTTTCCGCAATCTCTTTCCGGTCCAGATGCGCCAGCTGATTATACACGGCTTGAAGCACACTGACCGCCACCTTTTTGGAACTGGTAATCAGTACGGACGAGGCAAGCATATCGTGTTCCGCCTGGGAAAGCAAATCCGCGGCAATAAATTCGGGATTTGCCGTTTCATCGGCAATCACCAGTATCTCGCTGGGACCGGCAATCATATCAATGCCGACCGTTCCGGCCACCATTTTCTTGGCCAGGGTCACATAAATATTGCCCGGTCCCACAATCACGTCGACTTTTTTGATGGTTTCCGTTCCATATGCCAGCCCGGCCACCGCCCAGGCGCTGCCGGCTTTATAAATAATATCCGCACCGACTTTTCGGGCCGCCACCAGAAGATGGGGATTGACCGATCCGTCTTTCATGGGCGGGGTTACCATGGCGATATGCTTTACCCCGGCAATTTTTGCGGGAATCACTCCCATGAGTACCGAAGACACCAGCGGCGTCAGACCGCCTTTTGCGCCGGGGACATAGACGCCGGCGGCATCCACGGGATTAAACAGCTGCCCCAGCATCACCCCGGGACGGGGGGTGGTCATCCAGGAATTGCGAAGCTGTTTTTTATGAAATTGTGCCACCTGTTCCACGGACCGGTTGAGGGCAGACATAAAATCCGGGGCGACCATTGCTTCCGCTGCCGCCATTTCTTCTTCCGAAACAATCAGGTCGGCCACCTTGAGTTCCGGCGCATCAAAGCGCCGGGTATATTCCATTACTGCTTCGTCCCCGCGCGCTTTGACATCTGCCAGAATCCGGGTCACCGTATCAATATCCCCGGCCCGAAATTCCAGGCCTCTTTTCGTAATGGCGCGAATTTTTTCTTCCGCTTCCGGGGATGGATAACGTATTATTTCCATGGAAAATTCCTTAATACACAGTTAATAAAAATTGATTATATTTATGACAATCCGTCACGCATGTCAATGGTTCACTCGCGCTGCCGGCAAACAGCGCGTCCCGCCATTATATCAATCATATGCCCAAAAACATGAGTTGACATCTGCAATTTATTTTGCCATATTCTTTTGCTTAATTTGTTAACCCAAAATCATTATAGAATCATAATCGGAGGATGTAAATGTCTCAAAACAGAATTTATAATTTTAACGCCGGACCGGCGACCCTGCCGCTCCCGGTTCTGGAAGAAATCCAGGAATCTTTTTTAAATTACAAATCCAGCGGCATGTCCATCACGGAAGTCAGCCACCGGTCTCCCTGGTTTGACGATGTCATCAACGACGCCATCGCCCGGACCAAACGCCTGTTGGGCCTTGATGACAAATTTACAGTACTGTTCCTTCAGGGCGGCGCTTCCATGCAGTTTGCCATGATCCCGATGAACTTTCTGGGCGATGGTGATTCCGCGGATTATGTCAACACCGGCACCTGGTCCACCAAAGCCATCAAGGAAGCCAAAATTTTAGGCAAATCCCATAATGTCGTGGCCTCGTCCGAAGACCGGAATTTCGCGTATATTCCAAAAGACATCGCCTTTAATAAAGATGCGGTATATGCACACATCACATCCAACAACACCATCAAGGGCACCCAGTGGGCGCAGTTTCCGGAAACCGGCGGGGTTCCCATCATATCCGATATGTCTTCGGATTTCATGTCCCGGCCCCTGGATGTGGAAAAATTCGGCATGATTTATGCCGGTGCCCAGAAAAATATCGGACCGGCCGGTGTCTGCATGGTCATCATCCGTGAAGACATGCTGAAACGGTGCCCGGACACGCTGCCGTCCATGCTGAACTACAAAACCTATGCCGACAAAAACTCCATGTACAACACCCCGCCGTGTTTTTCCATCTACTGCATTCAGCTGGTCATGAAATGGCTGGAAGAAACCGTGGGCGGCCTGGATGCCATGGAAAAGCGCAACCGGGAAAAAGCCGGGCTGCTGTATGACTTCATGGATGCCACGGATTTTTACAATGCCACCGCGGACAAAGACAGCCGGTCGCTGATGAACGTGACGTTTCGTCTGCCCACCGAAGACCTGGAGCAGCAGTTTATCAAAGCCGCTGCGGAAAAAGGCATGGGCGGTTTAAAAGGTCACCGGTCTGTGGGCGGATGCCGGGCATCCATCTACAATGCCATGCCGGTCGAAGGCATCCAAACCCTGGTGGAATTTATGAAAGAATTTGAAAAGAAAAACGGGTAATAAACAGTAACGCAGTTGATTCTTTTTTGAATTGATCCCAAAAAGGCTGCCCCAACGGGCAGCCTTTTTTTATCTCAAATCCCGGATTGAAATCAGGTCCGACAGAATATCTTGAAATATGGCCATTAAATATATTATCGTAAATAGTGCGTTTTAATTCGGGAAAATTATGTTTGTTTTGCATCACCGGTCATCATAAAATCAGCAACCTTAGGGATGCCGAGATCATGGGAAGGCGCTATTATGGACGATCAAAAAATTATCATTAACGGCAATTCTTTTTCTTTTACCGCCGGGGAAACCATCCTGGATGTTGCCCGCAGAAATCAGATCGATATTCCGACCTTGTGTTATTTAAAAGGCGCCAGCCCCACCGGTGCCTGCCGAATTTGCGTGGTAGAGGTAAAGAAAGCCAGAAACCTCATGCCCGCCTGTTCCACACCCGCGGAAAACAACATGGAAGTACAGACAGAATCCCCCGCGGTGATTGAATCCCGCAGGATGTCCCTTCAGCTGATGCTGGCGTCCGGAAACCACAACTGCGCGGTCCGCGGTTCCGACGGACGGAACTGGACCGCTTTTCAGTTGAATGTTCAGGACCAGGACGCCAGTGATGATCTTTGTCCGGTTTGGGGGGACTGCAAGCTTCAAAGCCTGGCCTACCGGTACCAGGTCTCCGGGGAGACGTTTCCGGCCACTGGAAATAAATACCCTATGGAAACCGTGAATCCTTTTATTATCCGGGATTTTTCACGATGCATCCTGTGCGGCCGATGCGTCCAGGCCTGCAATGAAATCCAGGTCAACAACGCCATCAGTATCGGTTATCGGGGGGCCGACGCCAAAATCATTGCCGCCGGCGACCGGCCGCTCAAAGACTCCGACTGCGTCTTTTGCGGAGAATGTGTCCAGGCCTGCCCGGTGGGTGCCCTGGTGGAAAAAGACGCCCGCTATGACTGGCGGCCCTGGGCGGATAAAAAAGTACGCACCACGTGCAGCTATTGCGGCGTGGGCTGCCAGCTGGATCTTCACATCCGGGACAACCGGATTATCAAAGTTTCCGGGACGGAAGAGACCCCGCCCAATTACGGCAGCCTGTGCGTCAAAGGCCGGTTCGGGTTCAATTTCATCCATTCCGAAGACCGCCTGACCACTCCCCTGATCAAGGAAAACGGGAAATTCCGCGAAGCCTCCTGGGATGAAGCCCTGGATCTGACGGCCCGGCGGCTTTCCGAAATCAAAGATAAAAACGGCCCGGACAGCATCGGGGTGCTTACTTCCGCCCGCATCACCAATGAAGACAATTATGCGGCCATGAAATTTACCCGGGCGGTGTTAAAGACCAACAATATTGATCATTGCGCGCGGCTCTGACACAGCTCTACCGTGGCCGGTCTGGCCGCAGCTTTCGGAAGCGGCGCAATGACGAACACCATTGCGGATATCGAGGACGCGGATGTGATCCTGGTGACCGGTTCCAACACCACGGAAAACCACCCGGTCCTGTCCACCTTTGTAAAACGGGCAAAACAATTTAAAAATAGCCGGTTAATCGTCGTCGATCCCCGCCGGATCAAGCTCACTGAATTTTCGGATCACTGGCTGCGGCCGAATCTCGGCACCGACGTGGCATGGATCAACGGACTGATGCATGTCATTATTGCGGAAAACCTGCATGACCCGGAATTTATTGAGGCCCGGACCACTGAATTTGAAGCGTTAAAAGCCATGGTGGAAAAATTCACCCCGGATTACGTGGAAACCATTACGGGCATTCCCGCCGGCCGGATAATTGATGCCGCCCGGATGTACGCCCGCGCACAAGCCGGCGCAATCCTCTACTGTATGGGCATCACCCAGCACACCACCGGCACAGACAATGTCAAATCGTTGGCCAACCTGGCCATGCTGTGCGGCAACCTCGGCATCTCCGGCGGCGGGGTCAATCCGCTGCGGGGACAGAATAATGTCCAGGGCGCCTGCGACATGGGCGGCCTGCCCAACGTATATACCGGCTACCAGAAGGTCACGGATGAAGCGGCGCGGAAAAAAATGGAAAAAGCATGGGCGGTGAAAGATCTGCCCGGCCAGGTCGGCCTGACTGTTACGGAAATGGTTCCCATGGCGCATGAAGGCGACATCAAAGCCATGTATATCATCGGAGAGAATCCGCTGGTATCAGATCCGGATTTAAACCATGCGGAAAAAAGTTTTGCCAATCTGGAATTTTTAGTGGTCCAGGATATTTTTATGACGGAAACCGCGCAACTGGCCGATGTCATTTTGCCGTCCGCCTGCTTTGCGGAAAAAGACGGCACCTTTTCCAATACCGAACGCCGGGTGCAGCGGGTGCGCAAAGCACTTGACGCGCCGGAAGGCGCCAAAGGCGACTGGGAGATCACCTCAGAAATCGCCAGGCGCATGGGATATGACATGTTTTATGAAACCAGTGAAGAAATTTTTGAAGAAATTGCCCGGGTGACGCCGTCCTATGCGGGCATTACCTATGATCGCATTGACAGCGTCGGGATTCACTGGCCCTGCCCGGACACAGATCATCCCGGCACGCCGATCCTGCATACCGCACAGTTTACCCACGGCAAAGGCGTATTTCACGCCATTGACTATATCCCGCCGGCGGAGCAGACCGATGACGAGTACCCTCTGTACCTGACCACCGGCCGGGTATTGTATCATTATCACACCGGCACCATGACCCGGCGCACTGAGGGATTGAATGAACGCGTGCCGGAAAATTTCGTGGAAATATCGGCCGCGGACGCAGACAAGTATAGAATAGAAGATGGCGGAAAAGCAAAAATCGCCTCCCGCAGAGGTGAAATCATTGCCAAAGTTAAGGTATCTGAAAAAGCCGTGGCAGGATCCGTATTTATCCCGTTTCATTTTGCCGAAGCTGCTGCCAACAAGCTGACCAGTGCGGCCCTGGACCCGGTTTCCAAGATTCCGGAATACAAGGTCTGCGCTGTAAAATTGTCGAAAGCCGCCTAATCATAAAAAACGATACGCAGCCCTATGTTCCATCATCAGCGAAACCGCAAAAGTCTTCTGGCCGTTTATACCGGGCTGGGGTCCAATTTTTTTCTGGCAGCCCTGAAAACGAGCATCGGTATATTGGGCCACAGTCCGGCCCTGCTGGCAGACGGCATTAATTCCACCTCCGATGTCGCGTACGGCATTGTGGTCAGCGTGTTTATGAAGTTATCCGGCAAACCGCCGGATGCCGACCACCCCTATGGGCACAATCAGATGGAAAGTATTGCCGCGGTGGTGGTGGGGGCGTTTGTCATCACCACGGCCATTGCTATCTTCTGGAATTCCGTCAATGGTGTTTATGATTTATATATGGGAAAAGAAGAGTTTGCCGGTGCCGCCGCCATCGCCCTGTGGGTGGCGTTGTTGACCGTGGGGTTTAAAATCCTGCTTTCGGTCTGGACCCTTAAGATCGGACGGCAGACCCGGAACACGGCCGTGCTGGCCCTGGGGTATGATCACCGAAATGACATATTTTCAGCTCTGGCCGCAACTATTGGTATTTT
>JAABSL010000011.1 GCA_011390415.1 Desulfobacteraceae bacterium
TACCGGTAGCTGTAGGAAATGGCATTGGGCGGGCAGCCGATGACCAGCAGCAGGGCAAACGAAGTACACATGCCAAGTCCCAGGGCCAGGACGGTGGGATCGACCCCTTCCATCTGGGCCATGGGAATGACAATGGGCAGAATCAGGGCTGCGGCCGCAACATTTGCCATGGCATTGGTTACCAGGGCGCCGAACACGCCCATGCCGATAAACAGCACCAGCCAGCCTTTTCCCTGAATCAGCGGGAAGAACAGATTGGCAAAATAATCGGCAGCCCCCGAATATCCCATGGCAAGGCCCAATGAAATGCCGCCGCCGAAGATAAACAGGGCGGTTCCCCATTCGAGGTTGTCATTGATATGCTCCCATTTCAAGACCTTGAACAGGACCAGGGCGGTTACGCCCAGCATGCCGGTGATGGAATAATCGATGCCGTGAATGCCTTTGGTCAACCAGAAGGCAAAGGTTATGCCGATAATAGCGAGCGTCTTCTTTTCAAGGACAGTAAAGGGGCCGATGTCTTCGGAAAATTCCGGGAGTTTGTATTTGGGATCGGGCCGGTACACCAGATAGACAATGCCCACGGCCGCGGGAACCGTCAGCAGCGCTCCGGGCATGGCATACAGAATCCACTCAAAAAACGTGATTTCCAGGCCGGTGAATTCCTTTAAAAACGCCGCCGCCACCATGTTGCGCCCCCCGCCGATGAGGGTGCCCATTCCCCCGGCGGAACAGGCAAAGGGCAGGGACAGCATCATGAATTTGGCCGTATTGGTGTTCGGCTCAATGCCGGCCGCCCGCATCATGGGGAGCATGGTGACAATACCGATGGCGCAGGCCGCGGCATCATGCATCACCCCGGATGCCCAGCCCAGCCCCATGGCTATAATAAAGGTAAATCGGGTCACATTATTTCCGGCTTTTTTAATGATAAAATATCCCAGCCGTTTGGTCAGGCCCGCCTCATCCAGGGCAATGGCAATTATCAGGCAGACCATGATAAAAATCACCACCGGATGCATATACGGCGCCCAGGCGTCTTTCGGGCTAGCCACTCCCATGACGACAAGGAACACACCGATACAGATGGCGGTTATTTCTAAAGGAATGGGCTCCACCACAAACAGGAAAATCAACACCACCAGCATGGCCAGAAAGCGTTTTGCGGAGGGTGATAATCCGTCCACATAATCCACCGTAATCCCGGCTTCATCAATACCAGCCTCTTCTATGGCGGCCGCCTGCTGTTTCAGAAAATCGCCCGTGCCCGTATCCGTGCCGGGGTTTTTTGCTTCCAGAATATAGGCTTTGGTCTTTTTATTCGGTTCTCCGGATAATTCAAAATGTCCGGCAACTGCTGAGTATAAATTTTGCCCGGTATCACCGCTGATTTTAAATTTTGTCCCTTCCGGCCGGGGCAGCATCATCACGATAACGCCCAGTAAAATGCCGATACAGAGTTTGAATCCGTTTGATTTAAAAAACATATCTGCTCCTTATTAAAATACGCGAAATTGCTTTTTTGGGGCCTTGATCATTGTTTCGGCCAATGATGATCAGGGGCGCAGGGGCGAATGGCATTCGCCCATCCTGGCATAACCGCAAACGGGCGTATTCCATACACCCCTACGATGACGCTGACCGACTATTTCTTTTCCGGATTGAACGTTTCTATGCGTTTTGCATACGCCTCGTGAATTTTTTTAATCAGTTCATGCAGTTCACACGGTTTGGTCAGGTAATCAAAAGCGCCCAGCTTTATCCCTTCCCGGGCTGCTTCCTGGGAACCGTGACCCGTCAGCATGATGATTTTCATTTCCAGTCCCATCTGGTTGAAAATTTTTAAGACTTCGATGCCGTCCATGTCTTCCATTTTCAGGTCCAGAATGGCCACGTCAAAATCTTCCCCCCGCACCGCCTTGATGGCATCGCCGCCGCTGAAGGCCTTGGTCACCTGGAAATTTCTTTTTTCCAGGCGGTTTGAGAGCACATTCACGTAACCTTCTTCGTCATCCACAAGAAGCAGGCGGATGCGGTCTTTTTCAGGACCGGAATTTTTTTCCTGGCTGTGCATAATCGTTCCTCTTGATCTCTGATCCGGAGCTTGTTTAATCGTAACCACGCCGCAAGACCAGCTTTTCGATTCTTGCCTGTTCAATCTTTGCGTCATGGGATTTCTTTTTCTTGGCGGCTTCATCCACTTTGGCCACCAGCGTGTCGATATCGCAGGGCTTCATCAGGTAATCAAAAGCGCCCAGTTTCATTCCCTCAATGGCCGTTTCCACGGTGGCATGACCGGTGAGCATGATCACTTCCTTGAGCGGATATCGCTTTTTAATTTCCTGCAACGCTTCAATGCCGTCCATGCCGGGCATTTTTACGTCCAGAATGATTACATCGATTGCATCCTGTTTTTCCAGAACCTTAAGCGCTTCTTCGCCGCTGAATGCGGAAATAATTTTAAGCCCCCGCTTGTCAAGCCGTTTGGTCATGGTTTCCACGAAAGGAACTTCATCATCCACCAGCATGACATAAGATGTTGTCGCCATCACTTATCTCCTTTTTATTCTATTTTTTTAAAATTGATTCATTGTCATATGATAATGTTCTGCGGCCGCTATTTTTGAAACGGAATCCAGATCCGAAACCGCGTCCCTTTTCCCACAGCACTTTGCACATCGATTTTCCCGCCCATCTTGTTGATGATCCCGTAACAGATGGAAAGTCCCAGTCCCGTGCCTTTGCCAACGGGTTTGGTGGTGAAAAACGGATCAAAAAGACGGGGAAGATTGGCTTCGGGAATGCCGGGGCCGTCGTCTTCCACCACAATGACGATATGTTCGGGTTCGATCTCGCTGATTTTGGTTGAAATATTAATCGTGCCCCCGGTTTTTTCCATGGCATCCAGGGCATTGTTTATCAGGTTCAGCATTACCTGCTGGATTTCGGACGGTGAAATGGTGATGTAGGGAAGGGTTTTCTGCAGCGCGGTCTTGATGATCACCTTGTTGTATTTGGCCATCTGGCTCGACAGGTCGACGATTTCCATGATGATGTCATTGAGCTGCACGTCTTTAACGGTGCTGTCGGTTTTTCTGGCAAAACTCAGCAGCTTGTGAGTGATTTCCTTGCATCGCCGTCCCTGGGTGTTGATCTGGGTCAAAGCCCGCTTGAATTCATCCAGATTGTCGCTTTCGGAAAATTCTTCTTCTTCCAGCAAATCACCGATCCACCCGGCTTCTTCCACCATGATGGCCACGGGATTGTTGATTTCATGGGCAATGCCCGCGGCGAGCTCTCCGATGGATGCCATTTTTCCGGTTTCAATAATCTGCTGGTTCATGCCTTCTTTTTCCTGGTCCGCCCGCCGGATACGACGCACCAGGCGCCGGGTGGTGTAGTTGGCCATGAAAATAATTCCGCCGGCACCAAGAATAAAAATAATGAGCGCCAGGGTGCGCATTCGCCGCAAATCGGAAAAGGCATCCGCAGTCTGCTGCTTGACAATCAGCAGCCACTGGCCGTTTTTCAGACTTCCCACGCCGTACAAATTCTCCACCCCGCTTTCATCTGTTTGGCGGGTGATGAGAATTTTATTTTTTGTTTTTTCCACCGCGGACCAGAAAAATTCAAAGCTGTCGGGGTCCGGGGGGATATCCATGGCCGGCTGGGTTTGAAATTTGCCTTCCTGGTTTAAAATAAATGCATACCCGGTTTTGCCAAGGCGTAAATTCTGCACCAGGGAATTGAAGGCCATGAAATCAATGGTGGCCCGGATAATAAACTCACGGCCGGCTTCATCCTGCCTGACCGCCACGATAAAATGCGGGGTGCCCCGGAGCCCTAAAAACACGTCGCTGATATAGGTATCCTTTTGCCAGGCGGTTTTAAACCATTCCGCATCCGCATAATTGGCATTTTCAAGTTCCAGGGGGCCGGCATAGGCCGCCTGCATGCCGGAAGCATCCACAATGCCTAAATCCACAAACACGTTGCCGTAGTCATTGCGGAGAAACTGAAGTTTTTTCTGAAGAAATTCATCGTCATTAAGGGTTTCAAACGTTTTGGTCATTGCCAGAAACCGGATGTTGGCGAGTTTTTCGTTTAAAAAGGTGTCAATATTCTGCTTATGCTTCTGAACCAGCTCATTTAAATGGGCATAGGTTTTTTCATGATAAGATGCCTGAAACTGATGGAGCAGAATGCCGATCACCAGCAGCATAGGCGTGAAGGATACAATGATGGCGCTCAACACCATGTTCCGGGAAAGAGACGTATAATAATGGGTACTTTTGTCCTTGGTCATTAGGTCATTACTTTCCTTTTGATGACTGTCCAAGTAGCTAAGATCTAAATTCATTTTATTCGGCAAAATTAAACAAGGAGAAAAAATATCAAACTGAAAAAAAAAAACAAGCAGAAACGGAACTGAGAATGTCTCTTTATTCTTTTTTCTGCATCCGATTTTTTTCTTCCCGTGAACGGTCCCATAAAAAGCTGCTGAAATAAGTTCAAAAGATTTAACAGCCAGTCTATTAGCAGATCTGATTTCTATATTTCACGAACAGCCATGCCAGATACTTTCAGGATTCATGCCAAAAAAAAGCCCCCAAAATTCAATAGAAAAGCGCAAAGAGCAGCCTTTTGATTGGGAAACGGTTTTAATTTTTTTACACGTTGTAAAAAATTTCGGCACTTTTTTCGCAAAAGCCCGTTACAAGGGCTTTCAGGAAATCACTCAACGCATACATGAACACGGTTTCAGGCTCTTGGGCGTTTACGGTATATTTTATATGTACAGAATTCACATAAGGCACGCCTGATGCATAATGTAATTAAATATAAATGATATATTGCCATTATGAATATTAAGGAGATGAAATCATGAAAGCGTTCACATACAAAAATAAAACATACGGTGTTGATGACCAGAATTTTCTGTTGGACTATTATGCATGGGATGAGGATTTTGCCAAAGGCATGGCCGCTGAACTGAATAAGAATGGGGAATTGACAGACCCGCACTGGGAAGTGATCCGGTTTATCAGAAATCGATTTGAGGAAACCGGCGTCTGTCCGGTAGTCCACGAAACCACAAGGCTGCTGGGGTTGAACATAAAAACATTGCAGGGTCTCTTTCCTACCGGCTACCTGCGCGGGGCCTGCCTGCTGGCAGGAATCAGCTACCGGCACGGGTGGGTCTATTTTTTTGGCGAGCCGTATTCCGTGTCACAAAAGAATGACCCGGAAGAAGCATACAAAAACAAGGTATACCGGGTCAATCTTTTCGGGTTTCTGGTGGATCCATCGGAATGGGATGAAAATTTCGCCGCCCGCAGGGCTTATGAAATGGATATGAAAAACAAGCTGACGGACAAACACTGGCAGATCATTAAATTCTTAAGGGATGGTTATGAAAAAAATCAAAAAATTCCCACAATTTATGAATGCTGTGAAGCCAATGATATCGATATCGATGAGTTTGCCACGCTGTTTCCGGCCGGCTATCATCGGGGAGCCCTCAAAATTGCGGGATTGCCAGGCTGAGGACCGGGTATGGCTGTGGAAAGGAAATATTGATTTTATTCAGACGTCATGATGCGATCTTCAGGATTTTCTCCGCTTGCGAAAACCTGGTGAATAATTTTGTTTTTACCGCTTTTTTTGGCAAAATACATTAGTTTATCCACAATCTGAATCATATCTCCGACGGGAATAATAATCTGTTGAAACGTCCCCACCCCCATGCTGAAGGTGACAGGCCATCCCTGCCGGGTCATCTCCGCGCTCAGTTTCCGCTGGAGTTTTTTTGCCAGAAACAGGGCGCCGTCGGTGTCGGTTTCTACGAGCAGTATGCCCATTTCATCACCTCCGAACCGCACAGCCAGATCAATTTTCCGAACATTATGTAAAATTATTTTTGCCACCATTTTCAGGAGCCGGTCCCCGGCATCATGCCCGCATGTGTCATTAACGGTTTTGAAATTATCGATATCCAGATAAATAAAGGACAGGGGATAGGCAAATCGTTGCGCCCGTTTAATTTCCAGTGCCGCTGTTTCAAAAAACGCCAGCCGGTTGGACATGCCGGTCAAGGAATCGGTCCGGGCGATTTTTTTCTGTATTTCCAGGGATTTTCTGAATTCTGCCACCAGTACCGAGACAAAAATAAATATGATAAGCCGGAAGGTCTCGTTGATAATCGGAACGTAGATATATGAAAATTGTTCGATCCGCAAAAAATCGGTTCCCAGCCAGACCAGGGTGCTGAAAATCGACAGGCCGAGACCCGCCCGTCGGCCGTCATACCAGGAAGAAAAGACAATGGGGAACATGAAAAATACGGAAAGTGCGTATCCCGGGCCGGTGAAGTGACTTATCAGCCCCACCAGCAGAACCATGCCGACGGCGCTGAAAGTCCGAACACCCGGACCCATTCGTTCCGCGAAGTGGTTTGCTTTTTTAAAAGCCGGAAAAAGCATGTTCCCCCTAAAAATTTGCAAGGGCGGGTGCAGGCTTGCCGGTTGAAAATGAGGCGGCTCCCTGTCAGAAGTCATTGCGGAATTGTCGGCAAACACTTGTCTTACACCACCCACACCGTATGGTGGCTGCCCCCGTGAATTACTTTGTTGGAAACCCGCCCCAGTAAAAATGCTTCAACGTTTGAAATCCCGCGTCGGCCGACGGCAATGGCACTGCATCGGTTTTCTTTGGCTTCCCGGATAATGGCGCCGGCCCGGCTGAATTCGCCGGAAATAATTTTTTGTGAAATTTTTGAAGGATCCAGCCCGGCGCGGACGAGTTTTTCCTTTAAAGCATCAAAAAAAGTTTCCATTTCCATCCGGGCAAGTTCGAACCGGTCCATGGGAATCTTCAGGTCGGGACATTCCGGAATAATCGCATCAAACCCCCGGATGACATGAAACAACACCACTTCATGGTCTGCCCCGCCGATATAGGAGCCCACAAATTCGGCCATCTTTTCGGATGATTCCGAACCGTCCACGGCCAGGAGGATTTTTTTATTCAGCGGAGAATCGCCCACAATGATCAGGGGGATAACCCCGATCTTTGAAAACAGCTTGCTGGCGACACTGCCCATGGAGAAACTGACCAGTGCGCCGAATCCGTGCCGGGCCATGGCCACCGCACCATAACCGGTTTCCGCTTCTTTGACGATATCCCTGGCAATGCCTGCCTGCCGGTTCCGGATTTTAACTTTAATGGATGACGGATCAAACCCGGAATTGACAAACAGCGTCCGGGCATTTTCCATAAAATTTTCAATATGCTTTCTTTTTTGCTCTTCCCAGGAACGGAGCTGACGGATCGCGTCTTTCTTTTCGGGCTGATTTTCAAGATCCCAGTAGCACTCCGGCACGGGATCAAATACATGAAACAATACCACCTGGAATCCGTCCGGGGACAGGGTATTGCAAAGATATTGGACGGTTTTTAAGGAACGTTCCGAACCATCGGCCAGAACCAGTATGCTTTTGGAATGTTTGGTCATTTTCGCCTCCTGTATTTTTGGATGAGGGGAAAGACGCATTCTGAAACCACCGGTCCGGCAGTTTCAATATTGAACCTGAATTTAATATAATTTTACAAAACTTTGCCAGGCATTGTCAAAAATAATTGAAGATATCCTCATCCTCTCAGGGGCGCGATGTCCATCAGCTGATGTCTCCTGTTTAATCAGCGCCGAACTTCAGCTGATAAGCCCGTTCAACCAGTTCCGCGGCCGAATCCGCTTCCGACAGGTGATCCCGGTTGATCACCAGATCGAACTCATAGGGAGAGGCCTCTTTTTTCTTAAAGTTCTTCTTAAAAAAATCCCGCTGTTTTTTGTCCTCGTCATCGAGCTTTTTGGCCGCATCCGATTCACTGATGCCCATGATAGCTGCCACCCGCCGGGCCCGGTGGTCTTTTGAACTGATAAACCGGACGGCCAGAACCTGTTCCCGGGGCAGCATGAGATGGGTTGCCCGGCCCACAAACAGGGTGGGTTTGTCATCTGAAAGAGAATAGACGGCGGCTAACAGATGCCGCATATAGTCGCCCATGGTAAACGATTTTTCACCGAACAGCATGGCCCCGAAATTATTCATGGCGCCGGGATGGCATTCGTCAAAAAAATTCACCGTGTCCTTGTTCAGGTCCGCGTTATTGGCGATGTATTCCAGAATTTCACGATCAACGACCCGCAGACCGGTTCGTTTCGAAACCAGATCCGCGATTTCAAGGGCGCCCACGCCGATTTTGCGGGAGAAACTGATGCAGTTATGCGTTCTTGCCAACGCTTTTTTCTCTTTGACCGCGGCCAGCCGTTTTTTTTCCCATTCCCGGATACACTGGCCGGCCATCTGCTCCGCGGTTTTTCTTTTTGCCGCCCGCCCGGCATACATTCCCGGCACATAGTGGGTATTGTTTGTATGGTCTGTCATGATTCCCTCCTGTAAGGTGTATGTTGAAGATGTTGACCGGTTCTGATTTCCTCTGCATAGGACTGAATTTCCGCTGCTGTCCGGCTATTATGGTTTCTAAAATCAAGACTCAGCTCATAGGCGTTTTGCCGGGGGAGCATTCGGCTGGAAAACCCCAGTTTTCTGCCCAGGGCCAGCATGTTGACGTTGTCCGTCATGACCAGGCCGGAGACCTGCTCAATGTTGCGCATCCATGCCAGCGCCAGGCAGCGTTTGAGCAGTTGGGCCCCGATGCCCTTTCCGTGCCACCGGTCGCCGACAATAATCGCAAATTCCGCATTTTTGCCGTCATATTCCGGAATAATCCGGGCCACCCCCAGCATTTTTTCCGCATCCTGGAAAGACTGCACTGCCACCAGGGCCACTTCCCGGTCATAGTCGATCTGAGTAAACCGGGCGAGCATCTGTGGCGGGATTTTTTTCATGGGGCTGAAAAACCGGAAATAAATGCTCTTCGAAGACAGGGTGTCAAACAAGGCTTCCAGCAACGGCGCATCTTCCGGCCGGATCGGGCGTATGAGTATCGGCTCTTCTCCTTCGATGGCAATCTGGCTTTCATACTGGTTGGGATAAGGGCTGATCACCAGGTGAAGCGGCGCTTTGACAAGAGACGGTTTGACCGCCACCCGGGCGTCTGCCGCAATAATTTCCGAGGCATCGGCCATCAGCGGATTTATATCGATTTCAAAGATGTCGGCAAAATCGGTTACCAGCTGGGAAAGCCGGATCAGGATTTCTTCCAGGCGGTTAATATCAATACCCGGCAGATTCCGGTACCCCTTGAGCACCCGGCTGATTTTTGTTTCTTCCATCAGGCGGCGGGCCAGAAGCCGGTTAATGGGGGGCAGCGTAACGGCGCGATCGCAGATGATTTCCGTAAAAACACCGCCCATGCCGAATAAGAGCACCGGCCCGAAATCCGCATCCCGCTTCGCCCCTATGATCAGTTCATAGTCCGTCCGGGTGATCATTTTCTGGATGCTCACTCCTAAAACGGATGCATCCGGCCGGGCCGAAGCTGCCGCTTCAGTGATTTTTTTAAATGCGGCCCGCACCCCGGCTTCATCCCTTATGTCCAGAATAACGCCGCCCACATCGGTTTTGTGGGTTATTTCCGGCGAATGAATTTTTAAAACAACGGGGAATCCGATTTTTTGGGCCAGATCCACGGCGTGTTCGGCGTCCGATGCAATTTCCGGGTAATTGACGGGAATGCCATAGGATGAAAGGAGCTTTTTGGATTCGATCTCGGTGAGCAGGCCGGAGGAACGGCTCAATCCTTTTTCGACCAGGGCGCCGGCCGTATCTCTGTCGAAATCCAGTTTTTTGGGAAGGGTCGGGGGCACTTCCTGGAGCATCTGGTTGTTTTGCCAGTATTTATAAAGATCCATAAACGCCCGCACCGCCCTTTCCGGGGTGTCAAACGTGCTGATACCGGCCCGGTTGAAGATTTGCCGTCCTTTTTCAGCTTCTGTCCCGCCCATCCATGCGGTAATGACCGGTATCCGGCGGTTGATCAGGCTGCCGGCCAGTCGTTCAGCCACCATGGACGGGTCCGTGAGGGACTGGGGGGCGAACATGATCAGCAGGCCGTTGATGGAGTTGTCCTGTAAAAGGATATCAACGGCTTTTTGGTAACGTTCGGCAGAGGCATCCCCCAGAATATCCACCGGATTGGCGCCGCTCCAGCAGGTCGGCAGAACGGCATTCAGCTGCCGGAGGGTTTCCGGTTTCAATGTCACCGGCTCCACGCCGTAATCGGAGAGCGCGTCCGTTGCCATCACCCCGGGGCCCCCGGAATTGGTCACAATGGCAATGCCATTGCCCACGGGCCGGGGTTGCTTGGCGATAAATTCCGCGCAGTCGAACAGCTCTTCAAAAGTTTTCACCCGCACGATGCCGGCCCGCTTAAAAGCGGCATTATACACATCGTCTTCGCCGGCCATGGCCCCGGTATGGGAAGCGGCAGCCCGTGCCCCGGCTGTGGACCGGCCGGCCTTGAACGCAATAATGGGTTTGACCCGGGAAACTGCCCGTGCCGCGCTCATGAAATTCCGGTGCCGGGTCAGATTCTCCACATACATCACAATGCTTTGTACTTCCGGATCATTGCCGAGAAAATCAATCACATCACCGAAATCCGCATCCAGCATGGAACCCAGGCTGACAAAATGACTGAACCCCATATGCTCTTTTTTGGCAAAATCCAGAATGGCCGTACAGATAGCGCCGCTCTGGGAGATAAACGCCATATTTCCGGATTTGGGCATCGGACCGGCAAAGCTCGCGTTCAGATGGGACCCGGCGCACATGATGCCCAGACAATTCGGTCCCACAATCCGCAGGGATGATCCGGATGCGGCCTCTTTTATCCGGGCTTCAATGGCGGCGCCGGTTTCGCCGGTTTCCTTTCCGCCGGCGGAAATAATAACCGCGCCGCCGCATTCCGCGGCAACGCAGTCTTTAATGATTTCCGGCACTGTGGATATCGGGGTGACAATTACTGCCAGATCCGGACGAATATCCAGTTTGCGGATTGAGGCGCAGGCCTTGCGGCGGTATACTGACCGGTAACGGGGGTGCACCGGATAAATGTCTCCGCGGAAACCGCCGGCAATAAGATTCTGCATGACCGCGGCGCCGACACTGCCGGCTTTTTCGCTGGCACCGATGACCGCAACGGATTCCGGTGCAAATAGACGATTCAGGTTGAAAACACTCATGGTTAAATCCTGTAAAAACAGTTGACAGACAAATCATCTTGAGGCTTTAGCCTCTCACCTTCCACCTTCCACCTTCTCCCTTAAACCATCCACACGGTAAATTCTCTGCCTGCGTGAATCACCTTGTTGCTGACCCGGCCCATGAAAAATTCCTGGACCCGTGAAAGGCCTTTCCGGCCCACCACGATGGTACCATAATCTCCGGCCGCCGCTTCTTCAACAATGGCGCCGGCCCGGCTGTGGATGCCGGTAATGATTTTTTCTTCAATTCGCTGTTCATCAAATCCGGCAAGGATGAGCTTTTCCTTGATGTCGCCAAACAATCGCATCATTTCCTCCTGGGCCAGTTTGACATTTTCCGCGGGCATCATAAATTCGGGATTATCCGGGACCAGGCTGCCGAATCCGCGAATTACATGGATCAGACCGATTCCATATCCGTGCCCCCTGACATTTTCAGCGACAAAATCAATGGCCTTCATTGAAGACGGAGATCCGTCAATGGCAATCAGCAGCTTGTCATTGGTTTTTCGCTGGCCGGCAATAATCAAGGGACAACAGGTCAGCTTGCCGAACAGTTTGTTGGCAACACTGCCCACCACAATACTTTCCAGTCTGGTTTTCCCCCGGCGGCGCATCACCACGGCCGTATAATTTCCTTGTTCGGCTTCAGCCAGGATATCCCGGGCAATACCGGTTTTACGCTTCTGAATTTTGATTTCCACCGAATCCTGGCGATAGCCCGCATCGACAAGCGTTTTCCGGGCGTTATCAAAAAAAGCCTCAATTTCTTTTTTCTGGCTGCTTTCCCAGGCATTCATCTGGCTCATGACATGATGATACTGAGGCGTTTTTTCCAGGTCATAATAGCACTCCGGTATGCCGCTGAAGACATTAAACAGGACAATCCTGAAATTTTTAAACGGCGCAAGCCGGCCCAGATACGCCAATGTCTGCCGGGAACGGCTGGAGCCGTCAATCAGCACGAGTAATTTTTTCTGTTTTTCCATTTTTCCCCTCCATACGTTTAAGGTTTTCGGAGGCCGCACGTTCTGCCATCATGCAATCTTAACAGTGCAACAAGAATGCCATATACCGTCTTTGGTGGAGTTGTTTTAACTTGTTGATTAAATAGTTAAATTTATTCTTTCACCGGCAACCGAAAAGGTATGTTCCCTTTTCATGATGGAAAACCTGACAATCTGTAAAATACGCAATTCAGTCCGTTAGAATTTTTTCCATTTCAAAAAACAGATCCTGTTCGCGAATAACCCCGGCTATTTTACCGCCCTCCATCACCACCAGCCGCCGCACCTTATGCTGCAGCATCATATAGCAGGCTTCCATGAGAGAGGCGTTGCCGTCTATGGCATACGGGGCGGCAGACATGACCTCGGTGATCGGCAGAGCGGATTTCTTTTTGATTTCCGTGGTGAACATCCCTTTCCAGAACATGGGGGAGTACTGGATCGTATCCGCAAGGGACGGCTTGGGTGCGGAAAGATACGCCGGCATGATCATGTCCATGAGGTCGATAATTTCAACCAGCCCGGAACATTTATTCTGATTATTCATCACCAGAACCGAACGGTGGCCGGTTTCCATAATCATGGAGGTGGCCATTTTGGAGTAAAATGATTGTTTTAATGCAAAGATGGCATCCTTGATTTTGGCGTCTTCGGGCAGTGTCGTGTATTCACTGATGGGGACCATGACGCCGGCAACGGACTTTTCTACTTCCGTATGGGACGCTGTCTTTTTATACACCGCGTCTTTTATTTTTCCTGTCAGTACATCAATATCGCAGGGCTTTGACAGGTAGTCAAAAGCGCCTTGCCCCCTGGCCTGGCGGGCGGATTTAAGATCACCGTGACCGGTAAGCATGATCACCGGAAGATCCGGATGCGTTTTTCTGATTTCTGCCAGGGTCTGGTGACCATCCATGCCGGGCATTTTTATATCCAGGATAATGACATCGGGATTTTCAGCCAACTGTTCAAGGGCTTGCTCTCCGCTTTCCGCCATAATGGTATCAAAGCCGCGGCGGGTCAGAATTCTGTTCGTGGTTGTTCTGAACTGGGCCTCGTCATCCACCATCAATACTTTTATTTTTTTATCCATAGTTGTGTGTCTCCCTTTTTATTTAGCGCTTGCTTGTCTATGTTTTATTTTTCTTACATGTTTGATGACATTACCGGTAAAAGTGACCAGAAAAACAGGCTGATGACGGTAATTGAAATCAGAATCACAAAAATGGAAAACCGCCACCCCAAACCGCAGTATTTTGCCAGCCCCATGCCGATCAGAATCCATTTCCAGGGCTCGGTAATCCAGACGAACAGGGGAATCCATGAGGCCAGGAGCGCAACGCCCGAAGCAAAGGCATATACACCGAAAATCCGGCGAAACGATACCTTGGGTCCCGCAAACATGGTGACCATCATATATCCCAGACCGGCGGCGATCACCGTCATACCCACGGCATTGACAAAGTAGATGCCCCCGGTCAGCAGCGGATTTTCCAGAGGCTGAGTCAGCAGCAGTGCGGTGGTGGAAAAAATCGCCGACACCAGAAGAAATCCCATGGATTGTTTAAAACCGGTGGCGTCTGATAATTCTTTGAAAAAAGAATTCGGGGTCCCCAGGATTTTTGACAGGGCGACAAAATAATATCGGACAGAAAACCGCCCGTTTGGATGAATTGTTGCGTCCATTTTATAAAATTCCTGTTTTGTATAAAATTCCGCTCACCAGCATGATGATCGTCAGGACAAAATAAAACGCCCGCTCCGTTTCTTTGGTAAAATAGAACCTGCCGTCTTCGTAATGCACGGTGCGGTTTGGCTTTCTCTTTTTTTCGGTATTTCGATATTCATCATTCATGTTTAAATCTCCCTGATCTGTTCTCGTTAAGTTTATTAGAAAACCGGCAGATCGCCGAATCCCCGGACGGCCCAGTAAAATCCCGTTATCAGCACCAGCAGGATATTTGCGCAGAACCAGAGGGGAATGCCCACCCGCAGGTAATCCTTGGGTTCCAGATACCCGGACGCATAGACAATGGCGTTCGGCGGTGTGCCGATGATCAGGCAGTAGGCAAAGGAAGATGCAACCGCCGTGGACATGGCCATAAAGGGAAGATAGGTAGACCCCGGATGCACCAGGCCCGCCATGTTCAGGGCGATGGGGCCGACAGCGGCCGCAGCCGGGCCGTCGGCCATGAGGTTGGTCATAACACCGGTCAGGCCATTGGAAACGGCCATCAGCGGAAGTCCGGAATCCAGTCCCAGGGGCGCGATGGTGTCAATCACGCTGCGGGCAATCCAGTAAGCCGCTCCGCTCTGGTCCAGAATCCGTCCGAAAATAATGGCGCCCGCATAGAGCCAGACAACGCCCCAGTCGACTTTTTCCTGGTAATCCCGCCAGTTCACCACACCGGCCAACAGGTACGCCACCGCACCGGCCACGGCAATGACACCGATGCCCAGGCGGATGGGTATAATGCCCATCTGGTAAAAGGATTTTTCCGTAAACCAGCCGAAGACCATGATGACAAAAATAATCAGGGCCCAGATTTGCTGGCGATTCCACCCGCCCATGCGGCTGATTTCATTTTTCAATTGGTCCATGGCCGGGGCCAGGGAAAGAATCCGGGGCTTGAACCGCCAGTTGACCAGAAACCAGGTCACCGGAATCATGATCACCAGAAACGGAAAGCAATAAGACACCCACTGAAAATATCCGATATCCAGCCCGAACATGTCGTTTAAATAGGTCATCATGATCACGTTGCGGGCGCCGCCGGAGGGAGCCCCGGGGCCGCCGATATTGCACGCCATGGCAATGGCGATCATCAGCATCTTGCCCAGTTCCGGATCTTCCGGAATTTCTTTTGTCAGGCTGTTCTGGTACATGAGAATACCGATGGGAAGGAACATGGCGGCCAGGGCATGGTCTGAAATAAAGGCGGCCAGCGGAGAGATGATGAGAAAAAATATCAGGGTAATCCATTTGACGTTCGGTTTGGCCAGCTTTCGGAACATCGCAAGGCAGACCCGCTTGTCCACGCCGGTTTTAACAAATGCGGCCGCAAACATAAGGCTGCCCATGATAAACCAGACCGCGTCATCCCAGTAAAGCCCGGCCACATCGCTTCGGGAGACCACGCCGGTAAACACCAGGATCAGGCCGATACAGAATGCCACGCCGGGCAGGGGGATGCATTCGGTCAGAAAACAGAGCACGACAAACACCATCATGGCGATGGCCACCTTGACCTGCCACGCCCCTTTGTCCGCCATTGCCCGGTCCTTTTCACCTAATTCTTCATATTTTAGCCCTTCTCTTCGCAGCTCAAATCCCGCCTTCATCAGTGAAGTAAATTTTTCATCCGGAACCGAGGCCTCGATATACGCTTTTGCCTTTTCCAGATTTTTGGCGTCGGCTTCAATGCCGTATTTACCGCACCATTTGAGATCCCGGCTCAAAAACCGTTTTTTTGTAAACGCGCCCATCCCCATGTTCTGTTCCATCACCTGGACGGTGATCAGCTGCCACTGCTCCGCCACATTGCTTTCCACGCCGAAAAGAGCGTTGGAAAAATAGTTTTTTACCGCCTTGGGACCCACGTTATACTCCATTCCCACGTCTTTCATGCCATAGGGTGTGGGCATGGCCAGCAGTGCGGCAAACAGCACCACCGGAATGATAAAAATTTTCCAGTCGACATATTTGTCATACCCTCTGGCTTTTTCTTTTTCTTTTTGTTTATGCACGGCCATATAACGTCTCCTTTCCGATTGGTTCAAAAATGAATATTTTTTTAAAAATCCCCGGAATGCCGGGATCATTCTTTTTCATTGTTAGTCGCTGCATCCTGGGCATCAAAAACCGCCATGGCGCGAGGCGTTGTTCCGTTCTCACCGTTTGACCGCTTTCTTTCTGCCATTGCCTGCTTCTTGGCGTATGCGTCTTCCACTTTTTCCATCAGTTCCGGGATATCGCAGGGCTTCATGACATAATCAAAAGCCCCCAGGCGCATGCCGGTGACCGCCAGGTCGAAGGAGCCGTGACCGGTGAGCATGATGACCTCAACCAGCGGGTCAAGTTCCTTAATCCGCCGAAGGGTTTCTATCCCGTCCATGCCGGGCATCTTGATGTCCAGAACAACGACGTCCACAGGTGTTTTTTCAATGATGCGCAAAGCGTCTTCTCCGTTTGATGCAGTTTGGGGCGTAATCCCCCGTTTTTTCATTACCGTGGTGGTTGTTTTCAGAAATCGTTCTTCGTCATCAACGATCAATAGTTGAGCGCTGCTCATGATATTTTCCTCCGTCATTGAATATGCAGTGTTGGGTTTAATTTGTGTTCATACAAGGCCATGAATCAGCCTTTGGGCAGTAAAACAGTGAACGTGGTTCCCGTACCGACGTCACTTTCAACGTCAATTTTTCCGCCCAGGTTTTCAATAATTCCGAAACAGGTGGAAAGTCCCAGACCGGTGCCGCTGCCCACGGGTTTTGTGGTAAAAAACGGCAGAAAAATTTTTTCCAGGTGATCTTCGGAAATTCCCCACCCGTTATCAGCCACCCTGATCCGGATCCATTTGTCTGCCATGTCCGCGATAACGCGCACCTCCGGTTTTTGCGATTCTCTGACTGCATAAACAGCATTGTTCAGGAGGTTGAGAAATACCTGCTGAAGCTGAGACGGGTCACTTTCTATTTCCGGCAGATTGGGTGCGATTTCAGTTTCTATAGGGATTCCCTCGAGCATGGCCTGATGCGCCACCATGTCCACCGTCTCTGTAATCAGTTCTTCGGGGTTGATTTTTTTGATCACCGGATCAGATTTGCGCGCAAATTTCAGCAGTCCCTGGGTGATTTTCCGGCACCGGTCAATCTGAATCCCGATCTGGTTCACGGAATCCTTTATCATTTCAATGTTTTCACTATCCGTATCGCTTTGGGGGGCTATATCCTTGAACAGGTCGTCAATCAGCGTCACTTCGGCCTTCATCACCTGAAGGGGATTGTTGATCTCATGGGCGATGCCGGAACTCATTTCGCCCACTTCGGCCAGTTTACCGGCCATGATCAGCTGATGGGTCATCTCCCGTTTTTCAACATCCGCGAGAGAGAGTCGGTGGGCCACATTGGAGGCCAGGAAAAACGCAATCACCACCACCACGGCACCGCCGATAAAAATAAGCCCGATGGCCACCATCACTGCCCTTATTAAGGGGGCTGCGGCATCCATATACTCCTGCCGGACCACCAGCTGCCAGTCGGTCTGGTGAAGCCGGCCAATGGCATATTGATATTTATTGGTTTGATAATCGGTTGTTGAATAGGTAACAATCCGGCCGCCGGGGAGGTTGGTCTTTGAAAAATCAGGGTCGGTTTCCATCAGTTTTCCGCCGGAGCGCTGTTTTGTCTGAAACACGCCTTCTTTGTTGATCAGATAGGCTTCCCCTGTTTCTCCCACCCGGATGTTTTCCACCAGGTTGTTGAAATAATAGGTGTCAATGGTGGCGCGCAGATACCAGAAGACGCCGTTTTGCTCCTTTCTCACGGCAATGACAAAATGCGGCGTGTTCCGGTATCCCAGGAATACATCGGATATATATACGGGCTTTTCCTTGACCGCTTGAAACCAGACCGCCTGCTGATAATTTTTGCCTTCCAGATCATAGGGCCCCTGGTAGGCAATATGGTTGCCGGAGTGATCAAACACGCCCAGATCCAGGAACGCGGGTGATCCTTTTTGGAGCATTTCAAGAATTTCCGCCAGGCGGTGCTCCCGGCAGATGGATTCATAAGGGGTGGTGTTGACAATAAATTTCAGATCTTCTGTTCGTTCTGACAGGAACTGGTCAATCATGTTCCGGTGATCATCGACGATCCGGATCATTTCGCCCGTTACCCGCGAATGGAGCGTGGCGGCAAAATAATAGACCAGTACGCCGCAAACCATAAGCAGGATGATAAACGGCGCAACAAGGATCCGGGAAAGTATGATTCGCCGGATGCGTGAGTATTTTACCGGTTTTTCTTTTTTTTGGCCGGTCATTTTCATTGAAATCTTCCTTTGCAAAAATGCATTTACTGCTAGAGGTATACCCCTCACAAAGCATCAATCTTTCATCCGCAACGTATTCGCCTTATACATGCGGGTCACTTCAGAGATGCTGTGCAGAAGATCCGACGGGTCCTCGTTTTTTTCTATAAAATCATCTGCCTTTCTGACGGATGGATGATTTTCGTATTCGGTGAAATGGGTATAGATGATTTGCGGAACGGTCGGCACAAGATTCTGGACTTTTTCCAGCACCATCAGGCCGACACTCACCGGAAAGTCAAGTTCCATGACAAGCAGATCCGGCAGCGTCTTCAGGTAAAGCTGCGCTAAAATCTCTTTGCCGCTGCCGGCTTCCACGGTCGAATATCCCTGTGCGGACAATTCCCTGGCCAGAAAAGAACGGACAAATGGATTCGGGTCCGCAATCAGGATTAATAAAGGGTTGTTCATAAGGTGCTCTCCCTGTTTTGATTGAAAACTATCCATAATTTAGCAAGCAATGTGCCAAGCCCGCAGCACGGCGGGTTTAAACAATTAACAAATTGAAATAAATGAAGATAATTTTATTTTAAATAATATCTGGAGGGAGTGGTGTCGGGTGAAATGCCGATTTTTTTTACAGGATGTAAAAAAGGGGTTTGACTATCGTTTCGGCCGCAGGGGCGAATGGCATTCGCCCATAGAAGGCATTCGCCTGTCCCGGTTCGACCACAAAAGGGCGTATGCCATACGCCCCTACAGAGGCGGTGGTCGAAACGACAATCAAGGCCTAAAAAAGAAACCGTGCCCGGCAGGTACGGGAAGGATGAGTAAAAACCGGTTTATCGTGGCAGAATTTCAAAAACCATTATGGTTTGATTTTTTGACGGACGTTTCAAAGACCAGATCGTATTTTTCGATTCTGGACTGGAGGGTGGGTCGCGACATGCCGAGCATTTTAGCGGCCCGGCTGCGGTTGCCGTCATTGAGGGCTAAAGCTTCGCCGATAACGATGCTGCCGAAACGATCCATGAGATGTCCGAATGCATCCTCTTCGATCCGGCCTGTCAGCATTTCGCGGACCCACTGCCGGGCCGCCGTTTCAATGGAGGCATCTGAAGGGGCTTTCTTTTGTTCATCGGTTCCGGATATGGCATGGGAAACGTCTGCCGGCCGGATGGGATAGCCGCTGGAAAAAATCAGGGCTTTTTTGATGGAGTTGCCCAGTTCCCTGACATTGCCGGGCCATGCATGTTGTTCGATCAGATTTTTGGCTTCTTCCGTCATTCCGGGATTGTCAATATGCATTTCTTTTGAAAACAGAGACAGGAAATATTCGCACAGCAACGGGATATCTTCTTTGCGTTCCCGGAGCCGGGGGAGGGTGATACTTACGACTTTCAGGCGGTAATACAGATCCTCTCTGAAGCAGTCCTGTTCCATGAGTTTTTCAAGATTCCGGTTGGTGGCGGCGATGATGCGTACATCCACAGTAATGGGCCGAGCGCCGCCCAGCCGTTCAATGCTTCTTTCCTGAATCAGCCGCAGGATTTTGGCCTGGATGGACATGGGCATGTCCCCGATTTCATCTAAAAAAATCGTGCCGCCGCTGGCCTGCTCGATTTTTCCCACCTTCCGGTTGGCCGCCCCGGTAAATGCGCCTTTTTCATAACCAAACAACTCGCTTTCAAGAAGTGTTTCCGGAATCGCCACGCAGTTGATCACCAGAAAGGCTTTATCCGCCCTTCGGCTGTGCTGGTAAATGGCCCTTGCGACCAGTTCCTTGCCGGTTCCCGATTCCCCGCGAATCAGTACCGTTGCATCTGTCGGCGCCACCCGTCCGATGGATTTATAGACTTCCTGCATCACATCACTGCGTCCGATGATGGCATCCGGCGTCGCGGTGTCCGGGGCAACGTTCAGCTTGACCCGCGATCGCATGAGCCGGCCGGCTTCCAGGGCCTGCTTGATGAGATTGAGCATTGCCGGAATATCAAAAGGCTTTAAAATATAATCAAAGGCCCCGAGTTTTGTCGCTTCGATAGCGGTATCCGTGGTGCCGAAAGCGGTCATGATGATCACCGGCAGGGTGGAATCAATGCCGCGGATCTGGGCGAATGCCTCCAGCCCGTTTATGCCCGGCAGGCGGATATCCATGATCATGAGATCCGGGACCTTTGCCCGGACTTCCTCAATTCCCGCTTCTCCCGTCGGGGCGGTCCGGATATCATAGCCTTCTTCCTTCAACAGCTTGGCAAAGCTGATGCGCAGCTGGTCGTCGTCATCCACGATTAAAATTGAACTCATTTTTATTGCCCCCCGGCCGCCGGAAACGTCATTATAAATGTGGTTCCTTCGTCCTCTTTTGAATGCAGTTCCAGTGTTCCGCCATGCTCTTCCACAATCCGGACCGCGATAAAAAGCCCCAGGCCCGTGCCGTTGGCTTTGGTGGTTTCAAAAGGTTCCAGTACTCTCGTCCTGACTTCTTCGGACATCCCCGGTCCGTTGTCCGAAACCTTGACAAGGACCGCCCATCCGATATTTTCAACAAACGCCGCTTCTTCGCGAATGACAATCTCGCCCCCGTCCTCCATGGCCTCACAGGCGTTGACCATCAGATTTACAAACACTTCTTTGAGCAGTTCCGGATCCGCTTCTATGGGCGGCAGGTCGGCACTTTGTTTTCGGACAACGGATACGGAATGCAGTTCCAGGCGGTAGCAGAGCAAATCCAGGGTCATGTCGATTACCCGGGAAATATTTATCTGCTGCTTTTTCAGTTTATGGGGTTTGGAAAATTCCAGAAAGTTGCTTACAATATTATCCAGCCGCCGCATCTCCGCAGACACCACTTCAAAGTCTTCCTTCTGAAAATCCGTTAACTCCAGGTTCCGTTTCAGGGAGAAGAGCCGCATGTTGATGGATGTCATGGGATTTCGTATGCTGTGGGCCACTTCGGTGGCCAGCTTGCCCACCAGCGCCATTTTTTCCGAATTTACCAGCATGGCCTGGCTTTGCTCCAGTTCCGAACGGGCCCGGTCCATATTTTCCATAAGACCGCGAACGTGATTGCTCAGCACACGGACCTCATTGCCGGAACTGTTGATTTCATCATCCATGGCTGTTTTTTGGGACAGCTGTCGAATGGGAATCAACACCTGAGTGAACATGAAAAATACCAGCAGAACTCCCAGGACAAGGGCCGTGGACATAAAAATAACGACCACAACCGAAATCCGTTGAAGCCGGGAGTGACTTTCGTCCCGCACTTGCTGCATATTTAATTCATTGGCCTGCTTATACCGGAGGCAAATATCATTGAGTTCGAAAAATTTTTCCCGCACTTTCCAGTGAAGGGCCTCGCCGGCTTTCCGGTCACCGGTCTGGTATAACGCAATGACTTTGTCCTTGTCTGCTATATACCGTTTATAAGTTTCATGAATCTGTTCCAGTAAAATTCGGTGTTCCGGATTTTGATCGACTTCAACCGCCTGCTGAAACCATTTCATAAAAGACCTGCGGTGAACCGACAGCTCATTGAGCCATTTCGGATCACCGTCTAAAAAATAATAGGTCACAAATCCTTTCTGGCTGGCCAGTTCGGTTTCCATTTCACGGGACGCCTGCAAGGCTTCCATGTCTTTTTCAATGACCTGGTTCAGCATGGCGTTGAATTGAACCGAATACCATATGGACGTCAGGCCGATGGCAAATGTTGCGCATAACAGCATGAAAAGATTGATAAAAATTCGGGTTGAAATTCCCGGTGACCGCCACCGTGCCATGATCGATTCTCCCGTTTAAAACCTACGCAGAGCGTTTACCGCCCCCGGCCGTTCTTTTGATGTGTTTTAGGTCAGCTATAAGAAACTATTTCAATATCTAGCGGTTTGTTTTAAAAATCAAGTGCTTTTACCTTATGCCGCGCAATCGGTATCTGATCAAATCAGCCGGTAAGTTTAATTAAATCTGGCAGAATCGTTTAAAAGAAATTTTGCCTTGATCATTCTTTCGGCCGCCGCCATCGTAGAGAAAACAGTTTTGTTCGATCTGAAATCAAGAGCGGGGATGGCACTCATGGCCGTCCCCGCCTGTTTGTTTTAATATACCGGAGAAAAACCGGGCTGTTTTCATTTACTGCGGGTTACTTGCCGTCAATCATTTCGAGACCCTTGTTTTCCAGCATGGCCCGGCCTTTACCGGTCATGATAAAATCAATGAATTTTTTGGCCGCGCCGGCCGGCTCGCCTTTTGTGACGAAAGAAAAGGTTTCAAAGTACGGATAACCGGAACTGGCCGGGGACGCGCCGTCTACGCTGAGTATTTTGATTTTCGGATCATTTGCCACCGCAGCCCGGGTGATGAATGAAATCATATAGGGCATTCGACGGGCTGCTTCGATCACCATGCTGGATTTATAAGCCATGAAGTCATAGCTGATATCTCTTCCATCCATGAACAGGGTTTTGAAGTTCTTATATGAACCTGTCTGCTTGCTCGGAATAATGGTCACAATGAGCTGGTCTGTTCCTCCGAAGTCTTTCCAGTTACTGACATCTCCGGTAAAGATGCTCTGGATTTCCGATTTGGTCAAAGAGGTCACCCCATTGTCCGAATTGGTGAACACCACCATCGGATCTCTGGCAAACAGAATCTCAGTGTATCCGTAATCACTGTGCTGCCGATAAAGGCGGGTCGTCGAGGTTGCCAACTCCGCAAAATTGTTTTCCACGCGGCTGATGGCGGTTTGCGATGAACTGACGTAAAGATTTACTTTAATGCCGGTTTCAGCGGTGAACGCGGCAATCACTTTCTCCCCGAGGGCTTCATAAACCTGCGCCGAGCAGGCAAATTCCAGCGGCTGGGATGCCGCGGCAGCAAAAGGTGCTGCGGCAGTAAAAAATATGACCCAGCTGAAAATCATTATAACGATATTCTTTTTGGTTTTCATGGCATTCTCCTTTTTTTATTATTTACTGGCAATTGCCCAGTTTAACTGCAACGCTCATGCCATAACAAAGGAGGGGGGCGATTATTTGTAACAATTTGAAATGACATAAAAAAGAAAGCGGCCACCTTTAAGGTGGCCGCTTTTTTCTTTACGGATGCCGGGTTTTTTTACAGAGTGTCCGCTGATTTTACATTTTTTTTATGATCTCAACACGACGCATTACCAGCCTTTTCGGGTAAGGATATCCCGAATGCGCTCTTCGCTCTTTTTTTCCACCAGGATAATTTTTTCCGCTTTGGCGTGTTTGATCCGTTCTACGATGGTGGACAGGTCCGCCGGTTTTTCAAGCAGATCCATGGCCCCGAGTTTCATGGCCTCGATTCCTTTTTCCACGGTGGCATGACCGGTCAGTAAAATGACCTGAAGATCCGGATTTTTTTCTTTCATGATCTTGAGGGTTTCCAGTCCGTCCATTTCCGGCATCATCAGATCCAGGACCACGGCATCATAGGATTCTTTGTCAATCTGTTCCAGCGCGTCTTTGGCGGAAGCGGCAGTCGTAACATTCATGTCGCGAGCTGTCAGACGATCAGAAATAATGTTTAAGAAATCCTGTTCGTCGTCTACGATTAAAACTTTGTCAGTCATGATAGGCCCCCTTATTTATAGGTATTTACAGGTATTGTTGGTCCGCCGGCTTTATTGGGCCGGCTGTGAGATATTTTCGGGCAGATTCAACGTAATCATACCCTTCTTTTCATCCGGTTGCAATGTGCTTTTTAAGGCACAAAGCATCAGCGTGACCGGTTCTGTCTGAAAATTTTCAAATGCGTTTTGTGTTAATTGATCAAGTCCCGCAAAATTAATTTTTGCGCCGGATGCTGTTTTGACCGGCTGGAGTTCAATGGTTTTTTCATCCCCGGAGATATCCATGGCAAAATCCAGAATCAGCCAGATCAGGTTTTCCACAAAAAACGGGTGGGTGGTGATGATGACGGGTGGTTCTGAAAATGCGGCCGACACTTTAACCCCACGGGTGACGGTGGTGCGCTCAGACAGATGCAGCATCAGTTCAAGCAGCGTGTTCAGATCCGTCCGGGCGGCCGGGTCATCTAAACTGTGGGCCAGGCGATTCATGTTTTTAACAATGGTGTTGGCCCGCTGCACCTGCTTTAACATGCTGCCGGCCAAAGTTTCCAGCCGGTTCATGTCGACATTCCCCCCTTTTTTGGCCATGCGGGTGACGTCTTCGAGATAGCCCGCGCTTTCATTGATGACGGCCAGGGAATTTCTTATTTCATGAGAAATCGAGGCAGACACTTTGGAATAAAACCGGAGCCCGGCCTCGCCGATGGGATCAAGCGGATGGGTCATGATTGGGCCTCCTTTCCCAGGGCGTCGTTGATTTTGGCAATCAGCTCATTGATATTGATCGGTTTCATCAGGTAGTATTCCGCTTCGGCGCTGCCGGCATGATAGTCTTCTTCGGATCCGTGGCCGGTCAGGTAAATGGTTTTAATGCCGGGCAGTTTTTTTTCGATAATTTTTTTTAATTCCCGGCCGCCCACTTTCGGCATTTTAACATCCAGCAGGACCAGGTCATAATGCCGGCTGTCGATGAATTTTTCCGCATTTTTGGCACTGGTCGCCCAGTCCGCATCAAACCCCCTTAAAGAAAGGCGTTCGGCCAGGGTTTCCACAAATTCTTTTTCATCGTCAACGAGGAGTAATCGCATTTATTTTCTCCTTAATTTTTTCGGGATTTAACGGCAGGGTAATAATAAAGCGGGTCCCCACATTGATTGTGCTGCTTACATCGATGGTGCCGCCGATTTCCTGGACCAGGGAATAGGTGATTGAAAGCCCCAGACCCGTGCCGCCCACTTTGGTGCGGGTTGAGAAAAAGGGTTCAAAAATCTGCTTCAAATCTTTTTCCGAAATCCCGCAGCCGGTGTCTTCGATCGAAATCCGGATGCGTTTGTCTTTTATCGGGACCGCGGAAATAGTCAGGTTCCCGCCGTCGGACATGGCGGCAAAGGAATTGTTGACCAGGTTAAGAAAAATCTGCTGCAGCTTGCCCCGGTCGCTTTCAAATTGCGGGATATCATCCGACACATTAATGGAAATTTTAATATTGCGGTATTCGGCTTCTCTGCCCAGAAACCCGATGACTTCCTCAATCACTTTTTTCAGGTTCACCGGCTGCAACGAAAAATCCATGTGCCGGGCAAAGCTCAACAGCTGTTTGGTGATGGCACCGCAGCGGGCAACGGAATTATGAATGGAATCAACCAGGCCGATCAGTTTGTCGTCTCTGGCATACTGATCGCTGAATTGAAAAATATCTTTGATCAGACCGGATTTTTCATTGATGATGGCCAGGGGATTGTTGATTTCATGGGCCACCCCGGCGGCCAGGCGGCCGATGGATGCCAGCTTGTTGGCATATTCCACCTGATGCAGGGTCTTGATGCGCCGTTGATCGGCAATATAGATGTTGTTGACGAAAAATGTCGCAAAACCGATCACGCCGATCATGACAATGATGATCCCGATGGACAGAAAAATTAAAATCTCAAAGCGCGTCTTGTTCCAGGACTTCATGATTTCATTTTTGTTTTTGGCGATCATCAGAATAAACGGCGTGCCCGGGATGTAAGCATATCCTATTATATAGGACTCACCATAGGGGTCATGGTATTCAAAGGCTTCGGTTGTGGGCGAATACTCCGGAACCGGGATGGCGATTTTTTCAAACGTTTCTTCATGGTGGTGTGACGGGGTCTGTAAAATACCGGCGGTATTGATAATAAAAGCATGCCCCTGGGCGCCCAGCTCAAGATTGGACAGCTGTTCATTCAAACGATCCGTGTCAATGGATGTCCGCAGGATATAAAAGGTGCCGTCCGGAAATTCATAGCTGATGGCAATGACCAGGTGGGGGTCATTGCGAAAGCCTAAAAACACCTCGCTGATATAAATGCCTCTTTCCACCACTTCCTTGAACCAGGCCTGGTCCCTGTAATTTTTCCCTTCAAGCTCATAGGGGCCAATATAGGCCACCTGCTGACCATTGGCGTTAATGACCCCGATATCGCTGATGCCGCCGAAGGATTTCCGGAGATTTTCCAGGATAACGGCCAGGCGTTCCGGGTTAATTAAATCCGTATAATGATTGTCATGAACAATAAAGTCGAGGACGGATTTTCGTTCCTCCAGAAAAGCGGATATGGTTCTTTTGGTATTGGATACGGTGCGGGAAGTCCGGGAAAGGGTTTCGGACTTCACCGCTTTCAGGGTGATGTTGTAATCCAGCCAGGAAATGGCCAGCAGCGGCAGAATGGCGGACAGCGCCGTCAGCATTACGGCTGACCGCCATAGCCGGCTGTAATTGAACATATGCCGGTGTTTGGGGCCTTTTCCGGAGCTGCCGCCCCACAAAAAGTTGGGATTAAAAAGCTTCAGCAGTTTTTTCATTTTTCGCTAATCGGCTTTTTTTGTTTTTTGCTTCTGAACTTTTTCATTGGCCGCTTTTAAGGTTTTGCTCAGCAGATCAATATCTACGGGTTTGTAGAGATAGTCAAAGGCCCCAAGGTCCATGCAGACCTTCCGATCCGCTTCAGAACCGTGGCCGGTCAGGATAATGACTTCAATATCCGGGCGGGTGGCTTTGACTTTGCGCAGCACTTCAATGCCGTCGATGCCCGGCATTTTCAAATCCAGAATCATGACTTCCGGTTCTTCCTCATCCACCATGGTCAGGGCGGATTCGCCGTCATAAGCCACGGCAGATCCCATATCCCGCATCAGCAGGCGTTCGGAAAGGGTCTGGACAAATTCCCGTTCATCGTCTACCAGAAGGACTTTGGACGGCATCTGAAAATCATATTTCCGGTAGATGTCCGGCTTATAGAAATTTTCTCCCACCGTGGTTTCAACGCCTTTTACACCGGGCACTTTTTCCGCAATCTGCTTCAGCTCATCTTCCAGCCGGGAAAGCATTAAGACATGCTTGTTGATGGTAATTGTCACGGTGCCGTTTTTGGCATCGGTTTGCACATCATGGCCCGCATTGGCCAGGGCGGCCCCGGCTTTGGCGGCCAGCTGAAAATCCGATATGGCCTGTTTCGACGCATCTGTTGCCTGCACCACATCGGATGCCGCATGCTGTGAAATGAGCTGCACGGATTCGGCCACGCTCATTTTGTCCGTCGGGATCATGATATCATAGGGTGACGCATTCCAGGGATCTTCGAGTCCCAGCACGGCTTTCACCCAGGCGCTCATGTTTTCATCATTTTTCCGGATCAGGTTGACGGCTTCTTTTTCCGAAATATTTTTCTGCTGCTGGGCTGTTGCGATCCGGGATTTCAGGTCCGCAATCAGGCAAACCCAGAGCGCATGGCTGATTTTGTTCGGGATCAGCAGGCCGGATGCCCCGGAAATGATCAGGTTGTCGGCATTGAGCATTTCCGACAGCGCCAGTCGCAGATGGGCAATGGAGCGTTCTTTTTCATGGGTGAACTGGTTGAAGATAGATGTTTTGGATGAAAATGCGCCCTCAATCTTTTTTTCCGAAAGTCCGGACGCCTGGCTGGCCGCGGCAATGATCGCCGGATCATCGATCACCCGGTATTGGGTTTTTTGTTTTAGTTGATCTAGAACAGCCTCCTGGTTGCAAAATGACCCGCTGAAAAAAGTGATAATGGACATATATATTTTCCTTTTTTATTGAAGTTGAAATATTCTAAGCAATATGACAGACCGTTGTCAACGGGCAGGATGCTTCCTTGCTGTCTTTATGGGCCTGTTCGTGAACCGCGCAGATGGCCCTTTCCATTGTGGGATAAATATTTTCCGGCCGGATCAGCGCCATGAGGTGCGTGCGTTTAAATACTTTCATCACCGATTCATTGACCCCGGTAAAAGAAATACCCACGCCGGCGCTCCGGACATTTTCGACCACCAGCGACAAGACCTCTTCGCCGGATGCATCGATATCGCTGATGGCGTTGCATACAATAATAATATGCTTTAAGCTTTTCCGCTGCATCATGCGATCACTGATCTGTTCTTCCAGATAGCTGGCATTGGCAAAAAAGAGCGGTCCTTCAAACCGCACCATATCGATATATTCACATTGCTGTAAACCGTGGACCACGGCATCGCGCATGGCATCGTCTTCGTGGCGGGAAAGGGAAGTAACCGTAGGCCGCATGCTTTTGTACAGAAACACCCCCAGAGAGAGCAGCACCCCCACCATGATGCCCCGGTCCAGATGGGGGGCAAAGACCAGTGTGGCAATAAATGAGATAATGGAGATGGCCCCGTCATACCACTGGACTTTCCAGGCATGGATAAACCCGCTGACATTGATCAGGCCGATGACCGCCATCATGATCACCGCCGCCAGAACTGCCTGGGGCAGATGATAGAGCAGGGGGGTGAAGAAAAGCAGCACAATGACCACCGCCAGGGAGGTAAAGGCGCTGGAAAGGCCGGTCATGGCCCCGGCCTGGAGGTTGACCGCGGACCGGGAAAAAGAACCGGATACCGGATAACTCTTGCTGGTCGCGCCCAGAATGTTGGCCAGGCCCTGTCCGATGAGTTCCTGATTGGGATCCAGTCGCTGCCCGGTCTTGGCGGCCATGGCCTTGGCAATGGAAATGGCTTCCATGAATCCCAGCAGGGAGATAATGGCAGCATAGGGGAACAGGTGCAGCATGATTTTAAGATTGATCTGCGGCATTGAAAAAGCGGGCAGCCCCTTGGGAACAGTGCCGACAACGGCGCCGCCGCCGGATAATTTCAGATTCTGCGGATCCAGAAGCGTGTTGCCGACCTTGATGCGCCAGATGCGATCGTCTGCGGAATCTTTTAATGCCGGATCATCTTTAAGATAAAAGTTTTTTTCCGCGCCGGTGTCGTCGGCCAAAAACTGCATGTCCCGGAGTCCTTTGCGAAAGACATGGGCGTCTTCTTTTAACTCGTCGATTTTATGGTTAGCCAGATTGATGGCATGCTGGGCTTCCAGGCGGGCAACTTCGTCGTGACGGGTTTTGGCCTCATCCAGCAATTTCATATACCGGGTGCGTTCTTCCGTGGCCGCCTGGATGGCGGCCACTGTATGGTTAAATCCCGCTGCCATTTCATGGGCTTGGGGCGATTTAATGGTTTTCAAATCCACCATTTTATCCTGCTGAAAACCGATGGCCCATGAAATGGTCGTGGTCAGGGCCACGGCAACAAGAACATTGGGAATGCGGGGGTTGATTCGCTTTAAGCCGTACATGACACCGAAAGCCAGAACCCCCATAAAGAGCGTGGGCCAGTGCGTATAATGAACGGCCGCCTCACATACCCGGTAAATGGTTTCATAATGATGTTCGGCCTTGTCCACGTACACTCCGAACATTTTGGAAAGCTGGGAGGATGCGATGATAATGGCGGCCGCGTTGGTGAACCCGTTGACCACCGGATGGGACAGGAAGTTGACCACTACGCCCAGCCGCAGCACGCCCAGAGAAAGCTGAAAAATCCCCACCATCAGTGCCAGCAGGATGGCGTAGGCAATATACCCTTCGCTGCCGGCGGTGGCCAGGGGTTCTAAGGAGGCGGCCGTCATCAGGGAGACAACGGCAACCGGTCCCGTGGCCAGCTGACGACTGGAGCCGAACAGAGAAGCAATGATGGGGGGCAGAAACGAGGCATACAGGCCGTAATAGGCCGGCATGCCCGCCAGCTGGGCATAGGCCATGGACTGGGGAATCAGGACCAGAGCGACCGTAAGACCGGACAGGGAATCAATTTTCAATTTTTCGACATTGTAGTCTTTCAGCCACTCGATAAATGGAAAAAACATTTTGATCATTGAAAATACCACCTATATTTTTAATTTTGGTTGGCCGCCATTCGTCGAATGGTGGCGATCAGTTCATTATAAAGTGCGCCGGCATCATATAAGTTGCAGTTTTTGAACCGGACAATACCGTCTACTGTCGACAGAATCAGCATGGCGGTTTTGCGCGGGGACAGTTTCACAATCGATGCGTCGGCCTGTCCCTGGGCCAGGGCTTTTTCAAAAATATCCACAAAACAGTTGTAAATATCTTCCAGAAACCGACGGCAGGCGGGGTTCTCCTTGGCCAGTTTATACGGATAATAGCGGTGGAGCAAAAGGAACCATTCGGTTTTGCTGCTGGCCAGATACAGGTAAAAAGAAACGGATTCTTCGAGCATTTCCAGGCCGTTGGCAAATTCTTTGTCCCTGAAGTATTGTGAAAATTCTTCTAAGATGCCGTCTTTGACGCTGCTGAGTACGGATAGAAACAGCTCTTCCTTGCTGGTAAAGTGGTAAAAAATGGTGCCGCTGGCAGTGCCGGTCATATGGGCCACTTCCGTCATGGACGTGTCTTTGAATCCATTGGTGGCAAAAAGAAGGGTAGCGGCTTTTAATATGTTCTCTTTTTTGGACATGGAAAATAAACAGCCTTCTCAAAATAAATAGGTTTAAAAACTAACTGACCAGTCAGTTATTCTGACTGATTGGTCAGTTATATTTTGTGTGTATATTTCTGTCAAGTTCTTTTTTTAAAGTCTGAAATCAAACGGCAATTTTTTGGATAATAAATAATTTTTCTTTTGCATGATCATCTGTTTTATGACTAATTAAACGCATTATTTTTTAAGTTTAAATGAAGAACTGGAGATTTTATTAGTATGGGTGGATTTTTTGGGTGTGCATCCAAACAGGATTGCACGCATGACGTGTTTTACGGAACGGATTACCATTCTCACCTGGGAACAAAACGCGGCGGCATTGCCATTAAAAATAACGAGGGAATCCGGAAAACAATTAAAAACATAGAAAACAGTTATTTCCGGACAAAGCTGGAGTCCGAACTGCCGGGCCTTCATGGCAAAATGGGCATCGGCGTCATCAGCGATACGGATTCCCAGCCGCTGATTATCGGTTCGCACCTGGGGACATTTGCCATCGCCACCGTAGGGAAAATCAATAACCTGGATGAAATTTCAAAAAAGGCTTTTGAACAGAAAATTAATTTTTCCGAATCCGGTGAAAACCAGATCAATCCCACCGAACTGGTGGCCATGCTGATCAGTCTGGGGGATTCGTTTGAAGACGGCATTGCCCATGCCCAGGAGGTCATCGAAGGCTCCTGCTCCATGCTGCTGCTGACGGAAAAAGGGATTTACGCGGCCCGGGACAAACTGGGCAGAACTCCCATCGTGCTGGGCAAAAAAGACGGGGCCCATGCCGCAACTTTTGAAACCACGGCGTTTTTTAATCTCGGATACCAGACTGAAAAATATCTGGGGCCCGGAGAAATTGTCTTCTTTGACGCTGACGGATATGAGCAGATCAAAGCACCGGGCAAAGAAATGCAGGTCTGTTCTTTTTTGTGGGTATATTACGGATACCCGGCTTCCGGGTATGAAAATATTAATGTGGAAAAAGTGCGATACCGGTGCGGGTGTGCGCTGGCCCGCAACGATACGGTGGATGTGGATGTGGTTTCCGGAATTCCGGATTCGGGTATCGGGCATGCCGTCGGGTATGCCAATGAAAGAAAAATTCCGTATTGCCGTCCGTTTGTGAAATACACGCCCACCTGGCCGCGCAGTTTTATGCCCCAGAATCAGGAAACCCGGGATCTGGTGGCCCGGATGAAGCTGATTCCGGTGCAGGAGTTGATTGCGGACCAACGACTGCTGTTTTGTGATGATTCCATTGTGCGGGGAACGCAGCTTAAAGGTAATGTTCAGATATTGTTTGATGCAGGCGCCAGAGAAGTGCATATGCGGACCGCCTGCCCCACATTGATTTTTCCGTGTAAATTTTTGAATTTTTCAACCTCCCGGTCATCCCTGGCGCTGATCGGCAGAAAAGTGATCCATGAAATCGAGGGACCGGATTTTACAGACATTGGTAAATATGCGGTTTCCGGTTCTCCTGAAAATTTGGCCATGGTGGACCGCATCCGGAACCGGCTGCAAATGACCTCTTTGAAATACCAGGCACTTGAAGACCTGGTGACCGCCATCGGTCTGCCCAGGGAGAGGGTTTGTACCCATTGCTTTGACGGTACCAGTTATTTTTAAAATATACTATGTAAAGGAGAAAATATGCCCAGGTTAGATGATATTAAAAAGGTGATGATCATCGGGTCGGGACCGATTATTATCGGCCAAGCCTGTGAATTTGATTATTCAGGCACCCAGGCGTGTAAAGCTTTGCGTTCGCTGGGGTTTGAAGTGGTGCTGGTCAATTCGAATCCGGCCACCATTATGACCGATCCGGGCATGGCGGATGTCACTTATATTGAACCGCTGAATCTGCAGACCATGACCTGGATCATCGAAAAAGAACGCCCGGACGCCTTGCTGCCGAATCTTGGCGGACAAACTGCACTCAACCTGTCTTCTGAGCTGGCGGAAAGCGGGGTTCTGGAAAAATACGGCGTCAAAGTCATCGGGGTGAACTTAGGCGCGATTAAGCGGGGGGAAGACCGCACGTCTTTTAAGGAAACCATGGACAAAATCGGCATTGAAATGCCGAAAAGCAAAGCGGTCAATACCCTGGAAGAAGCAGAACGAATTGCTGAGGAGCTCGGCTATCCGGTAGTGATCCGACCGGCATATACCATGGGCGGCACCGGCGGCGGGCTGGTCTACAATGTTGAAGAGCTGCGAACCATTGCCGCCCGGGGCCTGGCCGCAAGTATGGTCCACCAGGTGCTGGTGGAAGAATCCGTGCTCGGATGGGAGGAACTGGAGCTTGAAGTGGTCCGGGATGCCAAAAATCAGATGATCACTGTCTGTTTTATCGAAAATGTCGATGCCATGGGGGTTCACACCGGAGATTCCTACTGCACCGCGCCCATGCTGACGGTTTCGCCGGAACTCCAGAAACGCCTGCAGGATTATTCGTATGCCATTGTGGAAGCCATTGAGGTGATCGGCGGCACCAACGTGCAGTTTGCCCATGATCCGGAAACCGACCGGGTGGTGGTTATTGAAATCAATCCCCGGACGTCCCGCTCATCGGCTTTGGCATCAAAGGCCACGGGATTTCCCATTGCCATGGTCTCCGCCCTGCTGGCCGGCGGCTTGACAATGGATGAAATGCCTTACTGGCGGGACGGCACCCTTGAAAAATATACGCCGTCCGGAGATTATGTGGTGGTGAAATTTGCCCGGTGGGCGTTTGAAAAGTTTGACGGTGTGGAAGACAAGCTCGGCACCCAGATGCGCGCGGTGGGCGAGGTCATGAGCATCGGCAAAAATTACAAGGAGGCACTTCAGAAAGCCATCCGGTCCCTGGAAATCAACCGCTACGGGCTGGGATTTGCAAAGGATTTTAATAAAAAATCATTAGATGAATTGATGACGCTGGTCGGCACGCCCACCAGCGAGCGCCAGTTTATCATGTACGAAGCCCTGCGAAAAGGGGCGGGCATTGACGAACTGCATAATTTAACCCATATCAAGGCCTGGTTTATTGAGCAGATGCAGGAGCTGGTCCGTCTTGAAGAAGAGGTCCTGAAATACAAGGGCGCGCTGCCGCCGGATGACCTGCTGATTCAGGCCAAAAAAGACGGGTTTGCGGATAAATATCTGGGCGAGATCCTGGGCATTGACGAGGCACAAGTCCGTGCAAAACGTCTGTCTTTAGGGCTTTGCGAGGCATGGGAACCGGTGCCGGTCAGCGGCGTGGCAGATGCGGCCTACTATTATTCCACCTATAATGCGCCGAATCAGGTGAAAGTGTCCGACAACCGAAAAATTATGGTGCTCGGCGGCGGTCCCAACCGGATCGGGCAGGGGATTGAGTTTGATTACTGCTGTGTGCACGCGGCATTTGCCATCCGGGATGCGAAATTCGAATCCATTATGGTCAACTGCAATCCGGAAACCGTGTCCACGGATTATGACACGTCCGACAAACTCTATTTTGAGCCCCTGACAGTGGAAGATGTGCTGAGCATTTATGAAAAAGAAAAACCCGAAGGGGTGATCGTCCAGTTCGGCGGCCAGACACCGTTAAATATTGCCAAAGAACTGGAAGATGCCGGCGTGAAAATTTTAGGCACATCACCGGACACCATTGACCTGGCCGAAGACCGGGACCGGTTCCGGCAGATTATTCAGAAACTGGGCATTCCCCAGCCGGAATCCGGAATGGCGCATTCGGAAGCACAGGCACTCGATGTGGCGGCGCGCATCGGGTATCCGCTGATGGTTCGCCCGTCATATGTTCTGGGGGGCCGCGCCATGATGGTGGTTTCTGATGAGCAAATGCTGAAACGCTACATGGCAGCCGCCGTGGACGTGTCTCCCCAGCGGCCCATTCTCATTGATAAATTCCTGCAAAATGCCATTGAAGCCGAAGCAGACGCCATTGCCGACGGCACGGACGCCTTTGTCCCGGCGGTGATGGAGCATATCGAACTGGCCGGCGTCCATTCCGGCGATTCGGCCTGCGTGATCCCGCCGGTCAGCATTCCGGTAAAACATATTGAAACCATCAATGAATACACCCGGAAAATCGCCATTGAGCTGAAAGTGGTGGGGTTGATGAATATCCAGTACGCCATTGCCGATGATACGGTCTATATTCTGGAGGCCAACCCCCGGGCGTCCCGGACGGTCCCGCTGGTCTCAAAGGTCTGCAATATCTCCATGGCCAATATTGCCACCCATATCATGCTGGGCAAAAAACTGTCCGAGTTTGATTTAAAGCATAAGCTCATACCGCATTTCGGGGTCAAGGAAGCGGTTTTTCCGTTTAACATGTTCCCGGAAGTGGATCCGGTGCTGGGGCCGGAGATGCGGTCCACCGGGGAGGTTCTGGGGATGGCGGATTCTTTCGGCCTGGCATTTTTCAAATCCCAGGAAGCCACAAAAGTGGCCCTGCCGCTCGAAGGCGCGGTGCTGATTACGCTGGCGGATTCTGATAAATTGAGCGCCCTGGAAACCGCCCGCCTGTTCCGGGAGTTGAATTTTAAAATTTATGCCACCAACGGTACCCACAAGTTTCTGAACGAAAAGGGGATTGACTCCGTGCCCATCAAAAAGCTCGGCTACGGCCGGCCGGACATTGTGGATGAAATTAAAAACGGCAACATCCAGCTGGTGATCAACACCCCGAGCGGCAAGGAAAGCAAGGACGACGATTCTTATATCCGCAAGGCCGCCATCAACTACAAGGTGCTTCACATCACCACCATTTCCGCGGCCCAGGCAGCGGCAAAAGGTATCCGGGCCCGGAGAGAGGGGATTTCCATGCCCAAGTCGCTGCAGGAATATCATGCGGATATCCGGTAGAAAATAGCAGCAGATACATCAATATCCATGGCAGATCGCTAAAACCCTGCAGCCGGTAAAAGTACCGGCTGCAGGGTTTTTTGTGATTCATCGCTGATAAATAAAGTCGTCAGGTGCTGATCAAATAAAATTATGGATATTCCGTGTTTTTTAAAACTACTATATAAAATTGATATCCATATATCGTGTGTCATCAAAGTCAAAGAATACTGACTTCGCTTATCGATAGTCCGCGCTTTTAAAAATGCCTGCAATACCGAAGAATCATAGACAGGTTATTCTCTTCTACGGCTTTAATATTTCCCTTCACGATAA
>JAABSL010000012.1 GCA_011390415.1 Desulfobacteraceae bacterium
AGAAAGAATTTTTCAGCAAGTTTCAAAGCGATATAACCTCATGTATTAGGAATATGAAATACTTTGACTACGCCGTCAAGAAATTTAATGGTGCGGTTTCACCGTTCGTACTGCTCCGTCGGGGGCCGAAGAAGCCTCGGCGAAACCCTGATGAAATGGATTGACAAAATACCGGCATTTCTGGTGTGATGCTGTTTTTTGAAATTTACAGATAAGGAAAAAATCATGACTGGTGTTTCTGAAAAAATACAAAAATGGATTGACGAAGGAAAAGATCCCCGCAGTGCCCACTGGCAGGGCGGACTCGAAGCGGTACTGGATTTGTTCATGCCGGTTCTGGAGCCCGGCCGGCTGATTCCCGTGCAGCCCTTAGACGACGAAGAACTGGCGTTGTTTTTGTCGGTACTGGAAATCGTGGATCTGAGTCCCAATCTGCCGGCTGCTTTTTTACCCCCATCGGTTGCTGGCAATTTAACGCCGCCGGAATCTGCCGAAGAACTTCATCATATTGAAAAGGGAAAACCGTCTTTTAAAATACTGATCGGCCGGCCCGGCAAGGAAGAACGAATTTTGTGTGCGGAAATTTCCGAATACGCCCAGAAACCCGGCGTGGATATTTTTCAGTCCGGCGCGCTGCTCGGAACCTACAATTTTGAAAATCAGCAGGATTGTTTTGCGGAATTAAATAAGATCGTCCGGGCCCATATCTGGCAAAAGGAAAAATGGCATTCCGATGATTTTATCCGGTACACGATCAACTGGTTTGAAAAAGTGCTGGATCTCCGCAAAAAAGAGATTCGCGTTGAAAGCGATTATTCCTTTTTCCACAGTCCCACGCTGATCAAAAGCAATAAAATTGATGTGATTTTTATATTGATCGCAAAGGTCATTGAAACGCATTTAAGTGATCCCGAAAATCCCCTGAAAGCGGAAGCCTTGAAAATTCTGGCGGCAGATAACGAGCAAACTGTAAACACGCAGCTCCATGATCTAATGGATAAGGTTGTTTTTGAGTTTCTGACCGTGATGAAAGATTGTGACCTGGTTGATTTTGACAAATTAACAGACAAGGAAATGGAACAATTCAACCGGGAATCGGCCCGGATCATCCGGAACCTGGTGGCGCATATAAAAGCACTTTAAAAGACCGGTTATGTATCTTCCTCCCACCAGTTCCCCCACTGGTTTTTCAATATCTGATATCCTGCGCCGATATTATTTACGGCATCATACCGATAACAAAGATGCGTCTGGCAGGCATACGGGCGATTTTTATAAATTCCGCATGTGCCGTGCGGCTTCAAATGCGGGCACGCGGAAATAAAACGGTCCCGGGTGATCTGCAAATAGACCGTTTCCCCGGTTTCCGGAAACCGGCCGCAGCACTCGTATATCTTATCGTCAATCGGGCAGTCATCACAGGGATTCATAGGGGCAAATTATGCCCGGTGACTGGGAAAGTCAATGCAATAAGCGCGCAGCATGTATCGTGACGGCAGAACTGCAAAAAAAAACGGCAGGATCATTCCTGAGCAGAGTATTACAATTGAATTTAAATTGTTTGAATAATCCTGACCGGGGGCAACTGCTTTGCCTCCTGCGGCGGCAAGGTGATTTTATCCCCTGTAAGGGGTTAATCCTACATCCTTCCGCAGGGAGTGAATTCTTTACTTAACGGGGCAAATCCCTGCTGAATTCGGATAATCGTCTTAGAATGGTAACTCCTAAAATTTATTATATTCGTTCAATTTTTTCTTGACCTTTAGGATTCAGCCTTTATATTATTAGAATTAAGGATAGGATCACTTCCTTACTTCATCTTCCTGTAAAAACGCTCATCTCCTTTTTAAAAGAATTCCGGCTGTCTTGAATCTCCATCTAATTCCTGCAGAAAGTCAAATTTTAACTTCGAATTTGTTGTTTTCGAGTTGTTATAAAACAGTTCCTTTTTTCTGATATGAGTAAACCTCTTTGCAGACATGAGGCAGGCTGTGGAGATATTCAAAATCAATAAATCCCTATCATATTCTGAAAATCTGGTGTGGGTGGGTTTAATAATCGGCATTTTTTTCTGGTTTGCTGAATCTGCGCTGCATGTTTTTGTTCTTCATGAAGGTACGTTTGCATCCCAGATTTTCACCCGGGATTTTCATGAAATCTGGAAACGTTCATTCTCTTTGGCTCTTATTATTGTATTCAGTTTATATGCTCAGTTGCGAATCACTGAAGGAAAAATGAAGGATGAAGCCCTTCGTGAAATGGAAAGAAAATATAAGACATTGTTTGAAGAAGGGCTTATTCCTATTTTCATATTTGATTTAACGGGGCGTTTTATCGACTGTAATCGGGCCGCTATTGAATTTTTTGAATGCCCGCAGGATCAGATAACGGGACGTTCAATTTGGGATTATACTGTCAAAAAAACATCAGGGTGTGGAGATGATTTTTTTTTCAAATTGATTTCTCGTAAAAGTCTGGAAATTGATTACGAATTAAGCGGCAAGATCAAAACACTCATGATAAATCTCGTTCCCTATAATGACTCTGAAAACAGAATTATTTATGGTATTGGCCAGGATATAACCAAACGGAAAAAGGTAGAACAGCAAATACGCATTGCACATACAGAACTTAATCAGATTTTTCAGACCGCGTCGGTGGGCATGCGCCTGATAGACAAAGAATGTAATGTTTTGAAGGTAAATGAAACATTTTCAGCTCTTTCCGGAGTTAGTGCTGAAAATGCAGTCGGGAAAAAATGTTACAGCGTATTTAAGGGCGGAAATTGCCATACCGACAGCTGTTCATTAAAAAGAATTTTAAACGGTGAGCATGATATTGAAATTGAAATCGAAAAAAACCGGAAAGACGGAACTATTGTCTCCTGCCTGCTGACAGCGCGTCCGTTCTACGATGTGAATGGCGAATTAAAGGGTATTGTCGAATCATTCAAAAATATCGATGAACTGAAACGGATTCAGGAAAATTTACGCACAGAGCATGACAAACTGAGCCGCATTCTTTTTCAGCGGCTTGAAGGAGTGGGAATAATAAATTCGGATTTTACCATAGAGTTTTTAAATGATGCGCTTCAAGGGCAATTCGGCGATTGCCGGGGAGGAAAGTGTTATGTCGTATTCAGGGAGCGCGACTATCCCTGCGAAGCGTGTATCATGCACAAAGCATTCATATCCGGAAAATTGCGAAGATATGAATTCAACTCATCCGACGGCCGGATTTATGAACAGACGTATACCCCTTTTTTAGATACGGATAGCCAGGAAAAGGTCGTGATGGCGATACGGGATGTAACGGAGGTGAAAACGGCCAAAGCAGTCGCCTACAGGGCTGAGCAGCTGGCCGCCCTCGGAGAACTGGCCGCCGGTGTCGCCCATGAAATCAATAATCCGATTAATGGAATTATAAATTATGCCCAGATTCTGGTAAATAAGAACGAACATAATCCTGAAATCAATGGAATTGCGAACCGCATCCGAAAAGAAAGCAACCGTGTTGCCCGGATAGTTGAAAATCTTTTATCTTTTTCACGCAGGGAAAGACAATCCAAAGTCCCGGTCAACATAGAGGAAATACTTGATGAAGCCTTGGCGTTGATTAACTCCCAGATGAAAAGAGAATCGATCATCATAAATAAAAACAGGCCATCAAACCTCCCGCAAATACTTGCTGTGCCGCAGGAAATTCAGCAGGTTTTCATTAATATACTCAGTAATGCACGCTATTCACTGAATAAAAAATATCCCGGGAACGGACATGATAAAATAATTCAAATCGAATCAGGAACCATTGAAAATGAAAAAACGAGTTTTGTGAGGGTTTCTTTTTTGGATCATGGTATCGGGATTCCACCGGACATTATAAACAAGGTAATACATCCTTTTTTTTCAACCAAGCCCCGGGGTTGCGGAACCGGGCTTGGTTTGAGCATCAGTCTCGGAATTATTAATGAGCATGGCGGAAAGATGGTCATTAACAGCCGCGAGAATGAATATACCAGGGTGACTATTGATCTTCCAAGCGTTGATTTTAAAATGACGGGGTTTACATAATGAATGAAAAAATTCTGATCGTTGATGATGAGGAAAGCATTCGGTTTACCTACCGCAACTTTCTGGAAGAAGGCGGTTATGATGTTTTTACGGCGGAAAATTATGAAGAAGCGCTTTTGATGCTGGAAAAGATTCATTTTGACCTAATGTATATTGATATCATAATGAACGGAATGACGGGAATTGATTTGCTCAAAAGCATTAAAAGCCGGAATTCAAATTGCCAGGTGATTATTGTTACCGGTGCACCGACGGTAGAAACCGCTGCCGAGGCTATTCGGCTCGGTGCTTTGGATTACATTGTAAAACCGGTCCGCCAGGATACGCTTCTCAGAACTTCGGGAATGGCTATAAGGCACAAGTCCCTGGCAGATGCCCGGGACCGTTACCGGCGAAACATGGAGGCGATTTTTCGAAGTGTAAAGGACGGGATTATCTCGGTGGATAAAGACATGACTGTTCTTGAAATGAATCAATCAGCTGTGTCTATCTGTAATATTTCCAGAAGCAGTGCCATCGGCAAAAAGTTTTCCGGTTTCGGGCACAACTGCAGCGCCGGATGCATTGCAGCGCTGCAAAAAACATTATCAAAAAACACATTCATCGAGTTTGATAATTTTGAATGCCGGTCAGAAAAGAAACCCGACCAGACCGTGAATATATCTGCTACTCCGATGATGAACAAGCAGGGCGATTATACCGGAGCGGTGATGCTGATTCGAGATCAGACGCGTATCCTGAGGCTTGAACGCAGCCTGAAAAGTTATATGGAGTTTGAAAGCATTATCGGCAACAGCGGAGAAATTCAGGATGTGTTTTCCCTGATAAAAGATCTTGCCAATGTTCAGACATCGGTCCTTATCACCGGCGAAAGCGGCACCGGAAAGGAACTGGTAGCCAATGCCATCCACGGCATCGGAGATCGCAGCGAAAAACCCCTGATAAAAGTTAACTGTGCCGCCCTGACAGAAAGTCTGCTGGAAAGTGAGCTGTTCGGTCATGTCCGCGGTGCGTTTACCGGAGCGGTCAAAGACAAGATCGGCCGGTTTCAGCGGGCAGACGGCGGAACCATCTTTCTGGATGAAATCGGAGAAATTTCCCAAAAGGTCCAGCTCAGATTTCTCCGGGTGCTTGAGCAGATGGAAATCGAACCCGTCGGCGGTTCACAGACGATTAATGTGGATGTCCGTGTGATCGCGGCAACCAATCAGGATTTGAAAATGAAAGTGAAGGAGGGGAGTTTTCGAAAAGATTTATACTACCGGCTGAATGTGGTCCAGATTAAAATGCCCCCATTGAGAAACCGACGGGAAGATATTCCGCTGCTGGTTCAGCATTTTTTGACCCAGTTTAATAAAAAATTTAATCGCGATATTGAAGGGGTGTCGCATGCAGTGCTGGATAAATTTATGCGCTATACCTGGCCCGGCAATGTGCGGGAATTGAAAAATACCCTGGAACATGGATTTATTCTTTGCCGTCGGAATATTATCGGCACGGATGAACTGCCGACGGATTTTATGACAAGAGAAGAAGCGCTTCATGAAGAAGAAACGCGGGGGAAAGGAGAACCCCTTACCGCAGAAGAAATTCATGAAGTGTTAAGACGAGCATCCGGGAATAAAACCCATGCGGCAAGGCTTTTGGGCGTCAGTCGCAGAACGTTCTATCGCAAAATTGATGAATTCAAGATTGCAAACTAAAAATTTTTCCCATTCTTAAAAATGGTCATTCAGGGTCAGCTCCGGGACTATGGCGGAGTATACCGGCTAATTCTTGAACTGGTTTAAGGGTAACCGCATTTGTTTTTAAAGTAGGGGGAAGACTGATGTATTCGCCAGATAAATCAGTCCAAAAAATCAAATGCGGTTACCCAAAAGTTTGAATGCAGCTAACTAATATTATTTTAATTTGGTATTTTATCACGATCCTCTACTGCAATAATAAACAAGAGCCTGTATTTAATTATCCTCAGCGCTTATTCTGGCCAGGGACGGTTACAGGCGGTTTGCCTTGCACGTGGCCTTGTCCTTTTCCCTGCTGCCCAACACCCGGTTTTGCGCGGTTCCGTGTGATAAAAGGTTCGATTGTGATGCCGTCCTCGTCATCAGAACAGAAAACTTCGGCGCAATCACACACAAACGCATCATCGCAGTCAAAGCATTGTTGACTAAACTGCGTCAGTGAGTCCCATTTGTTGATTGTCTCATCATCACAAACTGGTTTTACAGAGTATTCGACGGTCAGGCAGTCACCCTCGTCAAATTCAAAGCCTTTTATATCCAATAATTCCTCCAGTTGCGCTTCCAGATTATTGAAGGGAAAGCCCTGGATCACGAAAAGATCACCGTCTCCGTCTATGATCTCAATCGTGCTGTCTTTCGGGATCATATTATAAATGTAGCCTGAAACTTCATCGGCATTAACAGCCGGTGCAGCTGCTAAACTCAAAACAATTGCCGTTACAAAAAATAGTTTCCATATTCCATGTGTCATGATTATTTCCTTTCTATGTTGATTTAGATCTTTCACATTGCGCCAGTAATTGTCTGGTCACTCGTTTGAAAAAACTCAGTTCCTATTGGGATATTTTACCTGCATAAAAGCGCGACGGGCTTTTATATGAGTCTAAAATCCGCCGTTAAAATAATCGGTAAACCGGTAGCGTTTTTTAAACTGCCGGATAATCAGCGTTTGTTTTCGGATTATCCGGCAGGGACTGAGCTGCCGATTTTTTCCCACATGATGTGTTTTTGAGGGAAGGGCAGGGCAGCACAGGTTTGAGATTATCGTAACCGGCCGTTGTTTTACATAGCTGATAGCAGCACCGCATGGATCCAGGTTATTCTTTGACAAATACCAGATCATCGTACGGGTAGTTGGTGACCAGCCAGGCTTCGCCCCCGCCTTCCGGGTTGGTTCCCCAGCCGACGATCCGTGCTGACGGACCGTTGTCGCCGGCATTGGTGATATCGCTGAGCGCGACCCCTGTTCCTTCGTTGAGGATCCAGGCCGATCCCGCGGCAGAAGCCTCGGCGGCGCCGGTCTTGATCAGGATTTTTTCCAGGTCGTACATGTAGCCTATGTATTCATTTTCCCCGCCGTCGGGCAGAGTGTATGGGCCATCGGGCTCGAGCACGGGGTTGCCGGTCCAGACAAAAGCTTCCGAAGGGTAGAGAATGGTCTGGCTGCTTCCCACGACCATAAGGTCGCCTGCCGTTGATCCGGGTCGGTAGACGATGCCCGTGGCCACGCTGTCGTACTTCTTCTTGGAGAGGCCGCCCAGTCCCTTGACCACCCACTCTTCGACGACGTCGGTGGTGGTAGGATCATCCCCCTCAAACCAGATGCAGGCCTGGGGACCCTTGGGGCTGTCGCTGCGCCCGGCGATGTAGATGGCGCCTTCATCGGTCACGGTCATGGCGTAGGCTTCGGACCACTTGCCGCCGGCGATCGCGGGCAGGATCGTGCTCGTTAGGATCGCGCTGACATTGCCTTCCTCATCCGTCTCAGTGCCCTCGAAGAACGTGACAAAGGCCTTGTTGCCGGTTTTGGTGCCGCCGAAGCCGGCGATGATGGTCCCGTCGGCGGACACTGCCTGGGCTGAGCTGGTCTGCAGTGTCTGTCCTTCCAGGTTTTCCTCAGTTACTTCTGTGATGGTCAGCTGCACCGGTTCCACGACCGTCTCCCCAGTATCTGGATCCACCGTGGCTGTCGTCATGTCAGCAAGAAATGCTACCGGACCGGTCTTGACGTTCCCGGTTCCAACGAAGATAATGCCATCGGCCGAAACGTCATTGGCCACCATGTAGGATATGCCGCCACCGAAGTCAGGGATGGATACATAGATGGGGCCATCATCTATGATTGTGGGGTTTTCATAACCTAACCACTCTGCGGAATAGGTGACCGTTCCTGTCGTCAGTGTCCCCACCGGAAAGGATCCGCACCAGTCGAGATTGTCCACCGAGCCGGGATCTTCAGGATTCACCTTATCATAAGGACATGGATCCACGGTCTTGTCCGAGGCTGCGTAGGCTTCCCCGTTTCCGATGTTTTCCTGGACCTGCAGCTCGTTGTAAAGCGGTGCTACTCCGTCACCGGTTGCGATGGCCCAGTCGATGTCAATCCGAAACGCTTTTATGAAATCCACCACCTGGGTAGCGCCCACGGCCACCTTACCGTCTCGGGAGATGCCGAAAGCTTTGGATGAGTCGTGAGGGCCGTCCATATGCCCGAGTTTCCAGAAATAGTACCCCTCAATCGGTGTTTCTGGCGGATCCTCAGGTTCCTGCTGCGGCGGCTTGCCGGGGATGCCGCCTTTGGCCCCCCATACGGTGGTGCCGGCCGCGAGAAATGCGGTTATTATAAAAATAACGGCAATCATTTTGAAAAATGTTTTTTTCTTCATTTTGACACACTCCTTATCTATGTGTATAGGGTTGACGAATTTCCATTCCCTGCAGCTCATTCGTCTGCCGTGTGAAAACCCGGCAGGAGGCGGCGACCCCCTTCGTCGGGGGCCGCCCATCCTTAGTCGGTTTCCGGCACGAAATTGCTGCGCTGGCGAATCAGCGATAATCAACTCTTCTGAACATGATATCGCTGCCATTGTCGCCTTCCTCCAGCCAGATGCCGTACATTCTTGAGCCATCCGGGGTCTGGCGGAGCTGGGCCGCACCCTGCTGGGGCTTGTCCTTGGCCAGCGGGTTCCATCCTTCCTGCGGCTTGCCGCTGCCGCCCTGCGGAGTCACGATCACGCTTTCGTAGCGCTGCCCCTTGTCCCGGGTCCGGCTGTAGAAAATGTCCAGGGGGAGTTGGGGAAAGGTCACGCCGTCCGGCAGCGTATTCTGGTTGAACTCTAACCCGTAGGCCAGCTGGTAGACACTATCATTCCGTTTGTCTTCCGGGTACCCGGTGGAGTTTCCATTGAGATCCGTTATTGTTCCAGGGGTCTTGACCAGCCGGGGTTCAAGAACACTTGTTCTGTTGTTGCGCAGATTGGAAACATTTCGCGGCGGTTCCGGAGCGCCAGGCCCGTATTCCGTGGTGACCACCTCCTCGTCCCAGGTCACGGTCTGAGATTCATAGTCGACCATCGGAACCCTGAACACGACGTTGTGTTCAATGGCAGTGTCTGCTGGATCCGTCGTCCAGGCCTGGCCGCCGTTAAAAGAGCGCCGGACAAAGAAGTCGTATTTGTCGTTGGCTTTTCTGCCCCAGTTGGGCGTCCAGCTGTAACCGATAATCAGTTCATCGCCATTAAGCGAACCGCGGTGGGCCCGGGCGTCGTTGTAGGGGTTTTTAGCGGATGAATCGTTCAGGTTGGCCGGCGACCAGTCCCATCGCAGCATTTTGACAGGTTTCTCAGAATCAAACGGGTCCTGGAACAATTCGGTCGCTTCAACGCTGCTCAGATTCTGTGCTCCCGGCTGGAAATTGCCAAAGGCATAGGGGTTGCCGCCTGTAAGAGAGGTCATTCGCCGCATAAAAATATCCGCCGGTTTGCCGCTGCCTTCTTCTCCCTGGCGGTAGAGCGTTACCAGAACGGTTCCGGAAACTCCGGCCTTGGATTTGGGCTGGGTGATGAAGCGCACCCGGCGGGCGTTTTCATATGCCAGCTGAGGATCCCCTTTCCAGTCAAGCAGTAATTCGCCGAACTCATCTACCAGATAGATTATATTGCCGGCCTCGTCGGTTTCCGGCAGATTGATGATCCCGCCGCCTGCGGCTAAATCCGGGTTGGTTAGGTCAAAACTGTGGTAGATGACATTTTTACCCATATCCGGTTTGTAGCGATCCTCATCGGGCTCTTCGGAGGTAATGATCAAAGCTGTCCCGTCTTCCTCACCGCCGCACCCGTCGTCATCGTGCTCCTCTTCCGGGGGTGTGCCCACACCCTTGCTTTCCTCGTAACCGATGATGACCCAGGCGCTCTTGGAGCCGTCCGGTTTTTTGTAAGGCTGCAGGAAAATGTTGGGCCTGGATGCGCCGGTGTTCCCGTCCAGCAGGCGGCCGTCAGCGGTTACACAGACATTGTGGATTTCGCCTTTGGGGTTTACTTTCTCAATGGTATAGGCGCACAGGGGATTGGAGCCCGGATTCTCGACCGTGCCGATCTCCTCTGAATCACCGCAGTAACAGTGGGTGCCTTCTCCTTCCCCGTCATAGTCGTGCTCTCCGTTTCCGCCGTCCGGGTCCATGTTCTCGGCGCTGCAGACGTCGTTGTCTGAAATCCTCACCGGCAAAGACATAGGCACCAGCGCTTTGACCCGTCCGGCCAGTT
>JAABSL010000013.1 GCA_011390415.1 Desulfobacteraceae bacterium
AACATCCAAAATATATATTGCCGGTCATGACGGACTGGTGGGGTCTGCACTGGTCAGAAAATTTCAAAATAACGGATATGCCAATCTCCTTACCCGGCATTATACAGAACTGGATCTCCGGCGGCAGCAGGATGTGGAGACTTTTTTTGAAAAAGAAAAACCGGAATACGTGGTGCTGGCCGCGGCAAAAGTCGGGGGAATCCTGGCCAATAATACCTATCCGGCGGAATTTATTTATGACAATCTGGCCATTGAAATCAATATCATTCATGCGGCCTGGAAAGCCGGGGTAAAGCGATTGATTTTTCTCGGATCTTCGTGCATTTATCCCCGGGAGTGCCCCCAGCCCATGAAAGAATCGCACTTGCTGACCGGCCCGCTGGAATCTACCAATGAGCCGTATGCCATTGCCAAAATTGCCGGCATTAAAATGTGCCAGTCCTACAACCGGCAGTACGGCACCCGGTATTTTGCCCTGATGCCCACCAACCTTTATGGCCCGAATGATAATTTCGATCTTGAAACCAGCCATGTGCTGCCGGCGCTGATCCGGAAATTTCATGAAGCAAAAACAGCAAATGCGGATACCGTCACAGTCTGGGGAACCGGTTCCCCCCGCCGGGAGTTTCTCCATGTCGATGACCTGGCAGATGCCTGCCTGCATATTATTCGCCTGGATGATCCGGTCTATGAAAAACTGATTTCAGATAAAATTGCGCCCCTGATCAATGTGGGCTGCGGAAAAGATAATTCCATCAGGGAAATGGCCCTGTTGATCAAGGAAATTACCGGATTTGACGGAGAGATTGTTTTTGATACCAGCAAACCCGACGGCACACCGCAAAAATTGCTGGATGTTTCTCTTTTAAACAGCCTGGGCTGGCAACAGACCATTCCGCTCAAACAGGGACTTGCCGATACTTATCAGTGGTGCCTGGAAAACCATGTTTTTGGATAACCCAGAGACTTAAGGGATGTTGTATTTGCCAATATACCTTCATGCTGATTTTTGTAGGTCGGGATTCCTATCCCGACACCTGAATGTCGGGATGTGAACCCCGACCTACTAAGCGGCAAAAAGGACTTCTCCCCCCTTGCGTGCGGATTGAATGATGAGAGAATCATCATTCTGTTCCCATTCTTTTTCTGTTACTGCAATTGCCTCAATGGGTTCAAATATATCATAAATAACATCAGCTAAAATATCGATGCGTTCCCAATAACTCTTATCGACGAAGTCATTTGAAACAACAACAATATCAATATCGCTCTCTTTCCCATAAGAATCAGTTGCATATGAGCCGTGCAAAATAATCTTAATGGGTTTTATTCCCATAGCTTCAATCTTTTGTTGAAATTGTTTTATAATCTCTACAGCTTCTGTTTTATCCATTGGATAAACTCCTTTCCCTCCACAAGAATATCATGAACAATCTTTTTGGTGTAAGTTTTCTGAAGTTTTGACAGATCGTCAGGATATCGAATGGGAATACTGGCCTCACTAAGTTTAACGATAAATTTCCCTGGTTTGTCAGAAGGTTTTATTTCAATTTTATTGAGCAGGTAGATAAGATTATGGGTTTTAGGGGGAATTTCCCGCCGTCTTTCATAAAAAAAGCCTTTCAGCACTTTTTCAATCGCAAGGTGGCACATAAAAACCGCATATATATAACGGCCGCCACCATACATGTAATCAGCCGTATCCATATCGTAGTCGGATTGTCTCAGCCACTCTTTTGTCTGTTTTTCCATCGTTTTATATTATCAAATGAATCCGGGAAAACGCAATGCTAAACATATCACTGACCAGGTTTTAGAAAAAACCACAAAAAAAGGCCGGCGCTGTTTTTTCCCAGACAGAACCGGCCTTTTTTGTTTTGTGTCGTTTTGTTTTGTATCTTAAAAAATATTGTTCCTATATATTAGCTTATTCGCTATCCGGGTTTGCATCGTCAATGATTTTCTGGGCCAGTTGGGCCGGCACTTCATCATACTGAACAAACTTCATGGTAAAGTTACCGCGACCGCCGGTCATCGAACGCATATCCGGCGCATAGGTCAGGATTTCAGACATGGGGACCAACGCTTTGACAATCTGGTTTTTCCCTTTGCTGTCCATGCCCAGAACCCGGCCGCGACGGCTGTTTAAATCGCCCATGATATCCCCCATAAAATCTTCCGGCGTGATCACTTCCAGTTCCATAATGGGTTCGAGCAGTTTCATCCCGGATTCTTCAGCGGCTTTTTTAAATGCAATGGAGCCGGCCACTTTAAATGCCATTTCCGAAGAGTCCACCGAATGGTAAGAACCGAAATCCAGAGTGGCCCGGAAATCAACGCAGGGGAATCCGCCGAGAACGCCGCGAGCCGTGGCTTCTATAATTCCTTTTTCAACAGCCGGAATATAGGTTTTGGGAATGGCCCCGCCGACAATCTTATCAACGAACTCAAAGCCTTCGCCCCGGGGAAGCGGTTCGAATTCCACCCAGCAGTCACCGAACTGGCCATGGCCGCCGGTCTGTTTTTTATGCCGTCCCTGTACCCGCACTTTCTTTTTAAAGGTGCATTTGTAGGGCACTTTGGGGATGTTGAGATTAACTTCAACACCGTATTTTCGTTTCAGCTTTTCAATGGTGGTTTCAATATGCACCTGGCCCATACCGGTGAGCAGGGTTTCATGGGTCTCTTCGCTTCTTTTCAGTTTTAACGCCAGGTCTTCTTCCATTATCTTGGCAAGAGAGGAGAATATTTTCTCTTCATCTCCCTGGGTCTTGGGCACAATCGCATAGGTGATGATCCCGTCAATGGGCTCTGCCGCCTTAACCACCAATTTGTTGCCCGGTTCGGATAAAGTGTCGCCGGTGGTGGTCTCTTTTAATTTTGCCACGGCCACAATATCACCGGGGCCGGCGCCCTTGACCGGTTTTTGTTCTTTACCGACAATTTTCAAAAGCTGGGTGAATCGTTCTTTGGTGCTTTTATTGGGATTGTAAAAATTGCCGTCGGAGCCGAGTTTTCCGGTCAGCACTTTGATGAGTGTCAGCCGACCGGCAAACGGATCGGCAATGGTCTTAAAAACAATGCCCAAAAACGGGTCGTCCGGATTGGGTGTGACAGCGACCTCAGCGTCCGTGCCTTCTTCAACAGCCACTTTGGGCGCAACATTGAGCGGAGAAGGCATGGCGTCAACAATAAAATTGCAAAGCAGGTCCACGCCGATATTGCTTGTTGCGGATCCGCATAGAACCGGAACAAACGTCCGGTTGGTCGTCCCTTTGAGCAATGCCTTTTTCAGATCTTCGTCGGAAAGTTCTTCTCCTTCCAGATATTTTTCCACCAGCTCATCGTCGGCTTCGGCAATATTTTCCACCAGCGCCTCATGTTCGGTATCCACCAGCTCCTGCATATCCGCCGGTATGTCACACGGTTTTGCCTTGCCATTTTCGTATGTGTAAGCTTTCTTATTGAGAAGATCAACAATGCCGTTAAACTCCGCCTCTTTGCCGATGGGAAGCTGAAGAATAATCGGTTTCGGATCAAAAATTTCTGAAGCCTCCTGAAATGCCCGCTGGAAATCCGCTCTTTCCCGGTCGACCTTATTGATAAAGATGGCCACCGGAAGGTTGAATTGTTCGGCAAAATCCCAGGCTTTTTCAGACTGGAACTTCACGCCGTCAATGGCATCGATTACCAGCACCACACTGTCGGCTGCCTGCAGACAGAGTTTGGTATCTGAAAAGAAATTCTGATCACCCGGCGTGTCAATTATGCTGACAGAATTTTTCTGCCATTCAAATTGATGAAAAGACGTGCTGATAGAGGATTGACGTTTCAATTCCTCCGGTTCAAAATCCAGCACTGAATTTCCGGCATCAACGCTGCCGAGTCGGGTGGTTACGCCGGCATTAAACAGCATCGCTTCGCCAACAGACGTTTTACCCGCTCCACTTTGTCCAACAAACGCGACATTTCTAGATTTTTCTGTCATTTCAGTATTTTATCTCCTCTCTACAGATTTATAGATCCTATTCTAAAAGACAATTTAATTTATCTATATATTAACTTTTAAAAAATCAACCCCAAAGGTATATAATAAATTCCTTGTTTCCCTTGGGCCCGAGAATAGGGGAGGGGATCACCGGGCCGATCTCAAAACCTTCGTGTGAAAAAAAATCAGTCAGTTGCTCAATGACGCTTTGATGTAACACCGGGTCCTTGACCACCCCTCCCTTGCCCACCTGATTTTTTCCGACTTCAAACTGCGGTTTGATTAACGCCAGTATTTTGCCGTTGCTTTTTAAAAACGGTTTCACTGCCGGGATCACAATTTTTAATGAAATAAAGGAAACATCAATGCTGATCAGATCAAACGGCTCCGGAAATAATTCCGGGGGGGCGTAGCGGATATTGGTGCGTTCAATAACGACCACCCGGGGATCCTTGCGCAGTTTCCAGTCCAGCTGACCGTATCCGACGTCAATGGCATAGACCCGGCCGGCGCCGTGCTGAAGCAGGCAATCCGTGAATCCGCCGGTGGAAGCCCCCACATCAAGGCAGGTCATGCCGGTAACGTCAATGCCCAGTGTTGAAATGGCTTCTTCAATCTTATACCCGCCGCGGCTGACAAACGGAAGATCCGATCCTTTATTTGTAATTTCCGCATCCGCCGGCACCATGGAGCCGGGTTTGTCCATGGGAAAATTATTCACCAGGATATTGCCGGACATGATCAGCGCGCTGGCCTTTTGGCGGCTGGTTGCCAGTCCTTTGTCAAAAACAAGAACATCAAGTCTTTTTTTGGGGGGAGCAGCCATTGCAATATTATAAAGGAGTATTTTTCATGGATTCGGCGGCACGCACAATCGCGCCGGCGTCAATTTCATATTTTTGGCGCAGCAGATTTCTGGGCCCGTGTTCCACAAACATATCGTGAATACCGAGCCGTTTGACTTGCAGATTGGGAATGCCTTCATCCAGCAGCAGTTCAAGCACCGCGCTGCCGAATCCGCCCTGACGCAGATTTTCTTCAATGGTAATGATATGCGGAATTTTTTTTGCCAGACTGCAGATCAGCTCCGCATCCAGGGGTTTGACAAACCGGCAGTTCACAACCGTGGCGTTAATATTTTTTTCCAAAAGCAGGTCATGGGCTTCCATGGCATCTGCCACAGATGTGCCGATGGCCAGGATCAGCAGATCGTCGCCATTTTTTAAAACTTCCCCTTTTCCGATGACCAGCGGTTTGATCGGCACGTCAATGGCAACATTGGCGCCCGCGCCACGGGGGTACCGGAAAGCAGCCGGACCGTCGTGATTAACGGCGGTAAGCAGCATTCTGCGCAGTTCGTTTTCATCCTTGGGCGCCATGACCACCATATTGGGCAATGATCTGAGAAAGGACAGGTCAAATAATCCGTGATGGGTGGGGCCGTCTTCACCCACAATCCCTCCCCGGTCAACGGCAAAAGTGACAGGCAGGGATTCGAGGCAGACATCATGCACGAGCTGGTCATAGGCCCGCTGCAGGAATGTGGAATAGATGGCCACCACCGGCTTCATGCCTTCCACGGCCAGGCCCGCGGCAAAGGTCACGCCGTGCTGCTCGGCAATCCCCACATCATAGAACCGGTCGGGAAACATTTGTGAAAATTTCATCAATCCGGTGCCTTCCGGCATTGCCGCGGTGACAGCGATAATCCGGTCATCGGTTTGGGCAAGCTCCACCATGGCGTTGCCGAAAACTTCCGTATAGGAAGGTGCTGAGCTGCATGCCACGCCGTTGCCGGTTTTGACCTGAAAGCATCCGACGCCGTGAAAATACACCGGATTTTTTTCCGCCGGCGGGTATCCTTTGCCTTTTTGCGTGCTGACGTGCAGCAGCACCGGATCATCAATCTTTTTAATATTGGTTAGAATATCAATTAATTGATTCAAGCGATGCCCTTTGATGGGGCCGAAGTAATCAAAATCAAATGCTTCAAAAAGCATCCCCGGTGTTACAAACGCTTTAAACGATTCTTCCGCGCGCTTGGCATAATGATAGGCCTCTGAACCGATTTTCGGCAAAGATCTTAAGAATTCACCCATTTCTTTTTTAAGATCCTGGATATATTTGGCTGAAAATGTGCGGCTGAGCAAAGAGGAGAGGGCGCCGACGTTCGGCCCGATGGACATTTCATTGTCATTTAAAATAACCAGCATGTCTTTATGGATGCCGCCCGCCTGATTGAGCCCTTCAAAGGCCAGTCCGGCGGTCATGGACCCGTCGCCGATAACGGCAATGACTTTTGAATGATCCTGCTTCATGCGCTTGGCGCAGGCAATCCCTAAAGCGGAAGAAATGGATGTGCTGCTGTGGCCCGTGGTAAAGGCATCGCAGGGACTTTCCGTGATTTTGGGAAATCCTGACAATCCGCCATGCTGCCGCAATGTATGAAACCGGTCTTTCCGGCCGGTTAACAATTTATGGGTATAGGCCTGATGACCCACATCCCAGATAATTTTATCATTGGGTACGTCAAAAACATAATGCAGTGCAATGGTCAGTTCCACCACGCCCAGATTGGACGCCAGGTGACCGCCGGTTTTTGACACCACATCAACAATCAGCTGCCGGATTTCATGGGCAAGTTTCGGCAATTCCTTGCGCGGTATTTTTTTTAAATCCGCCGGGGAATTGATCTGGTCCAGCATACTCAAATTTTATATTCTCCTTAAATAGGTCTATCCTAAGTCGAGCGATTTTCGAGGTTGCCGCATGTGCAAGGAAAATGCCTTACTGCTATAGTCGTTTATGCGGTGATGCATTTGACGCAGCAGATGCGGTAAGATCGGCAATCCCGAAGGGTTTTAAATTTTGAAATTAAAAATTGATCAATATCCTTAATATAGAAATAATTTTTCAAAATTTGAAACGCTCCACTTAGGATTATCTTTTACGCTTAATTATATAGGCGGCAATTGCCGCCAGCGAATTCGCCTTGTTACCAAAAATCTCCAGCGCATGCAAGGCATTGTTGATCAAGGCGGCGGCAAACTGCCGGGATTTTTCCATTCCGAGCAACCCCGGATATGTCGCTTTATTCCGGGATGCATCGGTGCCCGTGGCTTTTCCCATCTTTGCCGCATCCCCTTCCACATTTAAGATATCATCGGCTACCTGAAAGGCCAGACCGATATTGTGCGCATAAATTTTAAGCTGTCCGATCGACCGGGCATCAGCACCGGCAAGCAGGGCACCGGCAACAACAGAGGCCTCGATCAGCGCTCCGGTTTTTAAGTAATGAATTTTTTTAAGCGCATCGAGCGTGATAACGGCATTTTCCGCTTCCATATCGCGCATCTGGCCCTCGATCATGCCATTGTGTCCGGCAGCTTTGGCGATTAAATGGATGACCCGCAGACGTATGGCAGCGTTACGGGCAGACAGATCGGGTGGGCCGATTTGATCGGATAATATTTCAAAAGCAAGGGTGAGCAGGGCATCACCGGCTAAAATTGCGGTGGCATCATCATATTGGATGTGGCAGGTGGGTTTTCCCCGGCGCAGGTCGTCATCGTCCATGGCCGGCAAATCATCATGGATCAGGGAATATGTATGAATCATTTCAATGGCGCAGGCAGTTTGGATTACATCAGGGGTCAGTTCTCCAACGGTTTCCGCCGCCGCCATGCACAAGACGGGCCGCAGCCGTTTGCCGGAAGCCATCAAAGAATACTGCATGGCAGAAGCCAGCCGGCTTTGGGAAAAATGCGCCTGAATCATATCATTTAATGCCTGACTGACCATGCCGCGCTTATGGTTCAGGTACTGTGTCAGGTCAAAATCCGGGTTTAATATGGAATTGGTTAACCCGGACACGTTATGATTTCCCTTCACTTTCCGGCGAGCCATCGGCGTCATCGCCGGCAAACGGCTTTTCAATTAAATTGCCGCTTTGATCCTGCAGCAGCAGGGAAACTTTTTTTTCGGTTTCGTCAAGCTTATCAAAGCAGAATCTGGACAGCCGGACCCCTTCTTCAAATTTTTTAATCGCCGTCTCAAGGGGCAGGTCACCGTCTTCAAGATCTTCTACAATTTTTTCCAGCTGGGACATGGAATCTTCAAATGTTTTCTTTTTTGCCATGGAATTTTTCCTTTTCAACCCGACAGATGATTTTTCCTTTGGCCAGCAGTATTTCAAGGAGCTGACCGGCAGACACCGTACTGGAATCTGTTATAATGGTTTTGTCGGGCAATGACCGGGTGATGCTGTAGCCCCGATTAATAACTGCAAGCGGATTTAATGCATTGAGCCGGCCGGTTAATTCTTTCAATCTTAATCTTTTTGTATTTATCAAAGATGCGGATAAATACAAGAGGGATTCATTCTGCCGGACCACTGCGTCCCGCAGAAGCCGGATCTGATGCTGCGGGGATTGTTTTTTTAAACGATGGGCGAGCCAGGTTGCGTGTTGATTTTTTTGAATCAGGGACTGTTTAAACGTGCGGGTCATTTTCAAAAATATGTCATCTGCCCGAAGCGTTAAGTCCTGAAGCCGTTTGCGCGGATGGACCAGGTGGCGTGTCAGGTTTTGTATTCGGGTGAACCGGTTGTAAAGGTATTGCTTAAACTGAGATCGGAGTTGTCTGAACAACACAGCCTGGTTCTGCAGCAGGTCATTTTTAACCGGCACCACCAGTTCCGCGGCAGCAGACGGCGTAGGCGCACGCAGGTCGGCGGCAAAGTCGGCGATGGTAAAATCCGTTTCATGGCCGATGGCGGAAACAACCGGGATTTGAGATGCAAAAACGGCCCGGGCGACTTTTTCCGAATTAAACGCGCTTAAATCCTCCAAAGAGCCGCCGCCCCGGGCGATAATGGCCACTTCCGAGTCGGCTTTCGCTATGGTGTTGACCATCGATATGGCCGATACAATTTCATCAATTGCCTCATTACCCTGGACTTTGACCGGTAAAATCAAAATTTCGACGTTGGGGTATCTGCGATGCAGCACCCGGATCATGTCATGAACCACTGACCCGGTGGCCGACGTGATCAGGTAAATTTTTGACGGAAGCAATGGAAGGGGCTTTTTGAATTTTTCGTCAAAAAGACCTTCTTCGCTCAGCCGGGCCTTTAATTGTTCAAACGCTGCCTGCAAGGCACCGGCACCGGCGGGTTCAATGTATTCAAGGATGATTTGATACGCCCCCCGGGGCTGATACACACTGATGCGGCCAAAACCGGTAATTTTCATGCCGTCTTCAGGCAGAAATTTCAGATTACGGTTTTGCCCGCGGAACATAACGGCACTGATTTGTGTGTGATTGTCTTTTAACGTAAAATAATAATGACCGGATACCGGTTTTTTAAAATTCGATATTTCTCCGGAAATCCAGATAAATGGAAAGCTTTCTTCAAGTAATGATTTAATATTATCCGTAAGCTGTGATACGGAATAAATTTTCCGATCCATTTGATTAATGGGTGTGCTTATCAATTGGCTTGTCCTGTTTATGTTCTGGTTTTATGTTCCGGTTTTTCGTGCTGACCGCTGATGCCCGAGCTGAGCGTTTCAAATCAGGTGAAGGATAATGTCAGTTTTTATCTGATTCGGATTTTTTTTGCAAGCCACACGCCGTTTATATCAGAAAAGCATTAATCAGGAGAAAGTTGACCCAAAAGAATAAAGAATACTGAAATGACGCCAGACGTTAAAAATGTTATAAATTTTTAACGTCTGATAAGAAATATTATGTAAACTTTTACTCCAAGCCCGGAAAACACCCGTTTCCGGGCCAGTCGGCTGCCAACATAACATTGGGAAATCAGGCTCTCCCCTATGATAATTCGATGGATGATTTCTCTGGTTTATTCTTTTTCAAGGTATTTTCTGACAGCGGGCATCACATAGATATCATCAATGGGTAAATTCCTGAGACAACGCGCCAGAACTTCATTTTTCTCACGAACCGTCAAATGCTTGTCCATGATAAAGAGTTTTTGTTCTTTGACAATGCACAGCCCGCTTTTGGCGTTGACTCCGGTCACTCTCATGTTTTGTTCCGCAACGGTTACGCTGAGCTTTGCGGCCAGTTCTTTTAAATGCTGATATAATTGTGTGGGCTTCATGAATTTCCGTTATCTGTTGCATATTGCAATTTGTGTGTTATTTTAAAGCTTGTGAATATTAACCCGTATTCAATTTTATTTCAAATATATTAACTTTAATTTACAGGAGGTTGTGAATGGTTGAGAACCTTTCGGCACGGCGTGCGGACACCGGAGTACAGGTCCGCGTAAACAGTTTTATTCAAAGCGTTTATAACTGGATGGCCATTGGCCTTGCCTTGACC
>JAABSL010000014.1 GCA_011390415.1 Desulfobacteraceae bacterium
GGAAAGTCCGCGGCCTCCAATATTGTTTTTAATTATGGGCACACAACTATTCCCCGGCATTTGCGGGATTTTGTGATCACGGAATACGGGATTGCGGACCTGAGAGGAAAAACCGACCGGGAAATTATTCAGCAGCTGTTAAATATCACGGATTCAAGATTCCAGGAAGACCTGCTGGAAAAAGCCAAAAAAGCCCGGAAAATTCACGCGGATTATGTCATTCCGGATCAGTTTAAAAACAACACCCCGGAACGCCTGGAAAAGGAGATCGCACCCTTTAAGGCCAAAGGATTTTTTGAACCGTTTCCCTTTGGCACGGATTTTACCGCTGAGGAACTGGTTATCGGAAAATCCCTCAAATGGCTGAAAGCCCAGATGACCGAAGGCTTCAGCAAAGTCTCCAGTCTGGGCAAGGCCATGACGATCCGATCTGTTCCGGAAAGCGCCAAGCCCTATCTGGAAAGGCTTGAACTGGACAATCCCGGATCGGCAAAAGAAAAAATGATGCAGAAACTGGTGGTTTACGCACTGACTTCAACAGGATCTATATGAGCTTGATGGGCATCCGTATTAAAAAACAACGATTCCATACAATCGCAAATGAGATTGGTGAGTTTCTAACCTAATGAAAATAAAGGAGTTATCATGGTTGAAAGTCTGGATCTTGAATATTTTGGGCGTAAGCATTTAAGACGTATTTACCGCAATCTGCCCACATCTGTTTTGTATGAGGAGATCATAAACAACCGTGAAGGTCAGATTGCGCATTTGGGGCCGCTGGTTGTCCGTACCGGTCACTATGCAGAACTGCCCCCTGAAGATAAATTTTTTGTCAAAGACCCCTCCAGTGAAGGTAAAATTTTCTGGAGCGAGGAAAAAAACGAATTATCGGAAAATCATTTTAATACCCTGTTTCACCGCATGCTGGCATATATGCACAACAAGGAAGCCTATGTCCAGGATTGCCTGGTGGGCAGCGAAGAAGAATATCAGATGCCCATCCGGATCGTGACGGAAACCGCCTGGCACAGTCTGTTTGTGCGCAACATGTTTTTCCAGGTGGATGATTTGAAAAAACTGGAAACATTCATGCCGGAATTCACGATTATTCATATTCCCGGTTTTCATGCGATTCCCGAACTCGACGGCACCAATTCCACCTCGTTTGTGATTGTCAATTTAACGCAGAAACTCGTTTTAATCGGCGGGTCCAGTTATGCCGGTGAGCTTCGGCAGTCGGTCTTTACCCTTGCCAGTTATCTGATGCCGGAGTCTGTTTTCTGCATGCGCTGTTCCGCCAATGTGGGCAAAGACGGCGATGTGGCAATCTTTCTGGGCCGGGAGGATACGGGCAAATCGACGCTGGCAGTGGATCCGGATCGAAGTTTGATCGGGGACCACGCCCATGCCTGGAGCGACAAGGGTCTGTTTAATCTGGAGTGGGGCGGGTATGCCAAGATCATGAACATTTCAAAAGAAAAACAGCCCTTTATTTATGAGTGTACGCGTAAATTCGGCTCCATTCTGGAAAATGTATCCATTGACATGGACACCCGGCGGGTGGATTTAAACGATGACAGCCTGACGGAAAATACCCGATGCATCTACCCTATATCCCATATTCCCCATGCCTACCGGGAAGGGGTATTCAATCATCCCGCCAACCTGTTTTTGTTGACCTGTGACGCCTATGGGGTGCTTCCGCCCATTGCCCGGCTGACCCCCGAGCAGGCGGTTTATGCCTTTTTATCCGCCTACACGTCAAAATTCAACCGGATGGAATCCGGTGAATTTGAGCCCCAGGTGATGTTCAGCGTGGCGTTTGGCGATACCATGATTGCATTGCCGGCCTATGCATATGCCAAGCGCCTGATGGAAAATATCATTAAATATAATATTCACTGCTGGCTGGTGAATACCGGCTGGAGCGGAGAGCCCAGCTTTAAGAGCGAGCGGATTAAGCTTTCGCATACCCGGGCATTGGTAAAAGCGGCGATTTCCGGAGATCTGGCAAAAATGGAATTTGAAGCGGATCCGGTTTTTCAGTTTGAAATTCCAAAAAGAAGTCCGGGCGATGTGGTGCCGGCCGAAATTCTGAATCCGAGAAAAGCCGCCAGCGACGCGGGTGAATATGAACTGCGGGCCATCCGCCTGGTGGCGGAGTTTATGAAAAATTTTGAACAGTATGAAGATATTGTGCCCGAAGAAATGCGCTCCATGCTGTCGCAGATTATTTCCATTGATGACAATCTGGATCTGGAAGATTTCGGACTGTCCATCGGATAGAGGTGTGGAGAATTTTTGCGATTCTTTTTATTAAATTTTTACCACGGAGTTCACGGAGAGCCCGGAGAAAAAACTTTTCTTCGTGTCCTTTTGTGAACTCTGTGGTTTAATTGTTTTTCTTCGGATTCGAAAAGCAAACATTTCCTGACCGGCCGTCTATTTGCAAAAAACCTTTTTTTCAAAATTCAAGGTGGCAAAATAGTCTGCCATGGTTTCTTCCCTTCGGATACGTTCCACGGAACCGTCCTGCCGGAGCAGCAGTTCCTGGGGCCTCAGCTTGGCGTTGTAGTTAAATCCCATGGCATGGCCGTGGGCCCCGGTGTCCTGTATAATGAGAATGTCATCGGCTTCAATTTCAGGAAGTTCCCGCTGAACAGCGAATTTGTCAATATTTTCACATAACGATCCCACGACATCCACTTTTTGAGTCGGCCAGTTTGCCGGGTCTTTTCCCAAAACGTCGATATGATGATAGGCACCGTACATTCCGGGCCGCATCAGGGCGGACATGCAGGCATCCACGCCAATGTAGTTACGGTAAATATCTTTGCGGTTAATGGCTCTTGTCACCAGAACCCCATGCGGACCGGTCATATACCGGCCGCTTTCCATGAACAGCTTGGGCACATGCCCGTTTTCCGACCGAAAAGCGGCAAACAAGGCAATTATTTCTTTGCTCATCTGTGCCAGATCCAGCGGCGCTTCTTCCGGCCGGTAGGGAATTCCCATGCCGCCGCCGATATTAATAAATTCAAATTTTATATGAAGTTCTTTTTCAATCCATTGAATTAATTCGAGCAGCATCCGGGTGGTTTCAACAATATACGAATAATTCAGTTCATTGGATGCCAGCATCGTGTGCAGGCCGAAGCGGGTACTTCCCAGTTCCGCCATTTTACGGTAGGCTTCGACAATCTGATCATGACTGACGCCGTATTTGGCCTCCACCGGATTTCCGATGATGTCATTGCCGGTGCGGCGGGGCCCCGGATTGTAGCGAAAACAGATAAGATCCGGAATTGAGGGAAGCCGGGAAATCAGTGAGATATCATCAAGGTTTAAGATGCATCCGCCGTCAGAAAACGCTACCTTGAAGTCCTCATCTGTGGTATTGTTTGACGTAAAAATAATTTTTTCGCCGGTAACGCCCAGTCGACGGCTTAATACGAGCTCAGGAATGGAACTGCAGTCGAAGCCGAAACCCATTTCATTCATAATCGCCATGATGTCGGGATTGGGCAGTGCTTTAACCGCGAAATATTCCATGAATCCGTCGATGGGCGCAAACGCTTTTTTTAATGTCCGGCCGGTATCGAAAATGCCGGCTTCATCATATATATGAAACGGGGTTCCAAAGTGCGCAGCGATGTCCGCCAGATCCGGCAACAGTCTTTTTTTGAAGTCATCTGACATCGGCATGGGAAATCTCTCCTTACAAAATTTAGGGATTTTATTACGCAAATTATTTCAGAGATGCGGAAAAAATAATGCAGTAACATAAACATGTTTGAGATGATTTTCAAGAGAATACGGGGTGCCCGAGTGTTAAAACTTGACAAAGAATTATGGATATTGGATTTTTAGTACATTTCATACTTAGTGATGCCTGAGTTCAGAAAACTGGATTCGGAATTTGGCGGGGATACAATGGTAGGAATGGAATCTCAAAAGACGATATTGTTTGTCGATGACGAGGAAACAATTCTCGAGATCGCCAGCGAGCATTTTGAAAACATGGGATATCGCGTTCTGACGGCCAAAAACGGCCGGGAAGCGGTCAATCTGTTTGAAAGCGCAGATTATATCATTGACTGCTGCTTTACCGATATCAATATGCCGGAAATGGATGGCCTGGAGTTCGCCGAATATTTAAGGAATTATGATAATTCCATACCTGTTGTCATCATGACCGGGTATCCTTCCCTGGATAATACCCTCCACACCTTAAAAAACGGGGTGGTTGATTTTCTGGTCAAACCCGTGAATCTTGAACAGATGACAATCTGCCTTCAGCGCGTTTTGCGGGAGCGGGAGTTGTTCATTAAAAATCTTTTACTCAACAAAGAGCTTGAGAGTAAAAGACGGCTTGAACAATTAAACCGGGAGCTGGTTTTAAAAGTCGAGGAAATGCGCGTTTTAAACCGGATTATGACGGAATTGATGTCATTAAATACCGGCTCTGAAGTGTTAAATCATATTGTGGAAATGGCGACGTTGATTACCCCGGCCGGCTGCTCGGTTTTTTATGCCGTCAATGAGTCCTTTGCCGCACCGTTTGAACTCTCACGGGCTGTGCGGAGCCCCGAAAAAAGTGAAACCCGCCATACAGCAAACGATCTCCCCTGCGAAATTTCCGGCCCGGCCTTGAGCACGCTGATCAATGAAATTGCCAGTGACCAAGCCCCGATGCTGATTATTGAGAATTCAACCCATGACCTGCCGGACAATATCCATTCCCTGATGGGAATTCCCCTTAAAATAAGAGAAAAAGTATTCGGGGTTTTAATTGCCGCAACTCAGGTCGGCGGTCAATCCTTTTCGGAAAAAGATCTGTATTACATGACATTCATGGTTCAGCAGGCGGCCTACCTGGTTGAAAATCATGCCCTGTATGAAAATATTTATGAGAATTTGCTTTCCACCCTTTCGGCCCTGGTGAAAACGGTTGAAGCCAGAGATGCGTATACCAAGGAGCATTCAAGCCGGGTGAAAGATACGGCGATCATGATTGCCAGAGCATACGGGTGTTCAAAAGAAGAAGTAGAGGTGCTGGATTTTGCCGGCCGGCTGCATGATATTGGTAAAATCGGTATCCGGGATGATATTCTTTTAAAACCCGGGCGTCTGACAGAAGAAGAATATGAAAAAATCAAGGAGCATCCGCTGATCGGGGAAAGCATCATCGGACAACTGGGACTATGGGACCGGGAGAAAAAAATTGTCCGGCATCATCACGAAAGGTATGACGGCACCGGCTATCCGGATGGCCTGCATGGCTTGGAAATCCCCCTGCTTTCGCGAATTCTTTCCGTTGCGGATGCATATGATGCCATGATGTCTGACAGGGCCTACCGCAAAGAAATGTCTGAAAAAGAAGCGCTGGGCATAATCAGTAACGGCCGGGGAGGACAGTTTGATCCCGGAATTGTGGCGTTATTTTTATCCCTGCAGGCCGAAGAACGCCCAGGGCAAACATATCGGCCGCAGAAGTAGGTCGGCGTTCTATCTGTGGACGGTGCTCTTTTGAATACACTTGTACACAAAAAAATACATTCTTATCTGTGCAAAGGTTGTTATTTTGTATACAAACCTCAATAAATCATTTTTATTTCCTTTGAAATTTACAATAAAAATTTTTTGAGGGCCTCGTCCATCGCTAATTAAAATGATAACCGTTTGATTTTCAAGAATTTTTTAAACATAAAAAAGGCGGCGGTTTAAAATTAAAGTCGATTTTTTTATGATAAGATCATTTTTATGCAAAACAATTTTATAAAAAAAAAGAATAAGTCAGTTATTGGCAAATTTATTGCAGAATATTTACAATAACGATTGCCTTTGCTCAAAAGTAGTTCGCTGGAACCGCGACCCATGAAATCTTAATCAGAAACAGTATATTAGAAAATTCTATGTCGTTAATTCAACTTAAATCAGTGTAGTCGAGATGATCACTGCACAATATATGGTGTTTTTTAATCGGAAAAGGCACAAAACAACTACTATTAAAAAAATTTTATATAATTTCCTTGACATAACAACAATTTAAAGTAAGGATTATGCCCGTATGTGGTCGATGCTTTCTGCGTCTCAAATCGGTTACCGATTGATTTTAGCTTATTTATCGGGCATTAATATTTAATTAGAGGCTGCTTTGCTGCGGTCGGTTTAGGTAAGTGCCTTGAAACAAGAAGCCCATCTCTTTAAAGACGAAAATCTTTTTATCTGTGATAATATCTTTTTCTTTCACAATTCAATTTCTGTAGTTTATATTTTAGGAGCAATCCACTCCATGTCAAATCATGCAAACTTATCGGGGGGATTGTCCAACGGTCAGCAACTTATTTCAATTCATGGTGGATAGTTAATTATGCTATTTGGACCCAAAAACGAGGTTGTCGGGCTGGATATCGGATCCCGTACGATTAAAGTGGCGGAGGTCGCGGAGGTCAGAAAGGGATGGTCTCTGAAAAAATTCGGAACCATTGACATTGAGCCCGGGGCAATTGAAGAAGGCGTTGTCAAGGATCATCAGAGTGTGGCCAATGCCATTCGTCAGCTTTTTCAAAATTATAACATAAAAAAGCAAAATGTTGCCATTTCCATTGGCGGGTATTCCGTTATTGTTAAGAACATCACGGTTCAGAACATGCCGGAAGAACAGCTTTACGAGTCCATTAATTTTGAAGCAGAGCAGTATATTCCTTTTGATATTAATGATGTAAATCTTGATTTCCAGATTCTGGGAGAAACCGAGAATAACCCGAACCAGATGAATGTGCTGCTGGTTGCCGCAAAAAAGGACATGGTCAATGACTATATCAATCTGATTGATATGGCGGGCCTTAATTTATGCATTATTGATATTGATGCGTTTGCTTTGCAGAATATTTACGAATTCAACTACGGGGCCCAGGGCGAAAATGTTGCGCTGATTGATATCGGTGCGAGTAAAACATCGGTAAATATATTAAAAAACAATATGTCGGTTTTTATGCGCGACGTGTCGCTCGGCTGTAACCAGATTTATCAAAGGATTGCCTCCATCGCCAATTGCACGATGATTGAAGCGGAAACGATCATGCAAAGCGACAAGCCGGACAAACTGTCCACCGAAGAGCTCAAAGAAATTGTTTCCTCCAGTGTTTCCGACTGGTGCGATGAAATTCGGCGGGCCCTTGATTTTTTCTATTCTACGAATCCGGATGACCGGATCAAGCAGATTGTTTTAAGCGGAGGCGCTGCGAACATAAAGGAATTCAGGGAACTTCTGGCCATGCAGTCATCGGCGGAAGTAAAACAAATAAATCCTTTTGAACAAATTGACACAAACAGCGATCAATTAGATTCAGTTTATCTGAAACAGCTAGCACCTCAGGCCGCTATTTCGATGGGGCTTGCAATCAGAAGAGTGGACGACAAATGATACGTATCAATTTATTACCCTACCGGGCCGCAAGATCCAAAGAAAACATCCGAAAACAGATATCTGTTTTCCTGTTGTCTTTTGTCCTTTTAATCATCGTTTTAGTTGTCTTTAATGGTTATCTGGGATCGAAAAAGGACAGACTGGCAGGCAATCTGGAAAATTTAAAAAAAGAAGTGGCTGTTTATGAAGAAAAAGCCAGGCAGGTGGAAGAAATAAAGAAAAAGCTGGATACGCTCAACAAACAGATTGAAATTGTCAACCAGCTCAAGGAATACCGGAAGAAACCGCCGCTGCTGCTGGCAAAAATGACGGAAATGGTGGTCCCGGGAAGAATGCAGCTCACACGCCTTGTTTCTGATGATGCAAACCTGACACTGGTTGGCGATGCCCTGGACAATGAGACCATTGCTGTTTTCATGCTGCGCCTGGAGCGGTCGGATCTTTTTTCGGCTGTGGTGCTTGAAAGTTCCAAGCAGGTAAATAAATACAATGTGGATATGAAGCAGTTTAATATTAAATGTAAAAAAGCCGTCGCCCCTAAAAATGCGTCTGCCTCAAATCCGGCCGGATAGCCTAATAAGATAACGAAAAGGCAATTGACGAAATGAAAAAACTGGATATCTCATTAAATTCTATTGAGCCGCTGATCAAGCAAATCAGTGAATTGACAAAAATACAGCGAATTATCGCCTGCTGCGTATCGGTGGTGCTGATCATTGGCGGATTTGTCTATTTTTTGTATATGCCGAAATATGAAGACATCAAAAAATTGAATCAGGAAATTGCCCAACAGCAGGAGAAACTGGAAAAAACCAAAAAAAGCGCTGCCCAATATGCGGACTATCAAAAAAAGCTGGAGAATGCGCAGGCCAAATTTAATGTGGTGGCAAGGGCCCTGCCGCTAAAAGATGAGGTCCCATCCTTATTAACCGGTATTTCTCAGGCCGGCAAAGATGCGGGGCTTTCTTTCTTGTTGTTCAAGCCGGAACAGGAACGAATGAAGGATTTTTATGCGGAACTGCCGGTGACCATGAACCTGTCCGGAACGTATCATGATCTGGGCTCTTTTTTTGACCACCTGGCTGGAATGCCCCGGATTGTTAATATCAAAAAATTCGATATGCAGATTGCGAATAACGCGGATTTGAAAATAGCATGTACGGCTGAGACCTATAAATTTGTGGAGCCCCAACCTGAAAAGGCTGGTACGGGGAAAGGCAAAAAAAAGAAATAAAAGAAATAAAAGAAGATAAATTATGGTTAATAAAATTTATTGTTGTATAGCATCTATTCTTTTTTTGGGAACCTGTTTTTCAGGCCAGCTTCAAAACGCAAATGCATCCGATGCCGCCCGGTATATGAGCAATCGCGTTAAGATTATACGACCGGAAAAAACAGTTAAAGCCCCTGACACGATTTCTCCCGAGTCTCCTGCGGTGGTGTTGGAGTCAAAGATATCCGCCCCTTCGGATGTGCAGGACGAAAAAGTGGCGAAACAGGCCGTCTTGCCGGAAGCCGAACAGGAAAAAGGTGACCGCGCTGAAGCGACGGACAGTGCAATGACCGAAGAAATGCTCAGAGAGGAAATTACAAATCTTATCGGCACGAAAGAACAATTTTACAGCCGAAAAGGGCGTCTTGATCCCTTTGAACCGTTTTTGCGCCAGCCGGAACCCGATGTGCCGACCGAAGAACAGGTTCAACTCGAGCGGCGCACACCCAGAACACCTCTGGAAAAAATTGATTTAAGCCAGCTCAAACTGACGGCTGTTTTAAGGACCCCGACAAAAACAAAAGCCCTGGTCCAGGAGTCTTCCGGAAAGGGATATATTGTCAGCGAAGGGACTTATATCGGCAATAAAGGCGGTCAGGTTTCAGAAATATCAAAAAATCGAATAATGGTTGAAGAAAAATATTTAGACGTTTTTGGAAAAGTCTCTGTTCGTGAAAGAGAACTGAAACTTCAGCAATAATCTGGAGAGTTAAACATGTATGATTGCAGGCTCATGATATCGCAAAAAAAATTCGGACGGTCAATGTGTGGTTTGTTTTTATCGATCCTTTTATTGATTTCAACCGGGTGTGCCTCCATGTCCGGAAAAAAGGATGCGGATTCAGCAGAAGCGGATTCCGGGAAAAGTATAACCAGTATAAAAACAGTTGCTGCTGATGATTCGGACCGTGTTGTCATCTACGCCGACAAAAAACTGAATTATACGTCCGTGAAACAGCATGATCCGCTTGGGGTGCTGTTATTGTTTCCGGAAACCACATTCAATGACGATTCAATCGAACCGGCGCCGGAAAGTAATATCATTTCGACCGTCACTGCCTCCCGGTCGTCTGATTTGAAAAACACCCGGATTGAAATTGGATTAAAAGCGGATCTGCCCTATGAAGTGAAAAAAAATGATCTGGGTCTTGAAATAATTTTCCCGCGTCAGAATTTCGTGCCTGCAGAAGCCACCCAGCCGGATGCCTCTGCACAGACTGCAGCAAAACCTGAAGCCGAAGTCGGCATTGCGTCTGCTTCTGTGGATACTGCGAAGGCAACGGACGAAACAGCGGCAAAACAAGTTGCGCCGAAAACCGATACAGAGCCAACCGTTATTAACCGGATAGATTTTTCCACGCAGCCTGCCGGAAAATCCATGATTATTGTGGGAACTGCGGACACCGCGATTGATTTCGACATCCAGGCAATGGATGAGCGCAAATTGAAAGTTAGAATCTATAACAGTCAACTGCCTGAATATCGCCGTAACCGGCCATTGATCACGACCCGGTTTGAAAGTGCGGTGGACCGCATCAGCCCGATTCAGGCAGCAGATATGAAAAATGCGACCGACATTATCGTTGAGCTCCGGGAGATGGTTCCCTATCGACCGGTAGCCGAAGGCAATC
>JAABSL010000015.1 GCA_011390415.1 Desulfobacteraceae bacterium
CTGATTGTAACAAAAGGCCGCCCGGCTGATGGCCCGGCTGGTTTCGACTTTACGCAGCATGTGAAACAGCTTGGTCTGAATGGTGGGATACTCGATCAGGGCCTTGCCGCCCTGCACGCGGGTTTTGGCATAATTCAGGGCTTCTTCAAATGCGGCCCGGGCCACACCGGTACCGAAAACCCCCATCAAACAGGTAGTGGCGGACAACACAATCTCTAAAAGCGCCTCATAGGCTTCCGGGCCGGCAATCAGGTATTTGCCGGGCAGACGGACATTGTCAAAAAATATCTCCCCCTGGTTCAGGTCCCGCTGGCCGATTTTATCCAGAGCCGCGCCTTTTTTCACTCCCGGCAGATTCAGGGGTATGGCAAAAATACCGCCCCCGGCATGGCCCATGGATTTGTCAATCTGACAGAAAAGCGCGCAATGGGTGGCAATGGTTCCGTTGGAAACCCAGGCGGATTTCTGGCCGTTTAAAATAAAATCATCGCCGTCCGGTGTGGCCACACACTGGGACGGTATGTTTGCGTCACTGAAACTGGGATGCCCCGGCATGAGGGTATCGGACCCGTGATCCGGTTCCGTGATGCCCCAGCACCCGATAAAGGTGGCATCCGTATTTTCGCAAAACGGCACCAGGATTTCATCGATCATGGTTTCTTCCGGTACCATGGCCGCGCCAAACGCCGGAAAACTGGCCACCCCCAGGGCGATGGTCAGCCCCACGCTCCCCCAGGCAAGTTCTTCATAGACGATTGCCTGCTGAAGCGGGGTGAGCCCCATGCCGCCGTAGGCATCCGGAATCAAAATCGAATGATATCCCAGTTCATACCCTTTTTTCATGAACGTCCAGAACGGCGAACCTTTGGCAATCACCTGCTCCGGGGTCATGGCGTCGAGCTCTTTGGCAATGGGCCGCATGACTTTGCGTGCAAACTCATTGGCATTTTTCTTGAGCATGATGTCTTCTTTTGACAAATTAATATCCAGATCCAGAAAATCCATTTGCTTACCCCTTTGTTTTTATTTTTTCTTATACCGTTCGGCAATCTTGTCCGCATGTTTGACAACCAGTTCCGGCACCTGCTCAAACAAGACCTGCTGGTAAACTTCCATTACTTCCGGCGAATAGCCGACCCCCATAAACTCAGGCGGCGCCCACCAGTCGTCTTTGGTCTTGTACATGGGCGTTCCGCCGCCGGGAAATGCGGTAAACATGGTGGGCACGCAGCTGACCATATCCCGTTTGTCCATTTCATAGGACATGCTCTTATGCATTTCCTCCCGGTTGTAATACACCATATCCCGGGGCGGCCCCAGGGCCAGCCCCAGCTTGGCATCCATTCCCGGCAAAAATCCCAGGGCGTTTAAGGCAAACCCCACGGACCCCATAATCCGGTTGTCCACCCGGTACTGCCAGGCGGATGCGCAGGCCCAGTCGCAGGCCATGGCCCAGTCCAGGACTTTCCAGTTGCAGGAAGGCCCGCCCAGCTGTCCGCCGCCCTTATATTCCTTGCTGTAGGCGTTAAACTCCTTGCAGGTGGAAAAACCGCAGGCCCCGCAGTTCCAGTTCAGGTTCGAGCTGCTGATTTTTCCGCCGATAGCGATAATAACCGGGGATTCGCCTTTATCATAGCAGTTTTTTATGGTTTCATAATCCCATTTGACATAGCGCATGACGCTGGCAACGGGTCCCATGACTTCAATGATCGGCTCCAAGTCCCCGCCCCAGATAATTTCGGCTTCAATTTTTGTTTTGCCGGTAATCTGGGGAGCTTTGTGGATGGCCAGCACAATACTTTTTGCCACCTCAATCAGATGATCCAGGCAGTATTCTTTTCCGATTAAATGTCCCATTAGTCATCCTCCCCGGCTGGTTTTTGCGGTTTTGGAATCCACTTGCGATAATCAAATCCGCGGATGATGCGCGCGGTCTGATAAATTTTTCGCGTATTGTCCAGCACCTTGTCCATATTGATCAGATGATAGTCCACGTTCACATCCACATAGGGATTTTTGGCTTTGGCCGCCACCGGCACGCCAACAACCATTCCGGAATTGGGACAATATCCCATTTTCTGGCCCGCCATCCCCATGCTGGCAAAGGGCCGGGCATCCACCATCAACGTGGCGGCGGTCCAGAGCGCGCTGCCCACGGCATACCCCAGATCCCCTACTCGTGCGGAGCACAGCGGTCCGTTGATCATTTTGTCCGATGACCGGTCGGTAATGTCCACCAGCCCGTGTTTGGTGGTTTTCTGCTCATAAAAATACCCGCAGTCCAGGGTGCCGCCGCACATGCCGCACCCGGCGTCCAGGGGTGTTTCATGGCATCGGGTGTTACCCAGAAAGATAACCACATCCGAATCCCGGACCATGACTGCTTCGTATAAAAACGGCTCTTTCCAGCTTTCCTGGGTGTGGGCAATTTCTTCCACTTTTCGGGCAATGGCTTCGAGTTCTTCCTGTCCGTATACAATATGCGCTTCCAGAGACGGAACACCGCCGGCAAACGGGGCGGTAAACGCGGAATCCACCATCAGGCGGGCGGCCTCCAGCACGCATTTTTTCCGGCGGATATCCTGGGGAGACCAGGGCGTCCATTCCCCCACATATTCCTCACCGCAGAAATTGAGGTCTTCCACATATTTTTTCATTGGGTTGCTCCTTATCTAAAATCCGTAAAAGCATAGACATTCTCCGCATCTTTTGAAAACGCGTCTTTCAGCAGCCGGTCCAGATTCTTCTCGGACGCGGATTTAGGGATGGCATCCACTACCTGGAGATAAGACGGCACGGCATTGCCTTCGATTTTTTCCCGGCAAAGGGCGAACAGGGAAGCCGGATCAAGGGACCGTCCTTCCATGGGAACCACGGCCGCCACCAGGTCACTTTCGCCCGGTGCGCCGGAAGCGGCCGGGACTCCGTAAACACAGACATCGCTGACATCCGGATGAACCGCAATGCCGGCCTCAACATACTGGGGCTGAATAAAATCGCCGGATCGGCGCAAGCCGCCTCCGGCCCGGTAATCAAAAAAAAGCCAGCCCGCATCATCCGTATGCCCCATATCTCCGGTGCGCAGCCAGCCGCCCCGGGTTTTTTCCTCGGATGCTTTTTTCCTGCCCAGATATTCCACTTCGGTTTCCTGGCCGATCATCCGGAAAATAATTTCTCCGATTTCACCGGGGGCGCATTCATCACCGTCAGGATCCACCACTTTCATTTCCATGAGCCCTTCCAAAGGCTTTCCGAACGACCCGATGGGTCCGACGCCCGGTGGTTTATGGGCAAATCCGCCTTCCACCGCGCCGTACCACTCATGAATCATGACATTAAACCGACGTTCAAAATCCTCCCAGATGGCTGACGGTGTTCCCGCACTCAGCACTAAACGCACGGGATTATCCGCATCATCGGCCCGGGGGGGTTCACTGTAAATGCCCATCATCATGCCGCCCAGCAGGGAAAAAGACGTGCACCCGTATTTCCGGCAGATGTCCCAGATCCGGCTTTTGGTAAACCTTGAACTGATCACCGACGGCACGGACAACATCAGAGAGGGGATGAGGGTGACGGCCTGGGCATTGCCATGGGTCAGGGACAGCCCGGTATACAGCCTGTCTTCCGGCGTATACTGCCAGACAAACAGCGCCAGCTGGGAAAAGGGAGACATGCGATGGCCTTTGACCACCACGCCTTTTGGATCTCCTGTGGTTCCGGAGGTATAAATGATTTCAATGGGGGCGGCGATCTCATCGCTGCGCCGGTCGGGCGGCGGGACTTCCGCCCCGCTGTAAATTTCATTTAATGAAGGAAACTGATCCGTTACCGGAATGTTCATTCCTTCTTTATAAGCGACTCCCAGCACCTTGACTTCCGGAAGATCGGCGAGCACGGCAGAGACATTGTCCATGAACTCGCTGGTAAAAATGATTCCCTTTGCTTTGGAATCTTTCAGCACATATTTCAGCCGGTCTCCTTTTACCCGGGGATCAACGGGAATCATCACCGCACCGATGGTGGTGGCCGCATACAAGGCATACACAAATTCCGGATGATTCCGCATCAGCAGCGCAAAGGTGTCCCCTTTTCCGATGCCCGCAGCTATAAGCCGCCGGGCGATTTTGCGGCCCTGGATGACAATGTCTTTATACGTCAGGACCTCTTCGGCAACATCCCCATTTTCAAATGTTACGATATTTACATCCGGGCTGTTTTCCGCCCGGAAGTCCAGCTCATATGCAATGTGGCCGGGAATTTTGCATTCAGCCATTTTTCCCCCTTTCAGTTCCTGTTTTTTTTAAAATTTCGTTTCAGCTCATATTAATTCAGGGGGACATTGTGCTTTTTGCAGTATTCCGGAAAAATTTCATAAACCGGTTTCAAAGCGGGCAGCAGTTTCAAAACTTTGGGAATCGGCCCTTTTGATTTGATCTTGCGGGTGGCCAGCGCAACAGGAAGCGACAATTGTTTTGTCCAGAACTGGATAATGGTGTCGCCGGAAAGCTCCATGGTGATGACCGCGTCCCGGTTGGCCTCTTTACCGGTAATCACGTTTTCCGCATCTACATAAAGATAACTGTCCGGATCGGAAATGACATACTTCAGGCTTGTTTCGTCTCCTTTCATTTTTTCTCCGAGTCCGGATTCAAAAACAATATACGTCCATAAGTCCTGCAAAAATTCGTTCATATGATCGCTGTCTTTAAATAAACTCATCGCACCCTCCCTTTTTGGTTACAAGTTGACCTTGTACTTGTGAAAAATCATTATTTTTCATGAACAATGATTTTTAGAACTAACCTCATTCATAAAAAATTTGCAAGTTGCATGCCATTCAAAAACAACAATTAACTAATTGATTTTTATATATTTTAATTTTTAATCCTTTTGAGATTGTCCCTATACGGTCGAAAGCGTGTCCATATAAGGACATCTTTATTGACAGACATTACCGAGTATTTTATGGTTTTGTTTAAACAAAAAGGAGAACACCATGCCCCCCGCGAAATTACACTCCCATTCCGGCATCGGAGAAGAAGCGCTCCAGATTGAAAAAAACCTTGCCCAAAACGCTCTTTCATCCGGCGACCGGGAAACCGCATGGCAGCACTTAAACCGTGTGAGCAAAAGACTGATCGACTTTCCCGCGTCCCCCGACCGCGACGCGTTATTCACATCCGCCACCATTGAACTGGCCAATCTCAGCTTTGTTCTGGGCAAAGGATTTCCCGAACTGAGCCAAACACTGCAAAGTGCTTTATGTGCCGCGGAAAGAATCGGGGACCGCCGGTCCATGGCCATGATCAATCTGCACCTGGGACGGCTTTTTTACTTTGCCGAACAAAGAGACGCCGCCATATCGGTCTTTGAAGTGGGTAAATACGAAGCCGAAGCCCTGGGGGATGAAGATATTTTAACCCAGGCCGCGGAATTTATCGGCCTGTATTATTTTATCCAGGGACGCTTTGTTGAAGCCATCGGATATTTTGAACGGGCGGCCGCAAGTTTTGAATCCGAAAAAACCGGCCGCATTGTCAACCCCTCCGGCCCCCTGTGGCTGAGTTACTGCGCCGCCTTTTTAGGACAGTTTCACCGGGCCATCGGCACCTTGGACTATTATCGCCGGGTGGCCATCAAAGGGGGAGACCCGGGCCTGGCCATGACGCTGCGGGCGGTTCTGGGCATTATTCTTCTTGGCATCAAAAAAAACAAAGAAGCCCATTTTCATCTGTCCGGCGCCCTTCAGGAAGCCCGGAGAACCAATAACATCCTGGCCGGGTATTTTGCCAAAGGGGGCCTGGCGTTTCATCATTTCCTGGAAGGCCGGCTGGAAGAAGCCTGGGAGTGGGTCCGGCAGACTTCGGAAGAGGCGGCCACCGCCGGCCTGATCCGCCAGTACGCCTCTCCGCTGGTTCTCGAAACCCTGTTTGAAGTCCATCGCAGAGGATTTACCAAAGTCCGGTATCTGAATTTTCCAAATGAATACAAACGCGTCATGCGTGAGCCGAACATCCATCTTCGCGGCGTGGCTCTCCGGTTAAACGCTCTGGAACAAATCGAAAACAAAAGGGATATCCATGTTATCGAATCCACCCTCCTTCAAAGCGAAGCCTATCTGCAAAAATCCGGTGATCCGGTTCAGACCGGGAAAACCCGTGTTGAAATGGCCCGGCTGAAGTTGCGGGAAGGCGATCGGCAGGGGGCCAGAATGCTTGCGGAAAAAATCCGCAAAGACTTTTCCAGCTATATGGATGTTTTTTTCCCGGACGATTTGCGGCCGTTGCTGACTGTTAAAAGCGATTTAAATCATTCGGCCGAATCAGAAGATCAGCTGCTCGGCATGTTTGCCGATGTGATTGAAGAATTGTCCCCGAGTGCGGATTTCGACTATCTGCTGTCCAAAACGGTAAAGGCCACGAACCGGTATTTCGGCGCCGAGCGCGGCGGGATTTTCTGGTTTAATCGTTATGCACCCAAAAAAGGGCCGGTTTTGCGGGGTCCCTGCAACCTGTCCCCGGCAGACATTTCCGCAAAAAATTTCAGAGAAAACATAACCCTTGTTTTCAGGGCGTTTCACGAAAACCGCCCCCAGGTCCTGCGCCGGCCGGCATCCGGGCTCAACCCGAGCCACGTCAAGGCCATGATCTGCGTCCCGTTTGAAGTTTCCGGCCAGGTGCGCGGCGTCCTGTACCACGACAACTCCTATGTACCGGATTGTTTTGATGATTTTTCCGAGCTTCAGCTTGTCCAGATGGCCCGGTGGCTGACCAGCTATATTGATCATATTTTTGAATTTTCCCGTCAGATGGAACAGAAAACCGCGGACCATCTGGGACAGCTGGAACCGGTGGACGGCCCGGCGATCATCACCCAGAGCCCGGTCATGATTAACACCCTGGACCAGACCGACCGCATGGCGGCATCGGACAGCACCGTGCTCATTCTCGGGGAAACCGGCGTGGGCAAAGAACTGCTCGCCCGGCGGATTCACCGGAAAAGCCGCCGAAAAGACAACCCCATGATTATCATCGACCCGACGACCATAACCGAAAGCCTGGTGGAAAGCGAACTCTTCGGCCATGAAAAAGGGGCCTTTACCGGGGCGGACCGGCAAAAAAAAGGCCGCATGGAGCTTGCCCACAACGGCACCCTGTTTATCGATGAAGTCGGAGAAATCCCCAAATCCATCCAGGTCAAACTGCTGCGGGCCATTCAGGAGAAAACCATGACCCGGATCGGCGGCACCCGGAGCATCTTTTCCGATTTCCGGCTCATCGCCGCCACCAACCGGGACCTGGCCGAAGAAGTGGCCGCCGGCCGATTCCGGGAAGATCTCTACTACCGATTAAATGTCATTCCGGTCACACTCCCGCCGCTGCGGGACCGGGAACAGGATGTTCTGCTGCTTGCCGCCCATTTTCTGGCCCGGTTTGCCATCAAATACAATCATCAGGGACTGGGCCTTTCCCCGGAAAACAAAACCGCACTGACCGCCTATGACTGGCCGGGCAATATCAGGGAACTGCAGAACGTCATGGAACGCGCCGTGCTGCTTTCCGCCGACGGATGCCTGCACCTGGATCTGCCGGCGGAAAGCCGCACCGCGGGCGCCGGCCAGTTTGATGACCTGCCGACCTTAGATGAAATCCAGCGGCGCTACATCGCCTATGTGATGGAAAAGACCGGAGGAAAGATCAGCGGCCCCGGCGGGGCCACGGAAATTCTGGGCATGAAACGCACCAGTTTGTACAACCGGATGAAAAAGCTGGGACTGAAGTAAACAGAAAAGAAAGGTGACCGGTCATGTCAATCAGAAAACAGATCACCGAATTGCTGACGGAAAAAGAGTGCGACGCGCGGATGATTTCCCAGCAGCTGGGCATCTCTGAAAAAGAAGCCTATGATCATCTGCCCCATATCATCCGATCGGTTTCCGCTATGGGAAAAACCCTGATTGTGAGCGCTCCCCGATGCATGAACTGCGGGTATGAATTTAAAACACGAAAAAGAATATCCAAACCCGGGCGCTGTCCGGTGTGTAAAAAAGAACGCATCGAACCGCCCGGATTCAGGATCGAGTAAAGGCCAGGTTTTTCAGAACCGTTTTAAGCTCGTCAATGGAGATCTTTTCCACCACCGCCTGACCAATCCCCGCCAGCAGGACAAAATGGATGCCGTCGCCTTCGCGTTTTTTATCCCGGACCAGCGCATCCAGCACTTTTTCTTTGTCCATGTCAATGCGGAGGGGGAGTTTAAACCGCGCCAGCAGCCGCCTGAGCCGGTCAACCTCGTTTTCCGTCAACAGTCCCCGGTTCAGCGACAACAAGGACGCAGCAACCATTCCGATGCTGACCGCTGCGCCATGCGCAATACCATGGGTTTTTTCCACGGCGTGACCGAAAGTATGTCCGAAATTCAGTTTCCGGCGTTCTCCTTTTTCCGTTTCATCCCGATTGACAATGGCGGCCTTGATCTTCACGGAATCATAGATGATCTGCTGCAAAACCGCCGCATCCAGAGAAAGGGCGCTGACGGCGTTTTCTTCAAGGCATGCAAAATAGGAGGCATCGGCAATGGCGGCGTGCTTGACAATTTCAGCAAAACCGCTGACAAGTTCCTGTGCGGGAAGGGTTTTCAGAACACCCGGGTCACACACAACAAACGCCGGCTGGCTGAAAACACCGACCATGTTTTTATATCCCTTAAAATTAACACCGGTTTTACCCCCCACGCTGGCATCCACCTGCGCCAGCAGGGTGGTGGGCACATATCCGAACTCAACCCCCCTTAAATAGGTGGATGCTGCAAATCCGGTCATATCGCACACAATGCCGCCGCCGATGCCCAGCAGAAAGACCGAGCGGTCCGCTTCCATCTCAATGAGCCGATGATAAATTTTCTCAACCGTTTTAAGGGTTTTCGCCTTTTCGCCGGTCCCCACGCAAATGACATCCGCTATTGGAAAATCTTTTTGATAAAAACCGGCAACATTGTCATCGGTGATAATGACCGTCCGCTTCCAGTCCAGGTACGCCTTCAGATTTTTCAGGCGTTCCCCGACAAGAATTTGCGAATGTCCGGTATGCCCCGCGATTTCAATTGTTTTCAAAATTATTTTTCCTTTAGAATACCTTCTATGGCCCGGATCTGGCGGCATAATGTTTCAAACTGGTTGGGGTACAGGGACTGGGCCCCGTCACTTTGGGCTTTTTCCGGTTCGTTATGCACTTCGATCATAATGCCATGGGCATTGGCCGCGGCAGACGCTCTGGCCAGGGGCATCACCTGATCACGGAACCCGGCGGCATGGCTGGGATCCACCATAATGGGCAAATGGCTTTCCCGCTGCACCACCGGCACCGCGGAAAGATCCAGGGTATTTCTGCTGTGGCGGACAAAGGTGCGGACACCCCGTTCGCACAGGATAACCTCCGGATTTCCGCCAGCCATGATATATTCGGCCGCCATCAGCCATTCATCAATGGTGGCCGACATGCCGCGCTTGAGTAATATCGGTTTTTTGGCTTCGCCGGCCCGGCGCAGCAGGCTGAAATTCTGCATATTCCGGGTGCCGATCTGAATAATATCCGCATACGCCTCCACCATATCAAAACAGGACAGGTCCATGACTTCGGTCACCACGGGCAGATCAAAGGATTCGCGAACTTTTGCGAGTATCTTTAATCCCGCTTCCCCCAGCCCCTGGAAGGAATAGGGGGAAGTCCGGGGTTTGAATGCGCCGCCCCGGAACATATCCCCGCCGGACTTTTTGACGTTTTCGGCGATTGTCATGGCCTGGGTTTCACTTTCCACGGCGCACGGCCCGGCCATAATCACCAGACGGCCGTTGCCGATGGTTACATTCCCCACCCGAATCTGCGTTCCTTCGGGTTTTGTCTCCCGGCTGACCAGCTTGTAGGGCCGGGTGACGGCAATGGCCTGCTTGACCCCGGGCAAATCCATAAACCAGGCTTCTTCCAAAGCACCTTTATTATAGAGCACCGCAATGGACACCCGGTCGCCACCGGGTATTGACCGGGCCTGACACCCCTTTGACTCCACAACCCTGACCACTTCCTCGATTTGTTCAGGACTGGCGTCCTGTCGCATAACAATCAGCATCTCCCTGCTCCTTTTTT
>JAABSL010000016.1 GCA_011390415.1 Desulfobacteraceae bacterium
TTTCTTTGAGTATCGGGCGGCCCGATTCGTCCGCCGCATCATGACGGGAAATAATCTCTTTCACCCCCAGAGATTCCAGGAATTCCGTTTCTTCAACTTTACCGCTCACTGCCACGACCTCATACCCGGACTGAACCAGCATGGAAACCGCCATGCTGCCGACGCCGCCGGACGCCCCGGTCACCAGAATCTCTCCCCGGTCAGGGGGCAGGGTATGGGTCAGTTTGTAAACGGACAGTCCGGCGGTCAGTCCGGCCGTGCCGAAAATCATACTTTCTTTTAATGTCAGGGCGTCCGGCAGCCGGACCACCCAGCCGGCCGGCACCCGGATATACCCGGCAAAGCCGCCGTCCGTGTCCATGCCCAGGTCATAACTGGTCACAATGACCTGGTCGCCGGGCTTGAATGCATCGGTGCGGCTGTCTGCCACAATGCCGGCCGCATCGATGCCCGGCGTATGGGGGTACTTTTTTGTCACCCCTTTGTTGCCGACAGCAGACAGCGCATCCTTATAGTTTAAGGAAGAATACGACACCTTGACGAGCACATCGCCTGCCGGCAGCTCTTTGACGGATTTTTCGGTAATCCGTCGTTCATATGTTTTGTCTGAAGTTTCGCTGACCACCATTGCCTTAAATTTGTGATTTTCCATGATACGGCCTCCTTATTGTCGCAAAGTGCTGGATAATTTAAATAAATATAACATAAACAGTAAAATTCATGAATAAAAAATAACCGGATGGCCGGGCCGGAAAAATGCGAAGAGTATTGCACCTCCCCGGTTAACGGTTTAATCGGGTGCGGCCAGCCGAAGTTTTCCGATTTTGGGGTCAGGACTGGCATTTTTTAAAAAGCTTGTTATACTGAGAGATAGGTTTCATCTTTGAAAGGTGGGATTGACTATTAAACTTACGGGGATGAAATTTCCCGGCCCTGTTTTGCAACCGCTTGAATATGAACAAATATTGTCAGCCATACAGGAGGTTTTATGGACGAAAGAGTTTATGACATAGCAGTCCTGGGGACCGGCCCTGCCGGCCTTCAGGCGGCCATTCATGCCGCCCGGCGCAAAGTTTCCGTAGTGGTTTTAGGCAAAATCAACCGCTCCGGTCTTTACAGCGCCCATGTGGAAAATTTCTGCTGTATCGGCAGCGTGGAAGGTGAAAAAATGCTGGCTGCCGGCGTTGTCCAGGCAGAAGAAGCCGGTGCTCATTTTTTAAATGAAGATGTCATTGAGACCAAAGCCGATGGTGACGGGTTTGTCATAGAGCCGGAAAGCGGCGGCCGGATTCATGCGGCAGCGATGATTATGGCCATGGGCATCCAGCGGGAGCGCCTTGGCGTGCCGGGTGAAAAGGAGCTGTTCGGCAAAGGGGTCAGTTACTGCGTGGATTGCGATGCCAATTTTTATAAAAATCAAAAAGTCGCCATTATCGGCAATGAATCATCTGCGGTTTCCGGTGCGCTGACCATGCTGTTTTATGCCAGTGATGTTTATCTGGTGTCGGATCAGCCGGATGTCAGTGACAGGCTGGCCGAACAGCTCGCCGTTTCTGACGTGAAGCTGTTTTCCGGGCGGAATGTCCGGCGGATTGAAGGGGATGAAGCGGTGACCGGTCTGGTTCTGGACGATGATACGCGGCTGAATGTTTCCGGCGTATTTATTGAGCTCGGCGCCAAAGGCGCCACAGAACTGGCGGCCACCCTGGGCGTGGCCCTGGACACAAAACAATTTAAGTATATTCAGGCGGATAAGGACCAGAAGACCAATATTGAGGGAATTTTTGCCGCCGGCGATATCTGCGGGCCGCCGTGGCAGGTGGCCAAAGCTGTGGGCGAAGGCTGTGTGGCCGGAATTTCCGCAAGCAAATACGTAAAGAAAAAGAAAGGGATGAAAAAATGACCGATGCAGATGAAAAAATCTTCCTCCCCGATGTCACGGGGTTGACTGTCCTGGATATGGAAAAAAATGTGGTTGAACTGGAATCTCTGTGGCGCGGCCGGCGGATGGTGCTGACGTTTTTACGGCACTTCGGATGAATGTTTGCCCGGCAGCAGGCTGCTGCCCTGATGGACGTTAAAGACCAGCTGGACGCTGCCGGAGTCGCCCTGGCGGCAATCGGCAGCGGAAGTCCGGATCAGGCGAAAAAATTTGTCGACGCGTTTTCCTTTAACGGCGAAATGTATGTGGACCCAAGCCTGAAAACATACAAAGCATTCAACCTGAATCGGGGAATCACCCGAACGCTGGGGCCGTCGTCAGTCGTGCGCGGACTTTCAGCAATGAAAAAAGGATTCCGGCAGGGCAAAAGTGCCGGTGATCTCTGGCAGCAGGGGGGCATGTTCGTGATCGGGCCGGATAGTCAAACGGGCAGTCAAATGGTGTTTGCCCATCGCAATCAGGCGGCCGGAGATCAAGCGGATTTGAATGCCGTACTCAAGGCCATCCGCACAGAGTAATCGCCGGTCTTTATCGGCCCCTGACGCCTTTGGTTTTTTTGAAGGCGGCAGGAGCCGATTTGTGCTGTGATTTTTTAAAAAGACAGTGCCGGAATTTACCGGCTCGCATCGTTTTCCGGGGCCTTTCCAGTCAGCAGGTCCTGCATTATTTCTTTTTCAGGCGCACCGGGCAAAATGCCGGTAATCTCTGCTTCCAGAACGATCATGCCATCTCCATTGGTAAACAGCACTTCGGCTTTGGCCCGGCGGTTGTCGTCAATGGCAACAATGGTGAATGTGCACGTCACCGTGTCTCCGAAATAAACAGGTTTTTTGAACGCGAATCGCATGCCTGAAGCCAGCCATCCGATCTGTCCCCCGATTTCCGTGATCAGTGTGGCAACGAGCAGACCATGGCAGATGCGGCCGTCAAAGTTTTTCGTCTCTGCAAATCGTTTGCTAAAATGAACCGGATTGTCATCTCTGGAAATATCCGCAAACCGGATCACGTCCTGCTCGCTAAACGTTCGGGACACGGAAAAGGTGTCCCCTGTTTTCAGCCCTTTAATTGTTTTTTGCCGTATGTCAGTCATTTCAGCCGGGCATCCTCCGTAAATACGCCTCTGAAAAATAAACGGGTCAAATGATCTTTTTATGCTTCTGGGTTTAGGTCGTTTCCGAGGCGGTTCCGGCCTTTTCATATTCCGGGTCATCCCCAACCGGCAAGGTCTTTTTAAAGACCCATATGGCGAGAAATCCGCCCAGGTACATGAGCAGACCGAAGATGGCCGATGTGATGAACATGGAGCTGTAAAAATCGCCGATGTAATCCTGGATGAGAAGCGCGATAGCCATGGCGAGGGATGCATTGCGAAGCCCTGTTTCCAGAGAGATTGCCCGGATCTGATAGTTGCTGATGCCGATTATTTTGGGAAATACCGCGCCGGTCACTATTCCCAGAAGCGTGAGCATGAAAACCATGGAGTAGAATTTAAACCCGTAACGCTGTGTGTCGGTAAAAACTTCAAGATTGTTCAGTATGCCGGCGATGATAAGGAACAAAAGGGCGATGATCCCAAGAATGGCAAAAAACGGGGTGGCCCTTTTTGCAAATTTTTGCCAGCGGGCCTGAACCGTCATTCCCACAGCCAGCGGAATGAGCACCAGAATAACGATTGTCTGGACCACCAGTTTTACCGGAATAATTACTTCGGGTACATTGGCGCAGTATAAGACCAGCAGAAAGGGCGTAAGCGCCAGTGAAAGTACCGTGGAAAAAGAGGTCAGCGAAATGGAAAGCGCCAGGTCGCCTTTGGCGTAATAGGTCATTAAGTTGGATGTCACGCCTCCCGGGCTTGCCGATATGAGCACCAGGCCCACAAATATGAAGGGGTAGGCTTCATAGAAGCCCAGAAGCCGGCCCAGCCCGACGGCGATGAGGGGCATTACAACCCACTGGAGAACGGTTCCGGCCAGCATGCCTTTGGGTTTTTGGAAAACCCGCCTGAAATCAGCCACGGTGAGAGTAAGTCCCATGCCGACCATAACAAAAAAAAGCATCAGCACGATGGATATTTTGAAAACCCGGTCCATGAGAAGCTGAGAAGGCCGTTCAATGAGCCGGACAAAACTGTAATTCTCGCCCGCCACCGTCCCTGTCTGTTGTTCCACATTGAAAATAAGCTTGTTGCCCATCAATCCGGTCAGTCCGGCATACATGGAACCTTCGGCTTCGCGGAATTCTCCGGGGGGAACCGAAAGGATATGGAGCCCGCCCTTTAAATCCCGGACCATGTAGATGTATGAACTGTCACCGGTTGCATTGTCCGCTTTGAGATAGCGGATGGTGCCTTTGAATTTGAGGGTTTCTGCTTTTGTCCAGTCAAGTTTGCGGGATTGCGTATTAAGATTTTCAAAAAGAGCGGCATCTCCTTTGCCTTTACTGATCTGCACAAACTCCCGGTAAAGCGCCTCGCTGGCGTAGCCCGCGGAAACCGTGCCGATAATCAGGCCAATGGTTAGCATTAAAAACACTGTTTTTTTTATAAACGAAGTATAAGCCGTTTTTATCATTATCCTCCCCCTTGACTGTGATTGGATCTAAGTCGGTTAACCGGTTTGATAACCCCTGCCGTGTGCCGGTTTCTATTGAGACGGTCACCCCGGCCGGGAAAACAGATTGTTTTGATTTATTTTTTAATATGTTATAGGGTCAGGCAAATACAAAAAAATAATCCCGCAAACGACAGTTTTCGAAATTTAACCACGCAATGAAAGGAGAAGCAAGACAATCCGTTCATGCCTGCATTTATTCAAGGCGCAACTCAGCTGGCATAAAAATGTGTTCCGACACAGGCTGATAAATCACTTTTGCAAAGAGGGGGGCAATGATGACGATTTATGACGACAGACCCTGGGTAAAAGCTTATGATCCGGGTATTCCGCCGGATATCGACATTCCGGCTAAAACCTACACCGATGCCCTGCTGAAAGGGATTGCGGCTTTTCCGGACCGGGCGGCCATGCATTTTATGGGCAGCGCCATTTCCTACCGGCAGCTGGATGAGATGTCCTGCCGGTTTGCCGCATTTTTAACAGCCAGCGGACTGAAGCCCGGGGATGTGGTGGGACTGAGCCTGCCCAATATTCCTCAGTTTTTGATCGCACTGTGCGGTACGATGCGGGCCGGATGCACAGCCACCGGGGTGTCTCCTCTGCTGACGCCCAAAGAACTCTCCCATCAGATCAATGATTCCGGCTGCCGGGTTCTGGTGACCCTGGATGCGATCTTTGAGCGCGTTCTGGCCAAAATCGAAAATCAGGTGCCGGCTTTGACCCATGTGGTTGTTACCCGTATCGGAGACTATCTGCCGGTCGTCAAACGGATTCTGGGAAAACTCCTCAAAAAACTGCCCACCGGCACCGTGACACCCCTTGCCGGCAAAACCATCATGTCATTTAAGGAAATAATGGTCCGGTATCCGCCCGACACCCCTCAGGTCACTGTTATGCCTGAAAACATCTGCCTGATTCAGTATACCGGCGGCACCACCGGACTTCCCAAAGGGGTTGAGCTGACCCATCACAATATCTTTTCCAACCTGACCCAGGTCAAAAAATGGACCGATTTTCAAATGGGCCGGGACGTGCTCTGTTCCGGATTCCCGTTCTTTCATCTGGCCGGCCTGATGTTCGGCATGACGGCCCTGACCATGGCAAGCAGCCAGTGCCTGATTCCGGATCCGAGAAACACCCGGCACATCTGCAAGGAAATTCGCACCTACGCCCCCTCGATATATGCCAATGTGCCCACCTTATACCAGATGCTGATGGATGATCCGGAATTTAAAAAACTCGATTTCAGACCGGCCAAAATTTTTGTGTCCGGAGCGGCCCCTTTTGCCGTAGATTCGATCCGGGCCTTTGAGTCGGTGGTCGGGGCGGGAAAAGTTGTTGAAGTCTACGGCATGACGGAAACCAGTCCCCTCATCACCGGCAATCCGCTGGAGGGAAAAAAGAAAATCGGGTCCGTGGGCATACCGCTGTCAAACACCCGGGTCCGGATCGTTGATGTGGAAACCGGAAACGAGATCATGCCGGCAGGAGAGCCCGGCGAGCTGATTGTGCGCGGCCCCCAGGTGATGAAAGGGTATCATAACAAGCCGGAAGAAACGGATTATGCCATGCGTGAACACGACGGCCATCGCTGGCTGCACACCGGGGATGTGGCCCGCATGGATGAAGACGGATACTTTTACATTGTGGACCGGTCCAAGGACATGCTGAACGTGGGCGGGTTCAAGGTCTTTTCCCGGGAAGTGGAAGAGACCCTGTATCAGCATGAGGCGGTTGAATTCTGCGCCATCATCGGTCAGCCGGATCCGAAACGGCCCGGCAGCGAGATTGTCAAAGCCGTAATCCAGCTGACCCCGGCCGCGCAAAAGCCGAATGCCGGAAAATTCGATGCGGAGGCCCTAAAAAGCCATATTACCGAATACTGCCGGGAGAACATGGCTCCTTACAAAGTGCCCAAAATTATCGAATTTATCGATGCCATCCCCCTGACCGCCGTGGGCAAGGTGGATAAAAAAGCCTTGCGGTGAGGATTTAGCGGGTGGTACCGGCAACTTTTGCCAGCGCGCGCAGCGCAATCAGTTCGCTTTTTACTGGCAACAAAAATATTGATCTTTGATCTTTATAGAAATCTGATCTGTTAATATATGGGCACCAGGGCATATCCCCGGGCCTGATAGCCAAGGGCTGAGATCCAGCCATTGGGGACGCGGTCTATTTTTTTTGATATCGACTCCGGATCCACACCGAAAGAATCCACCGCAAACAGACAAACCTCCATCTTTATACCGTCTTTGGCCATGGCCGCGATGACCTGGTCCAGCTTTTCAAGGGATTTTTTTTCCCCGGCCGTAAAATCATTTCGATTTGATGACAGCAGCTTGACTGAACTCCCCATGAACACTACAACGAATTCTGATTTTTTTGCCAGGCCAGCAATCGCTTTATCCTGGAAGGTTTTATGCACCAGCGACAGATGACCCGCTGCTTTGGCGGGGATGCCTTCTCTGAAATCGAATAGGGTATCTGCCTGTTTCACCCCCTGAAGCGCGTCATACTCCTGGGCGGCAACGGATACGGTCAAAGCCGCCGTCACTCCCAAAACAAGAAAAAAAACGGTCATTGCGGAAATGGATTTTTGTTTCATGATAACGCCTCCTGAGTGATTAAATTGTTTTTGATACCTTTCACCCGCAGGTCGAAAAACAGATCAGAAGGTAATCAGTCAGGGGAATTTCTGCCCGAAGCGAAGATGAACCAAATCGAGAGAAGGGGCAAAAGGGTAATTCGGGTTGGTACTTTTTAATTTAAGAAAATACGGAATGTGAATCAAGCTTTTTTAAATAACTGGTTCTTTACGGCAAGGCGGAATTGATGCTTGATGATTTTTTTTATTCCTGCGATAATTTTCTCAAAAATGGTTTATCCCGACCCTATGATTAAAAAAAACATACTGCCATGACTCAATGGAGTGACAATGCCGCGGCCATGGCGTCGCGGTTTGTGAACAGCACCAGCCGCCATCTGTTTCTGACCGGCAAGGCCGGAACCGGGAAAACAACATTTCTGCATGCCATCAACCGCAGTACCCATAAAAACACCATCGTTGCAGCACCCACGGGTATTGCCGCCATCAATGCCCATGGTGTGACCCTGCATTCGTTGTTTCAGCTGCCGTTCGGCGCGTTTATTCCCTCAGACCATGTACCCGGGAACCAGGCACCGGCCTTTGCCCTCAATACCCCGGCAACCCTGACCCGCCAGATGAAAATGCACGGGGCCAAACGCAATCTTTTGAGAAAAATGGAACTGTTGATCATCGACGAAGTGAGCATGCTGCGGGCGGATCTGCTCGATGCCATTGATGTCGTGCTGCAGCGTGTCCGGCGGCGCCGGGAACCCTTCGGCGGTGTTCAGATTCTGTTTATCGGCGATCTTCAGCAGCTGCCGCCGGTGGTCAAAGCGTCGGAATGGGAGGTCTTGCAGCAGTATTATGCAACCCGGTTTTTCTTTTCCGCCCGGGTCTTGGCCGAAAATCCGCCGTTGTATATTGAGCTGGAAAAAATATACCGGCAGGCGGATGAAACCTTTATTTCCGTGTTGAATCATTTGCGGGATAATCAGCTGACCCGGGCGGATGTGGATTTATTAAACCGATATTACCGCCCCGGATTCTCACCGGCTGCAGACGACGGGTACGTGTATCTGACCACGCACAACTACAAGGCGGACCGGATCAATGCCGAAGAACTCGAAAAGCTGCCGCAAGAGACATTTGCATACCCGGCCGTTGTGGAAGGCACGTTTGATGAAAATATTCATCCGGTGGACGCTGTGCTGTCCCTGAAAAAAAATGCCCAGGTGATGTTTATTAAAAATGACCCCTCCGGGGAAGGACAGTTTTTCAACGGCAAGATCGGCAAGGTGGCCGCACTGACGAACAAAGAGATCACCGTGGCCTTTTCAGACGGTACGCCTTCGGTGCGTGTGGAAAAATATACCTGGGAAAACAAACGCTTTGCCCTTAACCCGGAAACCAATGAAATCGAAGAAAAAGTGATCGGGACCTTTGTTCATTTCCCGTTAAAACTGGCCTGGGCCATTACCGTGCATAAAAGCCAGGGCCTGACCTTTGAAAAAGCCATTATCGATGTTTCCCGGGCCTTTGCCGCGGGTCAGGTGTATGTGGCATTGTCGCGCCTCACGTCATTGGACGGCCTGGTGCTGACATCGCCGTTTAAGCACCAGGATATACAGCAGGAGGCGGCGCTCCGGGAATTTGCCGGGATGAAAAACGATGTGCCGACCCTGGAACAAAGCCTGAACGAGGCATCAACAGCCTATATGCGTGATGCCGTGATGCTGGCATTTGATTTTACGGCCCTGAGTGCAGAGCTTGAATTTCATGTGCGCACCTACACCAAAGACGCCACCCGCTCGGAAAAGCAGAAAAGTCTGGACTGGGCCCGAACGGTTCAATCGGATTTAATGCCCGTTAAAGAAGTGGGGGATAAATTTTTAAATCAGCTGGACCGGATCTTTAGCGGACTCGTGAAGGCGGGCAAGGCGGGCGGCGATGGACAGCACCGGTTTTTAAAAGACCGCGTGGCAGCGGCAACAACTTATTTTGAGCCGGTTTTAAACGACTTTTCCCAAAAAATTGCCGGTCACATCACGGCATTGAAAACCCGGAAAAAGGGGGTAAAGCAATATATCCGTGAATTGCAGGACCTGGATCTGCTGTTTTACGGACAGTTGCAAAAAATTTATAAAGCCGCAGATTTAGCGGCGGCCGTCATTGAGGATCGGGAACTGACCAAAGCGGGCATCCGGATGCCCAGACGAAACCATGCGGTGGCCGCCGCCTGTGCGCAAAAAACAACATCATCCGTGGACCAAACCGTTTACCCGTCCGCAGCCGTGGGCGGCCGAAAAAAAGATCAGCCGGACACCCGGGAAGTCACGCTGGAGATGTTTAACAGCGGCAAAGCCCCCCATGACATAGCCGCGGAACGGTCGCTGAAAATATCAACCATCCGCAGCCATCTGGCTTACTGGATTGAAGAAGGCGAGGCAGACATTGAACAGCTCATGCCAAAAGACGCGTTGGATGAAATCGTTTCAGCGTTTCAGAAAACAGAAACCCCGGGTTTGTCGGCGGTGAAGAAATTGCTGAATCACAAATACGATTACAGCCTGCTGAAACTGGGCCTGGCGTTTTTAAAGCAGCAGCAGTGGGAGAATAGTACACTTTAATGATATATTTTAAGCATACCCTTCAACGATAAAAAAGGAGAGCGCCATGAACCACCCGGACACGTTTTCCAGTAAATCGTCTTTGACAATCGATAATCAGGATTACACCTATTTCAGCCTGCCCCGGTTTTTTGAGCAGTTAAATATCGATGCCCCCCGCCTGCCGGTGAGCATTAAAATTCTGCTGGAAAATATGCTCAGAAACGAGGATGGCCGGCAGGTTCACCAGCGGCACATCGAGGCGTTGAGCCAATGGACCCCGGATCTTGAGAGCCGGCAGGAAGTCCCGTTTATGCCGGCGAGGGTGCTGATGCAGGATTTTACCGG
>JAABSL010000017.1 GCA_011390415.1 Desulfobacteraceae bacterium
AAATGAAAAATCAGGGTATCATCACTGCCGTTCAAATCCGGCGCTTTAAACGTGGGCTGAGCCGCATTAGCATTTGACAGAGAGACTGTATTCCCTTCAATCTGGGACCAGGCGAAGGAGACCGCACCGCCGTCCGGATCCGACCCCTGTCCTCGAAGTGTTACCGTGACATTTTCATTCACATCCTGATCGGCCCCCGCATACGCCAGTGGCGAAAGGCTGGTGCATTTACCGCCATCGTCCGCCGTGGCAAATGTTTCATAGCCTTCGGCAATCCAGTCGGTAAGGCCGTCAGTCATGTAATAAATCGACGTAAACTCCTGTCCGGCCAGATAATCAGCCGCATTTTCGCTCAGCCTACCGTTCTGGTCATAAACCAGAATATCATCATCTTTATAGGGGCTCAAACCGGTAATACTGGTGGAAAAGCTGTTTGAACCACTGCTCCATATATAATTTTTGGCACACAGCATGTGACTGTTTGCATAGTCCGAAGCGCTGCTCACATCAATCACCAGTAAATCTTTATTACCGTCTATCAGATTTTTTGTCCCCTGGAGGCTGACCGGTTCGGTTTTCAGTTTAAAATAAGCTGTCACGTTTTTTGCACCATCTGAAACAGAAACAGAAATCGGATTGGCGCTGCCGCTGACACTTCCTCCCCACCGATCGAACTTGTAATTGGCTGCGGTATTCGGGACCGCGGTTAAAGAATAATTCACACTGCATGTCCAGCTGGCCGGATATTTTGAAGGAATTCCCTGGCCTGCAACATTGATATCACCGCCATTTGCCGGGCTGACATTCACGGTCAGCGCAGGATTACCTCAGCCGGCGCCAACAGTTCCGGGCAGCATTAAACCCAATGAAATAATAATCAGAAAAGAGGCAACACACAGCTTCTTAACATTTAAACATCTGCCATCTTTTTTTATCATTACTTTCTCCTTATCTAATAAAACATATTAAACGACAAAACCCGCGACTCAAATCGCGCATATCATAAAAAACTCTGCTCCGGCTTGTCAAACATTAAAATATAAAGCACTGTTAAACTTAAATAAGGTTAAATCAAATTTATAGCAGCAAATTAATTTAATCATCACAGGCTTTATAAATGTCACAATGTGGCACAAATATTTTTAAAAATAAAGAAAAAATTTTATGTGCAATAGCAGTAAAAATAAATGAATGATGTTTACTCAAATTACCTTGTTCCCAATCAAAAAATAATGTTTACATCTATTGACAGCGTAATTTTTTTTTTGTAATGATAAAAGGAATTTTTTGCCATAATGCTTTGATTCATCAACTTTTATACAAATTAACGATCGTATTAAGCCTGCTTTCCGGAGGATAAAATGGAGCTGAAACGTAAGTTGGAAACCGGTGATTTTGCAATTCTTGCTGAAATTGAACCGCCCAAAGGAACCGACATCTCCGCAATGGTAAATAATGCGGCAAAGGTTAAGGAGGAAGTTGCTGCCTTCGTGGTCCCTGAAATGAGCAACGCCGTGATGCGCATGAGCGCTTTGGGTGCGGCCATGGTACTCCAGGAAAAACGGATGCAAACCGTGATGCAGATCTGCTGCCGGGATCGAAACCGGATCGCGCTTCAGGCGGACCTGCTGGCAGCATCGGCCTGCGGGATAAAAAACATCATGGCCGTCACCGGTGAAGATCCCAGTTTTGGCGATCATCACCAGGCAGCCGCTGTTTATGATATTGATATCGACACGCTTCTGGACACCATACAAAAACTGGAAAACGGAAAAGACATGGCCGGCATCGAACTGTCCGGCGCTCCCGAATTTATTGTGGGATCAATGGTTAATTCCGGACTGGAAGGAGTGGCCCTGGACCGGGAGATTGATGCGATGAACCGCAAAATTGACGCCGGTGCCCGCTTTTTCATCACCCCGCCCCTGTTTGACGTATCCGCTATTGAACCGTTTATGAACAAAATCAACACAGACGGTATCCATATTATTCCAACGGTGGTGCTGCTCAAATCCCTCGGCATGGCCCGATACATGGCAAGAAACATGAAAAATGTCTATATTCCGGACGAATTGGTCAAGCAAATCCAGAAAGCGCCGGATAAAGTCAGAGAATGCACCCGGATTGCCCGGGACAGCGCAGCAGCTATTAAAAACAATGGGTTTTCCGGCGTCTTGATTTCCACAATCGGATGGGAAGACAAGCTTTACGATATTATTCACGGGATTTAATCTTTTAGGAGAATTGAATGAATCAGAAATCCGAATCTGCCCAAAATGACCAGAAAAAAAATACTGTCGGCGCCGCCATGGTGGTGGGTGCCGGTATCGCGGGCATGCAGTCTGCTATCGATTTAGCAAATTCAGGATATTACGTATATCTTTTGGAAAAATCGTCCGCCATCGGCGGCCTCATGTCTCAGCTGGACAAAACCTTCCCCACCAATGACTGTGCCATGTGAGTGATCTCACCGAAACTGGTCGAGGTCGGCCGGCATCTGAACATAGAACTTAAAACCGGAACGGAAATTCTGGCACTGGAGGGAGAGCCAGGCAATTTCAAGGCAAAAATCCGCCAGGAAGCAAGATATGTGGATCTTTCCAAATGCACCAGCTGCGGGGAATGCACCAAAGTCTGCCCCATAGAAGTTTCCAATGAACAGGACAAGGGCCTTTCCACCCGCAAGGCCATCTATAAAAAATACCCCCAGGCCATTCCCGGTGCATTTGCCATCAGCAAAAGAGGAACAGCCCCGTGCAAGGCCACCTGCCCGGCCCATGTCAGCATTCAGGGCTACATTGCACTGATCAATGAAGGAAAATATTTTGAAGCCCTGAAATTATTTAAACAGGATCACCCGTTTCCCGGAGTCTGCGGGCGGGTCTGCCACCATCCGTGCGAGGGGGTCTGCACCCGCGGCGATTACGATGAATCGCTGGCAATTCGTGAACTGCACCGGTTCCTGGCGGACTGGGAACAGACCCAGGACGCTCCCTATCTCCCGGAACTGACCGAAAAACGGGAGGAAAAAGTAGCCGTCATCGGCTCCGGGCCGGCCGGTCTGGCAGCAGCTTATTTTCTGGCACTTCAGGGATATCAGGTGACCATTTTCGAAAAACTGCCGGTGGCCGGCGGCATGATGGCCGTGGGCATTCCCGAATACCGGCTGCCGAGAGATATTCTGAACACTGAAATCCAGACCATTGAAAAAATGGGCGTGGAAATAAAAACCAATGTGACCTTCGGCAAAGACATTACCCTGGAAAGCCTCAAGGCGGATGGATATTCCGCCACATTCATGGCCGTCGGCCTGCATGGCGGCCGCCGACTGGGTGTTGAAAACGAAGACGCGGACGGGGTTTTGCAGGGTGTTGATTTTTTACGTGATGTCGCCCTGGGAAAAGAGGTTTCCATCGGCAAGGATGTTCTGGTCATCGGCGGCGGCAATGTGGCTATTGACGTGGCCTTGTGCGCCAAGCGCAAAGGGGCTGAAAATGTCACCCTGGTCTGCCTGGAATCCCGGGAACAGATGCCGGCATGGGAGCATGAAATTGAAGAAGCCCTTGAAGGGGACATCAACATCGTCAACAGCTTTGGGCCGAAAAACTTTTTTATTGACAAAGGCAGCCGGGTGTCCGGCATTGAATTTAAAACATGCACCGCGGTGTTTGACGAGGACGGCCGGTTTAAACCCCAGTATGACGAGGCCGCCTGTGAAGCGTTTTTCGGCGACACAATCATCGTTTCCATCGGGCAGTCCACCAACACGCAATATCTTCCGGAACAGGAGATTGCCCTCTCCCGCGTGGGCGGCCTGCAGGCAGATCCGGTTACCCTTCAGACCCCGATTGATTGGGTCTTTGCCGGCGGCGATGCGTTTTACGGCCCGAAATCGGTCGTGGACGCGGTGGCCTGCGGCAAAGAAGCAGCGGAAAGCATTCACCGATTCATTAACGGTCTGGATTTAAAACAGGGCCGTGAAAAAATCTGGGAATATGAAAAGCCCGACATCCTCAATGAACCCATGAAAACCCGCACCCCGGTCCGGTGCCTGGACCCTGAGGCCCGGGAATGCAACTTTCTGGAAGTCTCCTATGGGTACAACGAATCCGAAGCCAAAAACGAAGCGGATCGCTGCCTTAAATGCGGGATCTGCTCCGAATGTTATCAATGCCTGGATGCCTGTCTGGCCGAAGCCATTGACCACAGCCAGCAGGCCATTGAAGAGACCGTTGATATCGGTTCGGTGATTCTGTGTCCGGGAAACGATGTTTATGATCCGTCCGTGCTCGATGATATTTATCATTATAAAACAAACCCCAATGTCCTGACCAGTCTTGAATTTGAACGGATCCTTTCCGCATCCGGCCCCACCATGGGCCATCTGGTGCGGCCGTCTGACGAAAAGGAACCGGAAAGAATCGCCTGGCTGCAATGTATCGGTTCCCGGGATACCAACCGGTGCGGCAACGGCTATTGTTCTTCCGTCTGCTGCATGTATGCGATCAAGGAAGCCATGATCGCCAAAGAACACTCCAAGGGCGACCTGGACACGGTCATCTTTAATATGGATATCCGGACATTTGGCAAGGATTACGAAAAATATTATCTTCGCGCCAAAGATGATGACGGGGTGCGGTTTGAAAAAGCCAGGGTCCACACCATTGACGAAATCAAGGAAACCGGCAACCTGCGCCTCAGGTACGCGGATGAGGCCGGAACTATTCGCGAAGAAGAATTTGATATGGTGGTGCTTTCCGTGGGGCTCCAGGTATCGGAATCCGCCATTCACACCGCCAACCTGCTGGACATTGACCTGAACAAAAACAATTTTGCCGTGACCCAGCCCTTCACACCGGTGGAAACCAGCCGGCCGGGGGTTTTTGCCTGCGGCGTTTTTCAGGGCCCCAAAGATATCCCCACATCCGTTACCGAAGCCAGTGCGGCCGCTTGCGCGGCCGGCAGATACATGGCCGAAGCGCGCGGCACCCGCATCAAGCAGGTGGAGATTCCGGATGAAATCGATGTCAGCGGCCCGCCGCGCATCGGTGTTTTTGTCTGTGACTGCGGCATCAACATTGCCGGCGTGGTGGATGTTCCCGGCGTGATGGAATATGCCAAGACCTTGCCGAATGTGGTGTATTCGGGTGAGAATCTTTTTACGTGCAGCCAGGATGCGCAGGATCAGATGAAAGAAATTATCAAGGAACACCAGCTCAACCGCATCGTGGTCTCCTCCTGCACCCCGAAAACCCATGAGCCGATATTCATGGATACGCTGGAAAAATGCGGATTAAATAAATATTTGTTTGAAATGGCCAATATCCGGAACCAGGATTCCTGGGTGCACGCCAATGCCCCGGAGAAGGCCTCCCAAAAAGCAAAGGAACTGGTCAAAATGGCCGTAGCCCGGGCAGCCTCCCTGAGGCCGCTGCATGAACGGCAGATTCCGGTCACCTACCGGGCCTTAATTGTCGGCGGCGGCGTTGCCGGGATGAATGCAGCGCTCGGTATCGCGGACCAGGGCTTTGAAGTGGTGCTGGTGGAAAAGGAAGCCGAACTGGGCGGACTGGCCAACCGGCTGACCAAAACCATTGAAGGCGCCGATGTCCGGACATACCTGACAGAGCTTGTGGAAAGAGTGAAGAACCATTCCAAAATCCAGGTGCTGACCCAATCGTTGATTGTGGATTTTTCCGGCTTTAAAGGCAACTTTAAAACAGAAGTCCTGGTCGGCCCGGGCATGTATGAACGTAAAATCGAGCATGGCGTCATTATTCTGGCCACCGGCGGCAGCGAATACACCCCCAAAGAATTTCTGTACGGCGATAATCCCGGCGTCATGACCCAGATTGAACTGGCGCAGAAACTGGAAAACGACGGCATGGAAAATACAGACCAGGTGGTCATGATCCAGTGCGTGGGCTCCAGAAATGATGAAAATCCCAATTGTTCCAGAATCTGCTGCCAGAGTGCCATCAAAAATGCCATTCACATCAAGGAACTGAATCCGGACACCCAGGTCTTTATCCTGTATCGCGACATCCGGACCTATGGGCTGATGGAAGAATATTACACCAAGGCCCGCGAACTCGGGGTCTTCTTTTTCCGGTTTAAAGAAGATGACCCGCCGGAAGTTTCAACCGGAGAAGACGGTCTGACGGTGACGTTTACCGATCATATTCTGGGTCGTAAGCTGTCCGTGGATACGGATATTGTCGCCTTGAGCGCCGGAGTCCGGGCAGAAGACACCGAAGAACTGGCATCGATTATGAAACTGGGCAGAAATTCTGAAAATTACTTTATTGAAGCCCACGTCAAGCTGCGGCCGGTTGAAATGGCCACCGAAGGTATCTTTGTCTGCGGCACGGCCCACAGCCCCAAGCTGATCAGTGAAACCATCGCCCAGTCCCAGGCCGCCGCTTCCCGGGCAACGACCTTCCTGTCCCAGCCGCATCTCACCCTTTCCGCGGTCATTGCCTCCGTGGATCAGGAAAGATGCGCCTCCTGCCTGATCTGTGTCAGGAGCTGTCCCTATGGGGTTCCGGTTATTAATGATGAAGGCGTCAGTTATATTGATGATGCATTGTGCCAGGGCTGCGGGGCCTGTGCCGCCGAATGCCCGGCAAAAGCAATTGAATTGAACTGGTATGAAGATGAACAGTTACTTAGCAAGGTGGATGCCTTACTGGAAGGAGTGATATGAGTCAGGATTTTGAGCCCATTATACTTGCGTTCTGCTGCAACTACTGAGGGTATTCTGCCGCGGACCTGGCAGGTTCGATGCGATTGACCTACCCCACGAGCATTAAAATCGTCCGTGTCCCGTGCACCGGCAAGGTGGATGTCATCCATATGCTCCGGGCATTTGAAAAAGGAGCGGATGGTGTTTGTATCGTCGGCTGCATGGAAGGGGACTGTCACTTTAAATCCGGCAATTTCCGGGCCCGAAAGCGGGTGGAACAGGTACAGAAACTCCTGAATACCGTCGGCATCGGCGGCGACCGGGTTCAGATGTATAATCTGTCCTCGGGCGAAGGTCCGCTGTTTGCGAAATATGCCAACGAAATCCATGAAAAAATTATGGAACTGGGACCCAACCCCATCAAACTGAAAAAGAGCAAGGCGGCATAACGCCATACTTGGAATCTTATATAAGGAAAGGTCAAATTTATGATTGTTGCTGATAAAAAACCGGTTGAGGAAATCATTGACTATGTCAAAGACAGTAAAAAAATCCTTATCCTGGGCTGCAATGAATGTGTAACGGTATGCGAGGCCGGCGGCAAAAAAGAAGTCGGCGTTCTGGCTTCCACGCTCCGCATGTATTTCTTAAATCAGGGCAAAGATGTCAGGATTGACGAAAACACGCTGGAAAGACAGTGCGACCATGAATACTTAGAGGAAATCCGGGATGTCGCGGATGAATATGATGCCATCGTTTCCCTTGCCTGCGGGGTGGGAGTCCAGTTTATGGCGGAAAAATATCACTCCATCCCGATCTACCCGGGGGTCAACACCTGCTTTTTGGGCGCCACGGAGCATCGGGGCTTATGGACGGAGCGCTGCCAGGCATGCGGCAACTGCCTTCTGGCCGTTACCGGCGGCATCTGCCCGGTTTCCCGATGCGCCAAACGGATATTAAACGGCCCCTGCGGCGGGTCATCAAAAGGCAAATGCGAAATCAACAAGGACCTGGACTGCGCGTGGCAGCTGATCGTCGACCGCTTAAAAGCGCTGGACAGGCTGGAAGACTATGAGAAAGTCTGCGAAATCAAAGACTGGTCCACAGACAGAGCCGGCGGGCCCCGAAAAGTTGTCAGGGAGGATGTTCAGATATGAGCGTGAAAACACCCAGTAAACTCGAAAAGATTCTTTCACAAGGCCACCTGGCAGTTACATCCGAAGTCGGCCCCCCCCGGGGTTCTGACCCGGAAGAGGTGACTGAAAAAGCAAATCTGATCAAAGATCATGTGGATGTGATAAACGTAACCGATAACCAGACATCCGTAACCCGCATGTCAAGTCTGGCAGCCTGCATCCATATCAAACAAATGGGCCTGGAACCGATGCTCCAGATGGTAACACGGGACAAAAACCGGATTGCCCTGCAAAGTGAAATTTTAGGGGCCGCATCATTTGACATCTTCAACCTGCTCTGTTTATCCGGGGACCACCAAAGCTTTGGTGATAACCCCAAAGGCCAGAATGTTCATGACCTGGATTCCATGCAGCTGGTTCAAACCGTCCGGCTAATGCGGGATGAAGGAAAATTCCTGGGCGGGGCCGATATTAAACGGCCGCCAAGAATGTTTGTGGGCGCAGCCGCCAATCCGTTTGCCGATCCATTTGAAATCAGAGTTCCCCGGCTGGCTAAAAAAATTGCGTGCGGCGCCGAATACATACAAACCCAGTGTATTTATAATCTGGATAAATTTGAAGAATGGATGAAACTGGTCTGCGACCGGGGTCTTCATGAAAAAACATATATTCTTGCCGGGATTACGCCCTTAAAATCCGCCGGCATGGCCAAATTCATGAAAAACAGAGTGCCCGGCATGGATGTTCCGGATGATGTTATCAAACGAATGTCAGACACACCCAAGGAAAAACAGGCTGAAGAAGGCATTAACATTTGCATTGAAACCATCGAGCGATTGAAATCCGTTGAAGGCGTTAAAGGCTTTCATATCATGGCCATTGAATGGGAAGAAAAAGTGCCCGGCATCGTGGAAAGAGCCGGATTGTATCCCCGGCCGAAAATTGATTGATTTTACGGATCGGTTTCCATAAAATAAAAAGCATAAGAATATATACCTAAAGGTTTGCTAACGGGTGCACCTAAGAATGCAGCCATCTGTTCTGGTGAGGAAAAAGGAGGGTTAATATGAGCGAAAAAAAGAGAATTCTTGTTGTTGATGATGAGCCGGATTTCGTCTCCATTGTTAAAAAAAATCTGGAAAAAGCCGGATTTGATGTTGAAGTCGCCTACGACGGCGTGGAAGGGATTGAAAAAGTCACCGCCAATCCGCCGGATGCCATCGTATTGGATGTTATGATGCCTGAAAAAGATGGATATAAGGTCTGCGCAGAACTTAAATCCAATGAAAAATATAATGACATTCCCATTTTACTGTTAACGGCGGTTGCCGACCATGTCAGCTCTACCCGCTACTCTCATTATGACGGAATGAGCACGGAAGCAGATGACTATCTGCCCAAGCCGGCCTCGGCGGAGGATATTCTTGATTCCGTTAAAAGCCTTCTGAATATGTAATCAACCTGTACACCCAATGAACCGCTGGAATCCGGCATGATACCTTTGTGCCTGTTTCAGCGGTTCTGCTTATTTTTGGCCCACGTTGCTTGTTTTCTCTTATTTTACAGATATCTATAATTTTTCTCCGGAAAGGATACCGCACTTTTGGCAGGAAAAAGCCACGATTTCACACTCCGCCGATCTTCATACGGCCAAAAGCATCTGGTATTCTGCATCCTCAGTGACGAACGGGTCTTTTCTTCAAAATCCCCGGACATTTTTAATCAGGTAATGAAACAGACCGGCATCAACGGATCGTATGTGCCGTTGATGGTGGAACCGGACAAAATCGGGGAAGCCATGGCCGGCCTGAGAACCCTGCATATCGCCGGTGCAAACGTGACCGTGCCTTTCAAGGAAGCGGTGATCCCGTTTATGGATTCCGTGTCTGAAAGTGCCGCCATCATCGGGGCCATTAACACCATTGCCAGAAATAAAGACAAACTCAAAGGCTACAATACCAATGCCATCGGTTTAATGGATGCTTTAGAAGATATTGAGTTTAATCCGGTCGGCAAAACCGCATTGATTTTAGGCGCCGGCGGGGCGGCAAAAGCGGCGGCATTTGTGCTGAAATGGCTGAAAGCCGATAAAATAATTGTGGTCAGCCGGAGCGAAGCCCGCGCCCGCCAGGTGGCGGTCCGTGCCAGCGGCGAATTCATGGTTCTCGATGACCTGCTGAACCATGATATCCCTATCGATATTC
>JAABSL010000018.1 GCA_011390415.1 Desulfobacteraceae bacterium
ACAATAAAGTCTGTTTCCTGCGCCTCGAACGGTTCTACCATGTAATAAATGATCCCCAGCTTCCGGGCCGAAAGCTCCAGCAATCGGGAATTGGAATAGGTCATGGCAACGATGCGGATTTCCGGAAAACACCTTTTGACGTGCTTTATCAATTCCCGGCCGTCACCGTCGGGCAGGCACAAATGGATAAAACTTAACTCAAATTGATTGCGCGAAATAATGTCTACGGCATCTTTTACAGTGCCCGCCAGCATCACATGATGCCCGCGCTCGCTGATGCGCTGTCTGAGATTTTCAGCAGTCTGCTGATCCGGCATGACAATCAGTATTTCCATTGGTCATTTCCTTGCACGGGTTTAAAAATGAACAAACATAAAAAACAGTGTTAAGCGATCGAAACAGATATTTACAAATCGATCTATGTACCTGTGCATAATCCAAGATCCATGCCAAACCTTATAAAATACACAACTAATTGAAATTATAAGTTTATTATTAGAAATAAACGCACGGGTTCAATTGCGGAAGATGAGGCCGATTTGACCCACGGAGGATGATATGGATTTTAATTGATTGAAATAAAGGGGAATAAATTAATAAGAATGATCGTTCCCAATTCGGGTATGATCAATCTGGTATTTTTTGATTTTCTTGAACAGGGTCCGGCGGTGAATTCCCAGAATCCCGGCGGCCCGGCCCCGATGCCAATGCGTTTTTTCCAGGGCCTGGAGGATCAACCGTTTTTCATAAGCATCCACCGCCTCCGGTAAAATGGCATCCGTTGCCGCCCCTGTCGTGCCTGAATTCAGCATCCGGAACGCATCCCTGGTTTCCGAAGACGTTTTTTTTAAAACTGTTTCCGGCAACTCAAATTGATTCAGGGTGATATACCGGTGCAAAACATTCTGTAATTCGCGAATATTGCCCGGCCAGTCATAGGCCTGGGCCGCATCCAGCATTTTGCCGGTGACCGGGGGCAGGTTGTCCGGATCTCCGTGTCGTTTCATCAAATGATCGATCAGCAGGGGAATGTCTTCCTTGCGGTCCCGCAACGGGGGCAGATGAATCGGAATGACGTGAATCCGGTAATAAAAATCCTCGCGCATTTTCCCTTTTCGGACCAGCTCCGCCAGATTCCGGCTGGTGGCCGCAATTATACGGATATCCGGATGATGCATCCGGTCACTGCCCACCGGATGATACCCCATGCCTTCGATCACCCGCAACAGCTTTACCTGAATATTCAGGCCGATTTCTCCCAGTTCATCCAAAAACAGGGTGCCGTTGTCGGCAATATCCAGATACCCGTGCTTGTCATGTTCCGCCCCGGTAAACGCCCCTTTTGTATATCCGAAAAACTCACTTTCCAGTAAATTTTCCGGAATGGCGCCGCAATTGACCACGACAAACGCAGACTTGCGCCGTTCGCTCATGTTATGGACCGCCTGGGCCACCAGCTCCTTGCCGGTCCCGGATTCTCCGTAGATTATCACATTGGCGTCCGTGGCTGCGGCATTTAATATCAGCTCGTACACCTGCTGCATCAGGGGGCTTTTGCCGACGATATCTCCGAACCGGAAACGGTCGCGAATACTTGATTTTAAGCGGACATTTTCACGGCGCAGATACACTTCCCGTTCTTTGAGTTCTTTTTCCGCATTTTTACGCTCGGTGATGTCCATAAAAGAGGCGATGCTCCGGATGCCGTCCGGCAGCATCCCGACCTTGATAAAAATATCCCGGACAGCACCCGTGCGCCGGACAATGCGGCATTCATACTCCTCCGGGGCCCGGCCGTTGGGCAAGCGTCGCTGCCGGTGATAATGCGTCATTTTTTCGAGATCATCGGGCGCCACAAACGCCGACCATTTCATGCGGTTTTCGATTTCATCTTTTCCGTATCCGGTAAGTTCTTCAAACTCCTCGTTGGCCATGGAAATGGTCATGTCCGGTTCGATGATAATGGAAGCGGCCCCGGATTTGTCAAAGACCCGGCGGTATTTCTCCTCGCTGGCCCGGAGTTTTTCCTCTGCCTGTTTCTGCTCACTGATGTCAATGACCACGCCGATAATGGTTTCAAACACCCCGTCTTTTCCAGGGATCAGGGCCAGAGACATGTCTCCCCAGAAAATCGAGCCGTCTTTGCGACGATACCGGATCTGACTGCGATGCGCCTTTTTTTTGCCGGCTGTCATGTCATCAAAAATTTTTTCTATGCCGCCGGCGTCTTTTGAATCGAGCAGATCCAGGGCGTTTTTATTTTCCAGCTCGCCCGGCTCACAGTGGAGGCGATTGCACATGGCCGTATTGGTCCGGATAAACCGGCCCTGCCGGTCCAGAAAAAAAATCCCGGCCCCGGCAACGTCCAATATCCGGCTCAACCGGCGTTCTTTGCCGAGCCAGTCGTCAATTGAGAAATGAGATTGATCGGTCTTTTCGGTCATGAATAATTTTTTCCGGCCCTTTGTTCAGGCGTCGTTGTCGTTATAATCAACATCCGGAAATTCGGGTTCCTTTTTCTCCAGAAACGCGCCCACGCCGTGAAGACACTCTCCGGAAACAATCAACGATACTGCCCGGTCCATCTCATGATCCAGGCTCTGATTGAAAGACTGGTTCCGGCTGCCGCGGATGACGTTTAATGCAGACCGCACCGCCCGGGGACCGTTTTTGGAAATCATTTCCGCCAGCCGCATTGCTTCTTCCAGGGATTCCCCGGGACGGCTGACCCGATTCACCAGGCCGAGATTGATGGCTTCTCCGGCAAGCACCTTGCGCGCCGTCAGGATCACATCCGCGGCCCGGGAGGCGCCGATCAGATGGGCCAGCGCGGCCCCGCCGCCCCAGTCCGGCATCAAACCCAGACGAACTTCGGAAAAACAGATCTCAACAGCGGGATCCATTACCCGGAGATCACACCGGACGGCCAGCTCGGCACCGCCGCCGTAGGTCATTCCGTTTAGTGCCGCAATGATCGGTACCGGCAGGGAAACAAATTCATCCACGATGCTGCGCACCTGGCGGATCAGTTTTTCCGCGGGATCCGGATCGGCTTTTTCCACCGCATCGATAAACGCTGTTGTCATGGGATTATCCGGATTCACATCAAATCCGGCACAAAAAACAGTTTCCGTGCCCGTGAGCACAATGGTGCGCGGCAGATCCTTTTTCAACTCCTCAGTCACCCGGGCAAGGGCCAAAAACATTTCCTGGTCAAATGCGTTTCGCCGCTGGGGGCGATTGAGCGACACAATTGCAATGCGGTCTTTTCTTTCCAGAATAATTCTTTTTTCAGACATGCTATGTTCTCCGGTAAATAGTTTGAATGTATAAAAAATTATCAGTAAATACCCCTGACATCAATGGGTATTTCCAATCCCTATTATTTCTGATCGTAAAATGGAAATTGCTTGTGTGCAGCAGCCAATTTGTCTAAACTACTTAGATTCATTTTGAAAAACTTATAAACAACATCCCAGCATAAGGTTTGTCCATGAAAAAAACAAAAATTATCGCAACCATTTCCAACAATATGTGTGACATCCCCCTGCTTGAGCAGATGTTTGCCGCCGGCATGAATGTGGTCCGTTTAAATACGGCTCACCAGACACCGGAACAGGCCCTGCATGTGGTCAACAATGTCCGGGCGGTGTCCGACCGGATTGCCCTGATGGTTGACACAAAAGGCCCGGAAATCCGTATTACCCAGGTAGAGAATGAGATCCCCGTGAAATCGGGAGACCGTCTGTGCATCAAGGGCGACAGGGACAAGTCATCCACCAGCGACTGCCTGTACGTCACGTATGAAGATATCGCCGACGATGTGTCCCCCGGAGACCGGATCTTAATCGATGACGGCGATATTGAGCTGCATGTCATTGACAAAAAAGAAGATTCCCTGACCTGTGAAATCAAAAACGACGGCATCATAAAAAGCCGCAAGGGCATTAACCTGCCGTCTGTAAAAATAAAAAACCTGCCCTCTTTGAGCGAAAAAGATAAAACCTTTGTTGACTTTGCCGCAGACCAGGACATTGATTTTATCGCCCATTCCTTTGTCCGGAAAAAAGAGGACATTCTTGCCATTCAGGAAATTCTGGACGCAAAAAAAAGTCCGGTGAAGATTATCGCCAAAATCGAAAACCAGGAAGGGGTGGATAATATTGATGAGATTCTTGACCACTGCTTTGGCGTCATGGTGGCCCGGGGGGATCTTGCCATCGAAATTCCGGCAGAGCGAATCCCGATTATTCAGAAAGCCCTGGTCCGGAAGTGCATTGACCGGAGAAAGCCGGTAATTATTGCCACCCAGATGCTTCAGTCCATGATTATTTCCCCGAGACCGACCCGGGCCGAGGTATCGGATGTGGCCAATGCCTGCCTGGACCATACGGACGCCATCATGCTGTCCGGTGAAACCGCTTTTGGCAAATATCCCCTGGAAGCAATTAGAATGATGACCAGAATTGCCGTGGAAGTGGAGTCCAGTCTGAGCACGTTCATCGACACCTCCTATGAAAGCGAAAATGACGTGACCGGCTACCTGTCCAAGGCCGCGGTAAAATCCGCGCTGCGGCTCAACACCAAAGCATTGATCGCGGACAGCATCAGCGGCAAAACCATTTTGAGCCTGGCAGCCTATCGCGGCGAGAACATGATTTACGCGTTTTGTTACAGCAAACGGGTAATGCGGGAACTGGCATTAAGCTTCGGCGTTCGTTCCTATTTCATGAAACGGGACCTGACATCCCATGAATTTCTCGAAGACGCGCTCACCCGCCTGCTCTCGGAAAACCGGTTTAAAGAAAACGATTTGATTACGGTGCTGGCCGGAAATTTCGGCTCCGACAACGGCGCCTCATACGTGGAAATCAGCACCGCCAAAAATCTGCTGGAGAGAAAATAACATATCAAGTTACCGCAGCTGAACTTCAACAGGAGTTTGCAGGATGAACCGCTACATTTCTTTTTGTATCAACTTCCCCAAAACAGCCATCCTTCTTCTGGTGCTGCTGACTGCCGCCCTGGCACCGGGGATACTCAGGCTTGAGATTGATAATTCCATTGAAACCCTCATGCCCAAGCACGACAGCCAGTATATCCACTACAACCAGGTAAAGGAAACCTTCGGCGACAACGGACAATTCATGGTTCTGGCCGTGTCCGCAGACAACCTGTTTTCTGCGGACACCCTGTCAAAGCTGGACCGCCTGATTGCCGACCTTGAAGAATACATGGATTTTGACAAGGATGCGGAACTGGCGCGGCTGGACCGGCTGGCCGAATTTCGCGATGATGAGGGAATTTCAACCCATGCCATTCTTTCGGCATTTGATGATGATCCTTTGTTTCAACGCCTGGTGCAAAGAAAAATACAGTCCCTGTTTGCCGATAAGGAAGTCCTGAGCCCGCGCAACTTTCAACAGCTCGAAAAAACGGTGTCCAAGACCCATGGTCTCAAACAGGACGAGGTCATCGACGACATCATCTCCGCCTTTACGACAAAAGACATCAAAGGGGAAAATGACGCCCTTGAAATATACGATCTCATTGACATCGATGAAAATGGCAGACGGCTCACCCCCGACACCCCGGATGCCATCAATGAATTTAAAAACCGCCTGGAACGGAATCCCGCGTTTGAAGAGGTTTTATATACAAGAGACAGCGAAAGCGGACAAATTTCAGACTTCGGCATTATGCTCAAGTTCAAAAATTTAGACGGCGACCGGGACCCGGCCACCCGGGACATCCTGGAGATTATCAACAGCTACACCGGCCTCCATATTATTTTTTCAGGAATGCCCGTGGTGTATGTCCGGGCAGTGGATTATATCCACATGGACTTTATGACACTGGTGCCGCTTGTCATGCTGATTGTCATGCTGGTTTTTTATTTCAATTTCCGCTCTCTGCGCGGGGTCTGGCTTCCGCTGGTGTGTCTGGGCATGGCAGAAGCCTGGGTGCTCGGACTGATGGGATACCTGGGCTTTCGCATCACGATCATGGGGTCTTCGCTGCCCACCCTGATGATTGCCATCGGCAGTTCCTATGCCATCCACATTTTAAACCAGTATTATAACGACTTTGAGATCATTTCCGAACGGGGTAAAAAAGAAGGCCTTTTTCTGTCCATGACCCATATTTCCCTGACCGTCCTGCTCACCGGCCTGACCACGTTTATTGCATTTGTAACGCTTTGCACCAGCCAGCTGTCCGCCATCAGGGAATGGGGAATCTTCTGCGGGATCGGCGCGCTTTTTGCGGTTTTTATTTCCAGTGCCATGATTCCGGCAGCCCTGTCCATGCTCCCCCACAAATACCCCAAAGCCCTGAGTTCCCGCCGAAAAAAAGCGAGCCTGCGTCGGCTGACGCTCACGGACAAACTGCTTCGGGTGTTTACCAAATGCGCAGTGGTGCATTACAAAAAAGTGGTTTTTATTACCATTATCTTCGTCATTCTTTCCATTGGGGGATTGATCCAGCTTAAAGTGGATACCGCCTATGTCAGTTATTTTAAAAAAGACAGTGAGGTTCGCCAGGGCGTGAATGCCATTGGTGAGAAATTCGGGGGCGGGTGGGGATTTGACATTATCATTGATTCCGGTCATCCGGGCGGGGCAAAGTCCCCCGATTTTCTGAATTTTATGGAATCTTTTCGAAAATGGCTGGTGGCCGAAGAAAACGCGGACCTTCATATCGGCCGCACCGATGCGTTTTCCGATGTCATCAAAACCATGCACATGGCCATGAACGACGACAATCCGGAATCCTATGCCATTCCGGCCAATGCCATGGACATTGCCGATTATCTTGAAATATATGCGGGAGACGACGAAGACTCGGACGGCCGGTTTGATGAATTCGAACCGTTTGTGGATATTGACTACCAGACCTGCGACCTGCTCGCCCGACTCTGCCGCAAGGAAGGACAGCTTGTGGGGACATCGGAAGTCAAACAGATTGTCAAAAAAATCAAGACATACCTGGACGCCCATATTCCGGAAGGGGCCTCATTTCAAATCACCGGTTTTCCGGTCATGGAAGTCCAGGTGTCCCACTACCTGGTCATGGGACAATTGCAGACCCTGGTGCTTTCATTTATTATTGTAGACCTTATATCCATCCTGCTGTTTCAGCATCTGTCCGCCGGCTTGCTGGCGCTGATCCCCATGGGTATTGCCGTGCTGATCAATTTTGGCATAATGGGGTGGTTCCGCATTGCTTTGGATATGAGCACTTCCGTGATTGCTGCGGTCACCATCGGTATCGGCATTGATGACACCATCCATTTTATGAATAATTTCAGACATAACCGGGTCCGGGGATACAGTATTGACGAATCCATAGAACGCACCCTGGCCGTTGCCGGCAAAGCGATTATCTTTACGTCCCTTGCCCTGATATTCGGCTTTCTGGTCTTTTTATTGTCCCGGTTCATCCCCATGAATCTGCTGGGGGCGCTTTTGTCAATCACCATGGTTGCCACCACCCTTGGTGCTTTGGTGGTTTTGCCGGCATTTATTAAAATCACCGGCGCCAACCTGATGCCCCCGACCCAGGAAACCTGGGCCGCCAAATACCTGAACTTAAGCCGGTGGTTCGGATTAGACGAAATCGATTAAACCTATAATTACATCGCAGCGGTTTGCCATGAATGACATAAAAGAAAAAAACTGCAGGAAATGCGGGCATCTCAAACCGGCCGGAGATTTTTACGAAAACAAATACAGCCCGGACGGCCTGTACGCATTCTGCAAAGTCTGTTTTGATCAGTTCGCGGAAAAATTAAAAGACAAGAAATCACCCGCAGCAGCCCTGAACAAAGCATGTGAAAAATGCGGCAAAATAAGACATATTGAAGCGTTTAAAAGTGATGGGGACACACCGGAGTTTAAAAAAAACTGGTGCCGGAAATGCCGGCGGCAATATGATATTTTAAAAAAGAAAAAAGCGGAAAAAGCCAAACAGACCCCGCCGCTTGCAAAACGCATCCAAAAACCCCGGCAACCCGCCCCGCCGGCAGAGAAAGAAAAAACGATAAAACCCGCGGCTGTAAAAGACCAAAAATCCGCGAAAAAAACACCGCCGGCGCTTCTGATGACTTTGACTACATTGAATATTTGGTCGAGAACCAGGCACTTAAAAAAAAACTGGAACGGGAAATTTTGCAGATTCCCAAACAGACGATAAAAATCAAGGCCCGGAAAAGAATCTGCAACGGGTGCCAGAAAACAGAAGAAATCGATCAGGTGGAAAAGAACACGGTGATTCCGGCGCATGCCTGGTTTTGTGATGTCTGCCGACAGCACTCGAACAAAAGATGGGTGCGTAAGGGAACAATTGTCTGTGATTACTGGGGACGTGAATTTAAAATCAAAAAAATTATCAGCAGTGACCTGGTTTTAGGGGTTTTAAAAGACAAAAACGGAAAATGGGAAAGCAACCCCTTAAAAATCTACGGTAACTGGAACATACCCGATCATCGGTAAATGATTAAAAAAACATGCCGATTAAACTTCTTATATTTTTAGGCGCCATCCTGCTGCTGGTTTTCGGCATGCACTATGCTTTTTTTCGAAGCATGGTGCATTTTTTCAGCATTACCCGGCCAGCCGCAAAGATCTCCATTTATCTTGCCATGGCGGCTTTAAGCCTCTCCTTTGTCACGGCTTTTTTTATGCTTCACTGGCAGGCAAACATCTGGACCATCTGGTATTACCGGCTTGCCGCCGTATGGACGGGTTTTCTGATTCATTTTCTGGTGGCCGTCACCCTCATCTGGGTTGTCATCGGCCTCTTTAAGCTGGCCGGCGTTTCCGGATCACGACAGACGGTGACCGTAATCTTTCTGTCCCTGACGGTTCTCTATTCCGCCTACAGCCTCTGGCGTACATTTCACCCCTGTGTCCGGGAAATAACCATCGGATTTGAAAACCTGCCGGCCGACTGGGACAACAGCCGGATCGTGCAGCTGTCTGACGTGCACCTGGGCTGTATTCACGGGAAACAATTTGCCGACCGGATCGTGGCCCGGGTAAACGGCCTGAACCCGGATCTTATTTTCATCACCGGCGATCTGTTTGACGGGGTCAATGGTCACTATACTGAATTCATTGAGCCCCTTAACCGGCTCCGGGCGCGGCATGGCATCTTTTTCATCACCGGCAACCATGAACATTATATCGGCATCGACAAAGCCCTTGCCCTCATCAAAAAGACCGGATTCCGGATTCTGGACAACGAACTGGTGACCATTAACGGCCTGGAAGTGGTGGGCATCAGTTATCCGGGAATCAGCAGCCTTGATGAAATCGCAAATCTGCCGGAGAACAACCCGCCAAGCACAGCCGGGCAAGTTCCCAGCGACCATGCCCGGATTCTGCTGTTTCACATCCCCGCCAATATTCAAAAAAATTCCGGCGATGACGGAGACCAGCATATTGCCAATTACTGGATGCCGGACACTTCTTTTGCACTCAACAAAAAATTAAACTGTGACCTTCAGCTTTCCGGCCACACCCATCACGGCCAGATTTTTCCACTAAATCTGGTATCCCGTCTGCTGTATAAAAAATACGATTACGGACTTAAGCACCACGGCAGCTTGCGGATCTACACCACCTGCGGCACCGGTTCATGGGGCCCGCCCCTGCGGTCACCCCTTGGCCCGGAAATTGTTTTGATCCGGCCGGTCAAGGCGTCAGATTAATAATTCCAGCCGAAAAAACCGAAAGCCAGGATATTCATGATTATCGGTACCGCATAGATAATGGATAGGGTAATGATTTTATTCTTCATGGTTTTCAAACTGATTACCAGTATAATTGCGCAAAAAAAGTGAAAGTAACCGAACAGGAATATCAGCCAGACACCCTTG
>JAABSL010000019.1 GCA_011390415.1 Desulfobacteraceae bacterium
TCTGGCTGAAATGGGCATTCAGGTAATACAGGGGCAGGGACCGGAAACCCTTGTTATTGATCCGAAAAGCATTGAGTGGGGGACGGTTTCACCTCAGAATTTTCAGTATCGATTCCGACAGAAACCAGGGCCGAAAAATCCACTGGGCCGCATCAAATTTATGTTTCCAAACCGGTTTAATGTCTATATCCATGATACACCCGCCCGCGACCTTTTTGAAAAAAGCAGCCGTTCTTTCAGCAGCGGATGCATTCGCATCGAAAAACCGATCCTCCTGGCGCAATATCTTCTATCCGGGAAGCAATCATGGAACAGCGATCAAATCAGTGCTGCTCTTGCCAGCGGAATTGAAAACACCGTTTCTTTGCCGAAGCCGGTTCCGGTTCATCTCCTGTACTGGACAGCATGGGTCTCACCGGATGGTATTGTCCAATTCCGAAAGGATATATATAATAGAGATGAAAAATTATTGAAAGCGCTTGCGCTTCCCGCACCCTCGAAAAAAAGAGAATAAGACTAATGATGAATTGGAATTTGGCCAGACGATGCAGTTTGACAATTTTTATTATTTTCTTTTGTCCCTGGACAACCTTCGGCGCTTCATTCGACTCACAAAAAGCGGAATTTACAATTCAGGTAAAAAATTTTGTCTCCCCTTATAAAATAATGAGCTTTTCGTTTCTGCCGGGGGAAACCGTCCCAATAAAAATCATGGCGGATAAAATCCAAAAAGGATTCTCCCTGTCCGCAGATGCGGGGCATATAGAGTCCTTGTCCGACTCATCGTGGAACTGGCAGACACCGAAAGATACCGGAACATATCAAATCAAGGTTCTCTCCCATGACAACCAGACGCTCATGTCGCTTCACTGTTTTGTGATCCTGCCCTATGCAACAGTAAAAGCAGCCGAATATATCAATGGGTATCGAATGGGAAGATATCCGGCCATACGCCTAAAAGGTCTTAAGATTTATGATCCACCGGACGGGTTCATTGAAGTAACTTCAAATAATATCGACATAAGGGTATCTCCCCATTTTACCCTGTCTCAGTTTATTTGCAAACAGGAAGGCGGATTTCCCAAATACATGGTGCTTCAAACCAGATTGCTGCTAAAACTGGAATTGATTTTGGAACATGTGAATAAAAGCGGATACCGTTGTGACACCTTTCATGTGATGAGCGGATATCGCACCCCTTTTTACAACAGATCCATCGGAAATGTTAAATACAGCCGCCATCTGTGGGGAGGGGCAGCCGACATCTTTATCGATGAACCGCCCAAAAACGATTACATGGATGATCTGAACAGGGATGGAATAATTAACTGGAAAGATGCACAGGTGCTTTATGACATAATTGACGGCCTTTACGGGAAACCGTTTTATGAATCATATATCGGCGGCCTGGCCGGGTACAGAAAAACCGAAGCGCATGGCCCCTTCGTGCATGTCGACGTAAGAAGGTACCGCGCCAGGTGGGGAGATTAACAGATCATACCACACAAACTGTCATTTCCCGGCTGTTATGGATTATTTTTCGGGTCACGCTGCCCATGATCAGTTCCTTTATTCCTGACAAGCCTCTTCTTCCCAATATAATCGTGCCGGAATTCATTTTTCGGGCTTCTTCCAGTATATCATGCGCCGCACTCCGACTTCCTTCCACCTGATGGCAGGAGATCATGGATTCTTTCAACCCCGCGCGGATGAGTATCCCTTTTGCTTTTTCAATATACGGCATGACTTCCTGGCCGGCCATTTGATACCAGATCTTTTCAAGTTCAGAGTTGGGAACCGCATCAAGGACTTCTTTGGGAAGAAATCGCCTGAGACTCCGGTAGGAATGAAACAGGGTCACGCTGCAGCCTGTGCCGGTCAGCATAACGCCCGCATAATCCGCAGCTCTTAAGGCATTTTCCGACGCATCAATACCGATCAGCACGTTTTTGCCAGGTATCTTATCATTTACCAGCCATACGGGAATCTTACGGCTGTATTCCAGGGCATTGCCTGCAATTCTTCCCATAAACGGAAACGTCAAACGGCCCCTTCCTTTGGTTGCCAAAACAATCGCATCTGCATTCCGCTTTTCGGCAAACAGACAGATATCCCTTGCAACTCCGAATTCCTTGTTCCGTATGACGGTCTCTATCTGACGATCCGCAAACCCGTTTGCCAGGAATTTCTTTTTCCCTTTGCTGAGAATCTTTTCACCGATTTCAAGATTTTTTTCTTCAAGCAATTCCAAATGTTCCACCACCTCGGATTGAAGTTCGGGGTCCGTAAACAAGGGCGGTAAAACCGGAAGGATGTGGCATAAAATAACCTGAACATCTAAAATCCCCGTGTAAAGTGCGCACAGGTATTCAATTGCATTTTGGGAATATTCAGATCCGTCGATGGGAGCAACAATTACCCTGCTGGTGCCATCCGTCATATGGCTTTTCCTTTTTATTGTTTTTTATCCGGCAGCATCCGGTTATCAGGCGTTGATACGAATATAAACGATAATTCATTCAATATCAATTGATCCTTTTTAAATAGTAGCTTATTATTTTTAAGATACAAACCCAAAATCCCCAAAATCGAGAGAATGCCGAAAGGAGAAATCCTTGGGTTCCTGGTCTGAGTACATTAAATTTTTTATCGTCCTGTTCTCCATTGTCGATGCCATCGGGGCGACACCGGTATTTATTAATCTGACCAAAAATCTTGACCGCCAAAAAAGCCGCAGGTCCGCCCAGATTGCAGCGCTGACGCTGTTTGTCGTTTTAATAGTGACGCTGATTCTGGGCGAAACCATTTTGAATTTCTTCGGTATTTCCATCGCCTCGTTTCGCGTGGGCGGCGGCATCCTCCTGCTGCTCATGGCCATCGCCATGATGCATGCAAAAATGAGTTCCGTTAAACACACTCAGGAGGAGGCCCACGATAAGGAAGACAGCGATACCGTGGCCGTGGTGCCCGTCGGCCTTCCGCTGCTTGCAGGACCCGGTGCCATCAGTACGGTGATTGTATATGCGGATCGGTATCAGTCTCTTTTCCATTACTGTATTCTCGGCGTATCAATCCTGATGGTTTCTATTTTGACCTGGTTGATATTAAGAGGGTCTTTTTACATCTCAGGTATACTCGGAAAAACGGGCATCAATATTGTTACCCGGATCATGGGGCTTATTATCGCCGCCATTGCCGTTGAATTCATCGCCAATGGCCTGAAACAGCTGTTTCCCCTGCTCGGAAAATAAATAATTCTTTTAGGCTCCGGAATATGTCATCGGCTGATATCCATCTGCTCTGGGCCAAACGGCCGGAGCATAATAATCATTGTGGGCAGCAGTGTCATTGCGGACAGGAGTGCGACCAGCATGGCCAGGCCGGTCAGCAGTCCGAAGGAAATGGTCGGAATGAAATTAGACAGCGCCAGAATCGAAAATCCCATAATGATGGCGACGGATGTATAATACATGGCATAGCCGATGCTGTTGTGGCATCTCCGCATTGCCCCCGGATAATCTCCCCCCGCGTCATATTCTTCTTTGAAACGATGGATATAGTGAATGGTGTCGTCCACCGCAATACCAATGCTGATGGAAGCAATGGTGATGGTCATCATATCCAGCGGCAAATTCAGCCAGCCAAGCACGCCCAGGACCACGGAAACCGACAAAAGATTCGGAAACACGGCGATCATGGATACTCTCAGGGACCGGAACAACACCAGAAACATGATTATCAGGGCAATGAGCACAAACCCAAGGGTCATGATCTGGGAGTCAAACAAGCTCTGCAGCACGTTGTTATACAGCACCAGCATGCCGGTTACCTGAACATCCGCCGGATTGAATGAGAATCTGGCCGGAATTTCTTTTTCCATCCTCCTGATCAGCTGATCGCGCCGCAACGATTCGCTGGTGTCCACTATCCGCACCGACAAGCGCGCCTGGTTATGGTCAACGGAAACATATGGATCCACGAGCATCTTTCTGTATTTTTCCGGTAATTCATTGTAGATGACCGACAACTCAAAGCTGTCCAGCGGCCGGTTTTTATTGAGCTGGCGGGCCACCTTCAGCAGCGTTCCCAAAGACTGTACTTTACCGATTTCAGGTATTGATTCCAGGTAATCATGAACAGCCAGTATTTTTTCCACTTTATACGGCGTGAACCAGTATTTGCCGGCATGGTCCTCTTCCTCGAATTCGGAAAACATATCAAACCCTTCGGCATCGTCCGCCGGTTTGGCGTCCCTGTCAGAAGCGCCATTGTCTGATTGCGGAAAATTGAGCACAACATCAAACGGTGTGGTGCCCCCGAGTTCCTGGTCAATCACCCGCATCCCCTGGTATATTTCAGTGGATTTCTTGAAATAATTGACAAAGGCATTTTCCACGCTCAGCCGGCAGATACCGATAATACTTAACAACAGCGCAAGGATGCCGATAATAATGATCAGCCGGCCGTGAAATTCCGTCAGGTGGGCGGTCAGTTTGGTCATAAAGCTCCCGCCACCGGAAGCCGGCGGCGGCGGTGCTTTTTTCAACAGGGACAATGCCGTTGGAAAAAACAGAAACGTGAACACCATGGAGACGACAAGACCGCCCACCATCATCCAGCCGAACGTAATAACCGGCTTAATATCGCACAAAAGCAGAGAGCCGAATCCGGCAATGGTGGTCAGGGTGGCGTAGAGACAGGGAATCAGTTTTTTCTGCATCGTGCGGATAATGAGTTCGCGATGGGCCAGTTCCGGATACAGTCGTTCCTCTTCACGGTACTGAACCACCAGGTGAATGGAAAGCGACATGGTCAGAATCAACTGAAGAGAAATAAAATTGGAGGAAATTACCGTCACCTTCCAGCCGAAAAGTCCCAGCAGGCCGGCCATGGCGATAACAGAAAAAAAACAGCACATCATGGGAACGGCCACCCACCGGATGCTTCGGAAAAAGACCCCCAGCACAACTAATAGAAAAATAAACACACCGGCGCCGAACACTTTTAAATCATTTCTGATAAACAGGATCAGGTCATTGGCAATCATGTCGATGCCACCCAGAAAAAGATCGGCATCTTTTTTGTAGCGGGCCATGATGCCGCGAATATCGGCGATCAGTGTTTTATTTCTTTCTTTAAAATCCTTGCGCTTTGCCAGAATTTTTTGTTCCAGGCTCGCCAATTCGGTCGTTTCAGAGGGTGACAGTTTGCCGGCCATGGCTTTTTCACTCATTACATCACGGCGGGCCATCATCTCACGGTATTGCATATCAATGGGAAGATTGATCTGAATGGCCGTTGTGGTGAGCTCCGGGCTGACCAGCAGATTTCTGTAGAGCGGACTGGCTGAAAGCTCTTTCCCGGCAAGCGACAGATCAACTTCCGGCGACAGAATCGTTGGCAGTCCGTTGGCCAGTTCCCGGATCGGAACAGGGGGGCTTTCCAAGAGCGGCACATCAAGCAGCGTTACCACCGATTCGACGTGTTTTAATGTGCTGATTTCATTTTTCAGGCGGGCAATATCCGACAGAACTGCTGGAGACAGCAGATCTTCTTCCGGCACGTATGCGATGATCAGAAAATCCTGTATATTGTAGCGTTCTGATATCCGGCGCGCATACTGGATGTCCGGGTCATTCTCATTGACAAGCGTATCCGGGGATGCGTCAATCTGCAAACTTCTGGCAAACCAGGCCAACGCAAGAACCCCTGCGATAAGACAAAAAAGCGCGAATTTGGAATGGACCAGCAACCAGTCGTAAAACTGATGAACCGCCGTGGCATCGAGTGATGGGCGGTCCTTTCCGCGTTTATTCCCTCTGACAGGATAGGGTTTAGATGCTTCGGTTTTTCGCATGGCGGATTTTCCTGTTAGGGATGAACAGAGGCGGCAGCAATCTCGGGAAAGTATGTATTCCTATAATAAATCCTGATAAATCATTACCTTTTTCGAGTCAGGAAATCACATCCTGAATGATTGACTCGCACATCCGACTTCGCCATCCTTAAAACTTACTGAATTTATTTTCCTTACACTGATAATTGGAAGTATCTTGCCGTGGCAGCCGGATTGAAGGGGCTGTCGACCTGACAGCTGCATCATCGTTCCCCTTTTTAAAAATGGTTTCATTAAGCTGGGAACTGTTTTTCCCGAACCTACGGTTTTCTGAAAAAATTTTTCAGATATTTCTCTTTTTATGTTTTCTTATATTTAAATACCGCAAGTCCTGTGCCAAAATTTTAACCAACCGAAATATAGTGTTTTCCTCATTGCCATAAATGAAACAGGACATTTCGTTTCCTATCTCCCTGTAACAAAACAGTCCGCAATGAGATTCGGGCTTGCGGATGATAAGAATGCCCCTGCCATCGGCCGAAGAAAACTATCCATTATATTGGCATACAACATGCAGATTAATATCTTGGGAGAGATTTTTTGAAATTTTAATCCCAAGGCAGGGATTTAAAACATTCTTGAAAGTAAAAAAACTGAAAACAATTCACGGAATTCCGATACCGTCAGCATGGGACGGGGAAGGGAAAGTGCTGTCCATCACCATTGCAGCGTTCGATGAGCAAAAATACCTGGTTGCTGAAAATTCCATGACTCAAGAATTCCTGAGCTATTTGCAAAAACCAGTAATTATCGAAGGTATAGTGACCAAAAAAAACAAACAGATGCTTGTCGAAGTGAAAACTATTAAAGCTGCTGATGCACCTTTTTAAAATTAGCGACACGGAATAATACGGGTACCCCCATAATAGAAGGGCTCAAATAATCCAGAAACAAGGTATAAAAGGAATAAATTCCATGGAAAAAAATATCGGCATTTGGCTGGACCACAGGAAAGCAATTGTTGTTTTATATTCTAAGGCGAAAACATCAACAGATGTGGAAAAGACAGAAATTGTTGAAATTCTGTCTGATGTGGAACGAAAGGTGCGATTGTCCGGCGGCGCACGCACGGGCAAAACGCCCTGGGGTCCCCAGGACGTTGCTGTGGACAGCAAAATTGAAGATCGGCAACAGCATCAGCTAAAGCTTTATTTTGAAGAGATTGTTAAAAAAATCAAGTCAGCAGACAAATTGCTCATCATGGGCCCCGGGGAAGCAAAAACTGAATTTAAAAAACATCTTCAAAAAAGCAAAAAGCTGGCGGAAAAACTGGCCGGTACGGAGACCTGTGATAAAATGACCGACAAGCAAATCGCCGCAAAGGTTCGCGCTTTTTTTAAGGATAACCGATAACTGCAGGGCAAGGGGGCAATCTCTATGAAAATCGAATCAGCACGAACATACTGGCCTGTAAAAGAAAAAACGGTCATGATTGCGAATCTGTATGACGTAATCGCCAGCATAACCGAAAAGATCCCTCCGAAAAAAAGATGAACTGGTAACCGGCATTGTTCTTGATCTCATGGAAAATCGAAGGAGCCAAAACGTGCAAAAATATCAACGGAAGTAAAATTCCGGATCATCTCATAATTCGAATTTTTCCGGAAAATTCTCTACACAAGCCAGAGCATCGGCTTGCTGCGACCGTTTCAAGGCCGCTTTTCCTGCCAGACCTCCATGTTAAATTCAACTAATTGGGATTATAAATATTTATTTGTTTTTGGCGCTTTTTAATTGTAGTCTTTAATGCCCGAACCGTCCATGAAAGAAATCCTTCCGAACATTCATTTATGACAATATCTCCCTTGATTATTATTAGGATATGTTTTAATAAGATAGTTTTAGGTTGATTTATTATAGACCAGCTTACTGTTCACGTGATGTGTTTAAAATGAAACGTGTTCTGCTCCTATTTAATGAACCGGAAATTATCCATTTCATCCGGAAAGCCTTTGGCAGCGGTGTTGAGTTCTGCTGCGCGGATTCGGCCCAAGAAGCCTGCAAAGAGCATCAACTCGCCCCTTTTTGTCTGATTTTCGCAGATTTATCCCTTTTGCAAAAACATGGTTCCAAAAGCAGTCTGTACAAAGCTGTATTACCGTTTAAAAAAATCAATCCCTCCACTGAACTTGTCGTCATTGTCCAAAAAAATGAAATTCGAAAGGCGGTTAACGCCATTAAAGAGGGCGCTTATAATTATTTAACCTATCCGATTGATCCCGATGAAGTAAAACTGGTTGTTGAATCCCTTCAAAAAGATATTTCAGTCACACTTGAATTATCCTATTTGCGCGATCAATTCTGGAAAACGGAATGGCTGGATGTGATTCATTCGAATAATCCGGTCATGACTGATGTTTTTAAAAAAATAAAATCAGTCGCTCCCACAGTTGCAACGGTTTTACTGGTTGGTGAAACCGGAACAGGAAAAGGACTGCTGGCGCGCTTGGTTCACCTGCACAGCCTTCGTTCAGAAAATTCATTTATTTCAGTTCACTGCGGTGCCATACCGGAGACTTTGATTGAAAGTGAATTGTTCGGGCATGAAAAAGGCGCTTTCACCGGTGCTATTCAGAAAAAAATCGGTAAATTTGAAATGGCGCACAATGGGACCATCTTTCTTGATGAAATCGGAACCATTTCCGCGGCGGCTCAGATTAAGCTGCTGCAGGTTTTGCAAGACGGCACGTTTAGTCGCATTGGCGGAAAAGACGTTATTAATTCCAATGCCAGAATAATTGCCGCAACCAATGAGGTTTTAATTAATTCGATCAGGAAGGGCAATTTCCGGAAGGATCTGTTTTTCCGGCTAAATGTATTTCCCGTGGAGGTGACGCCCTTGAGAGATCGTAGGGAGGACCTCCCTTTTCTGGCAGATAACTTGCTGTCGAAGTTAAACAACCGCTACGGCAAGGAAATTCTAAGAATTCATACGACGGTAATCGAAGCATTTAAAGCCTATGAATGGCCTGGTAATATTCGTGAATTGGAAAATGTTATGGAGCGATCCTATATTCTTGAAACAAGCAACATATTGACGTCGCAAAACCTTCCGGTTGATATGATCATTCCGGGTACCCAGGACCAGGATTATAATAATGCGGAGGACCTGCCATTGGCAGACGCCAGGAATATGGCAATTTTTGAATTTGAAAATAGTTATATCAAAAATGTCCTGGCAAAATCGAAGGGAAGAGTGAATAAGGCGGCAGCAATTGCCAACATAACACCCCGCCAGCTCAGCCGGCTGATGTTGCGTCACGGCATCAGCAAAAGCAGCTTCAAGCCCAAATGAGATGTCCATGAAAATTTGGAGATTCTCCCGAAGAGTGATTTTTAAAATTGCATTTCGAATTCCGGATACTGCACAAAAGGCCTAACCGGTCATTTGACTTCCCATTTTTAAAAAACATGAAGCGAGATGTCTCGTTTCTTTCCTGTAAATCAGTGATCACTCAAGGCTGTACAAAAAAATACAACGGTAGACCTTGTTTCCTCCGAACCTGTTGCAGGAAATACAGTATCAATTGAAAAACAAGCTTTTGAATCACATATACCTGATTTTATAAAACGCGGATTCCTTCAATCCCATCGACCCTCCCGGCTGATTTAAAAAATTCCATTTTTGACGGGATTTTTGCCAACATGTTCGCAAGGCTGACAGGCGGGCTGTTTCTCACCTTTATGTTTCGGCGATCTAATGCCGGTTATTCAGCATTTCTACTTTTACATCATGTAAAATTGTTTGACTTCTTTTTACCATAATAAAGCGCTGACTTTATCGATTAACCATAAATTATAGACAAATAGACTAAATTTAGAATTGATTAAAAGTTGGCAAACAATTTGCACTTGATGTTAATTATTTTGGTTAATTCAGAAATTATGAAAAATCCAGACAACGGCCTGGTAACTAAAGATGCGGCCGCACTTCATGCACAGGCAGGATGT
>JAABSL010000020.1 GCA_011390415.1 Desulfobacteraceae bacterium
CTGACTTTGCCAGAAAAAAGCCCCCGCCGGCGCGGGGGCTTTTGAAATGGCAACCGGAGGTTTATAGTCACCGGGTGGTCGTTGCGATCTAATCCTTCAGATTATGGGCTGTTTCCACATCCGCAATATTGCCGGGACCATGACAGATACCGCAGGTGTCTACAGACTGGACAAAATCGCGGTTCACGTCAATGGCGCCGCCGAACTGTTCCATATGGGCCTGAACCGTATCACTGTCATGGCAGGCATAACAAGCGCCGGTAACCGGAGTGATCACCCAGTCCGTGCCGTTGGGTACGCTGTCACGGGCGGCCGCTACTTCATCAACAGTCTGATCCATTCCACTATTTTGACCGGTAGTCCGGTTGGTTGTCAGCAGAGCACTTTCCGGAACCTGATCCGGCAGGTAGGAATCATCGACATGGCATTTGTTGCAGTTGGCGATGTTTCCGGGAAAGGTGACTTCAGACCAGTCGTAGTAGCCGCTGCCAAATCTGCCGGCTCTCACGAACTCGTAAGCCGTGGATCGGACATCAGAAGCATGAATACCGTGAATCATGTCCTTGAAGTTATTGGTTGCTTCAGGAAAGTCCAATACATTGTCGACGCCGGCATCATCTAAATCATCCTGATCCAGAAAATTACCCGTCCGACCGCTGGAACTCAGGTTCGGGTTATGACACAGGGTGCAGATATCCACCCCGCCGTCAGCGGTAAAGTTCCGGTTTCCCCCATGTCCCTCAAAGATCTCGTGGCAGGCCGAACATTCAACTGAATCCGCTATGGACCGCCGCGGCGTGTCACTGGCGAGTGTCTTTACAACAGACTGCGTATGCAGGGAGACAGTTTCCCCACCGATATTCTGCTGAAAGTATCCCTGCAGGCCGACCGTCCGGAGTCTGGAACCGCCCGGGAACGGATTGGGCAGCGTAGCGGTGCAGGTGCCGTCGGTACAGGTCAGGGTGCCGGCGGTACCGTCCGCCAGATCCCCAAGATCAATGGATTCCGGCTGCCCCTCGGAATTGCCGAGATTGTTGAAGTCAGCAGGAGTCGAAATGCCGTCCTGCGGCAAGGCGTAGGCCATCAGGAAACCGGGCCAGCGGTCGGGACCCGCCAGATCAGCGGGCAGGTTGTTCAGATTGAGCGCTGTGCCGTTGGAAAGAATCCGGAAAACAATATTCAGGTTCCCCTCACTGAACCTCACTCTGTCAATTTCGTATTCGATTTTTCGCTGCCCGGCAAGCAGCCCGGGATTGTTCTCTGTGGCGTTGGGGGTGGTATGAATTGTGTCATTGTTCAGAACAGCTACAATTTCATTGTTATGACACGCGCCGCAGTCTCCGATAATGGATGTATGAAACGCCGCCTCTTCCAGAACACTTTCCGGAACCGCATGGCATGATTGGAAACATAAGTCGGCATTCTGGACCGTTCGCCAGTTATCACCCTGCGGCGTTGCGTCATCATCGCCGTTATGACATTTCCGGCAATTGAGCAGATCCTGGGGATAGGTGACTTCGGCATAGCTGATGCCATCATCCAGCACGTTAAAATCGCCGGCGGCATGAATCCGATGCGTCATGAATGCCATATCGCCCTCTCCTTCCGCCAGACCGGGGTTGTGACAGGTAACACAGTAACCGACTTCCGTGCGCCGGCCATGAATATTTAAGGGATCATGGCATTCGTTGCAGGATGCGGTCATGGCCACATTATGCATGTGTGTCACCGGACCACCGTTGGGTACAAAGTCAAAAACAAAATTGCTCGGTTCAAAGCCGGTGTCACCGCCGCCGAGCTGTCCTGCCAGACGATGGGTGGCCGCCGGATCAAATGCCGGATCACTGCCCACATCCGCGGCAAACGTATAGGTATAGGTTTTGTCATTATTGGCTGTCAGGGTACCGCCGCCATAGGGACTTTCATAGCCGCCATCCAGATAGCTGTACCAGTAGTCGGGATTTCCTTGCGTACCCTTCACCAGCTTGGCCAGCGTAAAGCGTACAATCCTGCCACTGGTTCGATCGGTGCCCATGATAGAAGCAAGACCGAGAACCGGACGGCCCAGCTCATCCGCCAGGGAGAAAGTGACAACCGGCGGGCTGTCAATAGTTACGGAAATACTGTCGGTGGGAAGAGTAACAGTGCCTAACGCCGCCTGCTCTTCTATGGTCATAGTAGAAAGATCAACCATTGCACTTCCCGGAGGACCCGGGGGACCTTGCTCTCCCTGCGGCCCTGGAGGCCCGGGATCGCCGTCATCCCCGTCATCGCAGCCCATAAAAAGAAACGCTGCCAGAAGGATGACTAAGCCCAAAAGTATATACCTCATTTTTTTTGGATATCTGCGTGACATTAGTTTCTCCTTTCTTTTTCTTTATTTTTTGGGGGATTTCAGCCACAAGCAGCCAGCCACACCGACAGCTTGTTATTAAAACATAATTCTCTTGCAATACTCCTTTAAAAAACTTTTTTTGCGAGACATTGATTTTTTCTAAAAACAGTGTTCACAAAATTAAAAATAATCACTCGGTAAAATAGCGTAAAGGCGAAACAAAAATAACTAAAACAAATCGAACTTATGCTACAATGTGGCATAAGTTAATCAGCAATGTCAACGCAAGAAACTGATTTTTTGAGAAAGATCAAACTATCAAACACTGCAGCCTGAATTAGACAGTTGATTTTGTAGAAAACAGAACGAACACGAACGATCGGAACCAGAAAAAAACAATAACATAATAAAATTATCGGTATTTTTGTTTATTTTTGCAACATAAAATCCGAATGTCAAATATTTTTTTATCGCCCAGAAGCAACATCACAACTCATTGGAAATATGAAGATAAAATAATTCAAACAGAGTCCGGCCCAATGAGTTTCTTTCGATAGATTAATCGGGGGGTCTATTTCAGGAATCCTGCATTTACCCCGTGTTCATTTAATAGAACGGCGCGGATTCTTTTCAAGTGAACAGTCGCAATCAATTCACCACCCACAATGCCATATTCTCCATTTTTTTCAACATCTTCTGGCTGTAGCGACCGGAAATAAGCTCTTCCAAAAAGGGGACGATGGCCCTTCTGCCCACCACGATAGAACCGATTTTTTGTTTTTGTGCCAGTTTAAGTGTTGAATCTACAGGATTGTCCGCTTCAACAATCAGGTCGGAAATTTTATTCGAAAGGATGCCGGATTCAATTAAACATTCTTTCATACTGTCGATTGAGGGGCAAATACACTCCACATCCCGCAACGGACAATCATGTTCACTGTCTTTACAGCTGAAATTTTCCGGCATATTCTTTCTTGCCGAACACCGCGCCACATGGCAAATGGCAATATTGAAATTCTGAATATCCAGCAATGCGCCGATATTAAATATGCATTTAAATGCTTCTTCCCGAAGATCCACGCTTATCAGCAATTTTTCCGTTTTTGGATTGCCGTCCACAATAATCAGCGGCGTTCTTTGCATTTTGCCCGCCAGCTTGATGGCGAGACTGCCGATAAATTTATCCTTTAAACGGCTTTTTCCGGTCTTTCCCACCACCACCGCATGATATTCTTCACGGGCTTCTCTGATAATTTCATCAATGACCCGTTCTTCCTTTTTTTTGATTTTAACCGATACGGATGTTTGCGGAAAGTGCTGTTCCGTAATACGGGAAATTGCCTCTTCCATAAACAGGTGCATGGCTTTATGATCGGCCGCCATCCATTTATCGATGTTTTTCATTTGCGAATCATACAATGGATTGCCGGCAATGCTTTTACCCAGACCAGGATTTTGAGCGTCCACATGAAACAGTACCAGCTCGGTGCGATCCTTTGGAAACATTCCGGCGGCATAAACAGCGGCATAAAGTGACTGCATGGACCCATCCACCGGAACCAGAATTCTCAGTCTTTGTTTTTTCATCTGCATTTCCCTAATCATTGCCTGAGTTGAGCGATAATTGAATATAAAAATAATTTTTCACCATTTGGAACGCTCAGCTCAGGTATTATTCTGATCTTTAAAAAATATCAGTTAATATCGCATTTTTCAGGAAATGACTCAAGGATATTCGACAAGGTATCACGGTGAATTTGTTCTCGCATTTGGATATACGCAAGAAGACCTGTGAACATCGGACATTGAACATCCAACATTCAACCCTCTGTAATAAAATGGCTTTCACAACATAACGAAATTACCGCGGACAGGGTATTTCCATTTGATTTTCCTGGCGACGTTGAGAAACCAGTGTCAAATGGGCGGAGCAATGGTCACCAATACCCGCAGATCGGTTTCAGCGGATATGCCATGCGGTTCATTGATATCGGATACCAGCACATCACCCGGGGCGGCCGGAATCCGGGCGTTGTCTTTTCCAAGAAACGCCCCGGTTCCTTCCAGAATGGTGATACTCAGCTGCCCGTCAATATCATGAGAATGGATGGGCAGTTCCTGACCGGCTTTAAAGTTGAAATTCAAAATTTTAAAATACGGGGATTCATGCACAATCAATCGCTTAAACCGCTTCGGGTCAAAATCATTTTCGTTAAATACTTCGATTTTTTTCAGCATTATCATACCTCCGTGTGTCATATGATCAAAAAAATTTTAGGGATGTAGGGCCGGAGCGATAAACTCGCCCGCTCCGGCCCGTATTTTCGCAACAATTTAAATCTATCCCAGAATGGCCTTTAAGTCTTCATCCGGCGTGGAAATGGGAGCAATGTTGAATTTTTCCACCAGAATGTTCAAGACATTGGACGTAATAAACGCCGGCAGGCTGGGACCCAGGCGAATGTCCCTGATCCCGAGATACAGCAGGGTCAGCAGGATGGCCACGGCTTTCTGCTCATACCAGGACAGAATCATGGACAGCGGCAGGTCATTGACCCCGCACTCAAAGGCATCTGCCAGGGCCACTGCGATCTGGATGGCGGAATAGGCGTCATTGCACTGCCCCACATCCAGCAGTCTCGGAATGCCGCCGATGTCCCCCAGTTTTTTGTCAAAGAACCGGAATTTGCCGCAGGCCAGGGTCAGCACCACACAGTCGGCCGGGACTTTTTCCACAAACTCCGTATAATAATTTCTGCCCGGTTTGGCGCCGTCGCATCCGGCCACCAGAAAGAGATGACGAAGGTCTTTGTTTTTGACCGCTTCAATAACCGTACCCGCCACATTCATGACCGCGTTTCGGGCAAAACCGACCATGACCGTGCCCTTGTCAGTATCTTCGCTAAATCCGGGTAATTTTAAAGCACGCTCAATGACCGGCGTAAAATCCTTGTCCGCGATATGGGACACGCCCGGCCATCCCGCTAGACCGGTGGTGAAAATATTTTCATTGTAGTCTTCTTTGGGTTTCTGAATGCAGTTGGTGGTCATCAGAATGGCCCCCGGAAACTCGGCAAATTCTTTTTTCTGGTTCTGCCAGGCCGTGCCGTAATGACCGTAAAAATGCGAATACTTTTTCAATTCCGGATACCCGTGGCAGGGAAGCATCTCCCCATGGGTATAGACATTGATTCCCTTGCCTTCAGTTTGTTTTAAAAGGATTTCCAGATCCTTTAAGTCATGGCCGGACACCAGGATGGCTTTTCCGGCTTTGGCGCCCAGGGGCACTTCCGTGGGTACCGGATGACCATAGGTGCCGGTATTTCCGGCATCCAGCAGTTCCATGGCCCGGAGATTGATTTCACCGCATTTGAGTACCAGGCCCAGAAATTCATCCGCGGATTTGTCATTATCCAAAGACGCGGCCAGGCCTTCATAAATGAAATCATACACTTTTTCATCTTCCTGGCCCAGAATGGCCGCATGGTCCGCATAGGCAGCCACCCCTTTAATCCCGTAGACAATAATTTCCTGCAACGACACAATGTCCGGGTTCACATCGGATTTTGATTCAACGCCGACTTTTTCGCCCTGGGCCACCAGTTCATCTTTGGCGCCGGCGGGCATAAAGGTTGCCGGACCTTCGGTAAAATCCGTCCAGCCGCCGGCGGCATCCACTTTTGCCTTGAGCACGTTGCGATGCATGACGGTTTTACGGATCAGTTTGACAAACCGGTCTGCGTCAAAATCCACATTGGTGAGAGTTGAAAAAACCGCTTCACAGACGAACCGGTCAATGCCCGCATCCCGGACCCCGACTTTCTGACCTTCCACAGCGATCTGAGATAATCCTTTAACCGCATAGAGCAATAAATCCTGAAGTTCCGCCACATCCGGCTGTTTTCCACAAACACCGACTACCGTACAGCCTTCACCTTTGGCCGTTTGTTCGCATTGATAACAAAACATGTTTGATCTCCTTTTTTCCATGTTAATAAAAGTGTTTTCCCCTGACTTGACTCTGATACTATACCGGTTTTGAACCGGTTTCCTTGACTTAGGTCAAAAGCCGAAAAAATAATTTCTGGTTATCGACTTTGCCTTGTATTCACACCCGGGGTTAGTCGGAGCGGCGCTTTTGCCATACCTCAATACGGTGTCCTTCCGGGTCAGAAAAATAAAACACCCTGGCATTCCAGGGATGCGCGCGAATGGACGTGGGATTCAGTTTCGCACTTCTCACCTGATCCCACAAAGCTTCAATGTCAGCCACTTCTAAAGCTATCGTCATTCCGGCCCCGTTACTGCTTTTAACGGATGCCCGGTTTTCATCGGCAATGCTCAAACGTGACACGGCATTTAACTCAAATTCCACAAACCAGTTGTTTTCAAAAAGCACCGGCAGGGCCAGCAGCTCCCTGTAAAAATGAACGGTCTGATCCCATTTTCTGCAATACAAAATTGTATTGCTGGTCAGCAACTTGACCGGCATGGTTATGTAAACCCGTTTTCCGCATGTTTTTGCGCAATTATCGCTGCCAGAGTTTCCAGCGCGCGAAAATCTTTTTCCCGGGGTTGTCCTTTGCAAAGCACGGGTTCCAGCACTTCGACCTTGAGATTGGGAATCATACCGGCCAGGGTATCCACGGTCTTTCCGCCCCATCCATAGGAACCGACAATGGAAAGAAACCTTGCGTCCGGCCGCAGGGCATTTGCCAGAAACGCCGCATAGGCGGCATACGGATGCGGGCCTGCCAGGACCGTGGGGGTTCCCACCACAATGGTTGCGGCATCCACTAAAGCCATGGCCAGTTTGCCGATATCGGTGACCGCCAGATTAAACAGTTCCACCCGGACACCTTTATCTGCCAGTGACGCCACCAGATGCTCCACCATCAGTTTCGTGCTTTGGTGCATGGATACATAGGGCAGCACCACGATATTTCTGGGCGGGCCGCTCACCCAGTCATTATAAGCATCTATGATAAAGGCAGGTTCCTGATAAATCGGGCCGTGACTGGGGGCGATCATGTCAATGGGGTAAGGTGCGAGTTTTTCCAGGTTTTTTTTGATGATGCTTCTGAAAGGCATCATGATTTCCGCAAAATACCGTTTGGCCGCTTCATACACGCGGCATGCGTCCGTGACAAACAAGTCTGTTGCGGCAATGTGGGAACCGAAAAAATCACAGGAAAAAAGGATTTTGTCTTCTTCCAGCCAGGTCACCATGGTTTCCGGCCAGTGCACCCAGGGAGTATAAATAAATTTCAATGTCTTGTCCCCCAGGGACACGGTTTGGCCATCTTCCACCGTCATAAATTTTTCATCGGATATTTCGAGCAGATCAATCAGCATTCCCTTGGCTTTGGGTGTTGATATTAATTTTGCGTCCGGATATTTTTCAAGAATGCGGGGAAGGGTTCCGGAATGATCCTGCTCGGCATGATGGGAAACAACAAAATCGATTTTGGGCACATCTTCCAGCTGGGCAATGAGTTCATCCATTCTGGACGGGTCCACCGTATCCAGCAGCGCGGTTTTTTCGCTGCCTTTAATCAGATACGCATTATAACTGGTGCCGTCCGGTAAAGGGATCAGGGCATCAAACAGACGCCTGTCCCAGTCCACAGCGCCAAGACAAAAAACGCGATCGTTGATTTTTCTGGCAAACATGTCACAACCTCCTGTTTTATTATATTTTTTAAATTTATATGCAGCTTATCAGTTTAAATGGTGACCACAGGATATCACCTTTTTTGACCCGGTTTCCTTGACCTATGTCAAAAACTGATTTTTAAAAAATAAATCCCCCTGAGCTATGCAATCATAAAACAGGGGGAATATTTTTAATGATCTGTTAGACAGAGATGTGATGCAGCATTCAACAACCGGTTATTTCTTAGGATTGAAAACCTCCGGCGGTTTTGTGGTGCTCCCGGTGGCATTGGGAAAATCCGGGGCTTTGTAAGCCTTCTGATTGTGTTCGATCAGTTCCCGGCCTTCTTTCATAAACAGGTTGTAGCGTTTTTTGCATTCATAAAACCCGTGCCACCAGGCATAATCCGGGGCCATCATGGCCGATCCCATGCGGGCCCGGCGGCCTTCATGATGCCAGAGTTCATAATATTCCACTTCCAGAGTTTCATCAAAAAACCGGGTCTTGTCCAGCAGTCCTTTTTCATAGAGTTCATCCAGCAGGGCTTTGGCCGGTGCAAAATAGACGGTGTTGTATTCTTCAATCACCTTGTCCAGCTTTGTATAATGGTCGGTCACCCATTTGTCCCCGTGGCACTGGGTGCAGACTTCTTTCATTTTATTTCTTTCCACTTCCCAGTTGGTTTGGGCCGGGAAGGCGGCAAAATCTTCCGGCCGGACAGTTAATGGTGCCTGGAGTTCCCAGGAAAGGCGTTCGGTTACGTCATGGGAGGTCTTGACGGTTCCCGAACCGGACATGTGGCAGGACGCGCAGGTGGGGCCTCGAAAATCAACTCCCGCGGACCAGGTGCCCGGGGCGGACGTCCAGTTGTATTCATCCCCGAATGCCGTATAGATATCGCCGTGTTTGGATTCCATATAAATCTCGATCTGCGGATGGTCCGGGCCCAGGTGGCATTGGCCGCAGGCTTCCGGCTTTCTGGCTTCCATTATGGAAAACCGGTGGCGGGTATGACAGCTGGAACAGCTTCCCAGGCTGCCGTCCAGGTTCACGCGCCCGACACCGACATTGGGCCAGCAGTCGGATGTTAATTCACCGTCTTCTGTTTTTAACACGGTGCCGTGACAGTAATAACAGCCTGAAGTGCGTTCAACGTCACTGTTCATGCCGTCATTGAGCCAGGGGTCGATCTTCCAGATAATTTCCATGGTGTTGGCATGCTTGCTTTTTGAATACTGTTTGGCCTCATCCGGATGGCACCGGGAGCAGTCTTTCGGGGTCACCACTCCGGTCACCGGTACCTTGTATTCCGGCCGGCCGTATTTGGAATCGGATTTTTCATACTGTTTGTAATGAGACTTGCTGACATCCGGATCAAATTCTTCGGCCAGATGGCAGTCAATGCAGGTGATGTTGGCATTGGCATGCCGGCTGTTGGCCCAATCCGCAAAAATGCCCGGGTGTTCCTGTTTATGGCACTGGATGCAGGCAATGCCGGCGTCCGGGATGCTGCGTTCAATCCGGAATTCCTTTTCCTTGGCCATGGAATCGGGCGATTGACAAAATCCCGAACCCACCCCGACAAAGCTGAAAAAAACTATTAACCATAACACCTGCGTCAATCGTTTCATCCCCTGCCTCCCTTTTTCGTCTGTTTGGTTTTATCGAAATTGAGCATTTTAATATGTTTGATATTGCCTGTAATTGTATATCGGCGTCATGTTGTGAACCAGGTCCCGATGGCAATCCACGCATTTTTTCTCCATGCCCGGCAGCGGATACAGAACACTGCGATGCGCCAGCATGGCCCCGCGCTT
>JAABSL010000021.1 GCA_011390415.1 Desulfobacteraceae bacterium
TCCGGATCGATAAACCGAAAATTGTCATAGGGTCTGGGGCGTCTGTTGATTTTTGCGTAATGGTCCATAAAACTGGTCACGCATCGCTGAACGCCGCAAGCGGCCAATCTTTCGGCGATGCGGCTAAAATTGCTTAAATTATTGCCTTCGGAACCGTCGGGCAGGGTATAAAAACAGACCGGGTCAAACCGCCATAAAACCGTCTCCGGGCCGAATGTTGTGCACAGTGCCGCTGCCTGTTCAAGCCGGCTGTCAAGGGGCGGAAGGCCGGGTTCCAGAAAGGAGACTTCCGAATTAACGGTAAAGTTGAAAAAAAGAGGATACCCCTTGTCCCTGAGCTGTTGGCCGAATTGACCGGCAAGAAACCGGGAAAAATTTTTGGACCAGAAAACAATGCTGTGCACATGATCCGGCGTGGCCGGGACAATGGTTTTTTTCTGGTTATACGGATTAACGGTTTCAAAAAAGCCGGAGTCAATCCGGTCCATAAACCAGTCCATGTAAAACGCGGGAATGTCGGTGCGCCTGGAGGCGGACAGGATGATTTTCATTGAAAACAGGATTGCTATTTTTTCGGCTTCCGATCTGTTAAGGAAACCACTTTGGCGGGCTCTTTTTTTTGATCGGATGCTTCCGGCTCCTGTGTTTTTAACATATCTTCATCCACAAAATCATCTTCATCCAGGTCTTCTATCGTCTCGACTTTTTCAAGCCGCATCCGTTTGCCGCCCATGGTAAATTCATCACCGTTGATATAGGTGTCTTTTAAAATCCAGGTCACGGTTTCCAGGGGAACCTGGAGCAGCAGCAGTTTAATATGGTACCAGTCCCTTTTGGCATCCGGCAGTATCTGTTCCACCCGGGCATAGGAAAAAGGCTGGTCCTCAAAATATATCAGGACAATGTCATTGATTGTAGTCATTGGAAAAAATCCTTTTATCTGTCAGTCGGTATTTTTCGGGAATATCAGTGCCCGGAGCCAGTGGCGCAGGGTATTTCCTTTTAAATTGTCTTTATCCAGCCGGTCAATATCGCTGGCCAGCATGGCCGGATCGGCAAACCATTCCGCGCGCTTGACAAAGGGAATTTCCGGGTCCAGCTGTTTGACAATCCGGGCCGGATTGCCCGCGGCAATGGTGTTTTCGGGGATCGAGTGAATGACCACCGACCCGGCCCCCACAATGCTGTTTTCGCCGATGTGAACCCCTTTGCAGATGATGGCGCTGTCGCCGATCCAGGCATTTTCGCCGATATGCACCGGACCGGGATTGCCGATGGAGTGCACCCGGTTGTAGATGTCATGCCAGTCGGTATCGGTAATGTAGGCGCTGCTGGCAATCATGCAGTTGTCTGCGATGGTAATTTCTTCCGCGGAACTGATCCGGACCCCCGGGCAGACCAGGCAATAATCGCCGATGGTGATTTTCCCCTTGCCTTTTTCTTTGGCCCAGACCGTAAACCGGACTTTATGGTCCGAGGTAGTGATGATATTGGCGTGCCTGCCGATGGTAATGGGTGCGCCGAAAACTTCGATATTCCATGGGTTCATGAACGTGAACCCATCGCCAAGATAATCAAATTGAGGCTTTATAAAGTATCGGGCATACAGTTCCTGGAATTTCAAGTGGAGTTTTTTTATATAATACGGGCGATGATCTCTTCTCAAAAAAAATACCTTATCCGGTGCAAAAAATGCTTAATTGGCTAAATTTTCGTTACTGACCAGTTTTGATTTTTCCCAGAATTTATGACTGAATAAATTGCAGGCCGGGGATAATTTGTAGAGGGCGTCTGCCGCCATAATCACAACGCCATTGGTCCAGGTGATTTTATCCTCGGGCCAGATGACCATATCCGGGAACGTGAAGCCGCACCAGTAGGACCCGTCTTCAAATGTGCGTTCGCTGATCCAGTTGAAAATAATCCCGGCCAGTTTGAAATTGCCCATGGCCGTAAGGGCCAGCACCAGTTCGGATGTTTCGGCAATGGTAATCCAGGGGCGGTCGGAAACGCAGCGGATGCCCATGCCTTCAACGGCAAATTTTTTCCAGTGCTGATCGATTCTTTTGCGGGCCGCTTCGCCGGTGACCGCACCGGACAGCACCGGATAAAACCAGTCCATGGAATAGCGGGATTTTGTAATATTAAACAGATGATAGCCGTCACGCAGGGCGTGGCCGAGCTTTGCTTTGGCATTTATCCAGGCGGGTTTGGGCTGATCAAGGATATGGGCGATGGCCAAAGCGCATTTCAAACTCATATAAATGGAACTTGAACCGGTCAAAAGGGCCATATGGTCGATTTCCATTTCAGGACTTTTGGCCCAGTATATTTCTCCGGTAGGCGCCTGGAGACTGAGGGCGAATTCCATGGCCGCGGAAATGGAACCCCACATTTGATTTAAAAAATCAATGTCCCGGGTGATCAGGTAATAATGGTAAACGCCGACGGCAATATAGGTGGAAACATTCGTATCCCGTGTTTTATCAAGAGGCTTGCCGTCTATGTAGGAGGCATACCAGCTGCCGTCTGCCAGCTGGATGTCTGCCAGCCACTCGTATGCCCGGCGGGCTTCATTGATATATCCGCCGATGCAAAGGCCCATGGCGGCTTCAATGTGATCCCATGGATCGGTTTTGCCCCCTTCACTCCAGGGAATTTCGCCGCTGTCTTTTTGCAGGCGGGCCAGCAGCGCGGCCAGTAAATCAATATCAACAGCGAGTTCTTGTTTTTGTTGCGAAATCTCCGGTTTCATACCATTTCCTCTGAATGTACGGATACCCCGATCATCTGAATGCGGATGATGACATATATGGTTTAAAGAATGAATCGTTATTCATTATTATAAATTATGATATATGCCAGAATTATATATACGGATCAATAAAAAATGAACCTTATTTAATTTCGGGCATCAGGGCCCATTTAATCACCCAGCCGAAAGGGGGCGGCAGCTGGTCCAGGCAGACAATGCCGCCGTTTTGGAATTTAAAAACCGTGACATCGGGATTTCCGGTGGTTAAAAAGGCGGTCAGATGTTCAAGAAACGGCAGATGACCGACGATCATGAGTCCGTCGGTGCCGTCCAGGGTCAGCGCAAAATCCTTGACGTCGTCTAAGGGTTTAATCCCTTTTATGGGGGTGAGCCGGGTTTTGACATGAAGTGTTTTTTTAAAAATTTCAGCCGTTTCTTTGGCCCGCTGTTTCCCGCTGTGCCTGATTTGCGTGGGAAGGATATGATATGATGCGGCCACATCGGCAATCCGGGCAACGGTGTTTTTCCCTTCTTCGGACAACCCGGGATCCGGGTCGATCTCCTTGGAGACGCTGATGCCATGCTGAACGAGATACAATGCCATGATTTTTCTCCTCAATACGTTATCACAAGGTGTGCTGTGGGTGGATCAAAAAGCTTGAATACCGGTTAATAACAAGCGCTTTCTTGTAAACAATTGCGTCAGGGAGTCCCAAACTGACGGGACACCCTGACCTACGGAAAAGGCCTCTTTACCGTAGGTCAGGGTGCGCGAAGCGTTCCCTGACACTTGAGACTTGAACATCGAGTTATTCCTTCCAGTTATTTTTCTCCTTCGTTCTTTAAGCCCTTCTTTTCTGAAACACCTGAAAACCGTTTTCAACAATTGTTTTGGCCAGAGAAAACCAGACGCTCTGATCGGGTTTCGGATCTTTTCCTTTGGCAAGATAGGCCAGCTGCTGCTCATACCAGGTCACTTCCAGAAGGGCCATTTTATCCAATGTGCTGATGCCGGTGGTCAACGGTTTTACGGCACTCACATAATCGTCGCCGGATAAAATTTTGTTGGGCAGCTCCGGGTCAATGGCCATGGGCCGGGCCAGGCCCACCAGGTCCAGGTGATTTTTCAAAACAGCGTCCGCCATTCCGCCGGCGGTGCGAAATCCGCCGGTAACCATGAGCGGCGTTTGAATCTGTTTCCGGATTTTTTCAGCATAGGAGAGAAAATAGGCTTCGGCGCCATGGGCTTTCTTCTGATCGGGAATGCCGGCCATGGCCGGCCGTTCATAGGTGCCGCCGGAAATTTCGATCAGGTCAATACCTTCATCAGCCAGAGCCGTGGCCACGGCAATGGATTCCTCTTCGGTGAATCCGCCGCGCATAAAGTCGGATGAATTTAATTTGACCCCGACGGGGAATTTTTCCCCTACGGCTTTCCGGATGGCCCGGTAAATTTCGAGAACGAACCGCATGCGGTTTTCAGCAGACCCGCCCCAGTCGTCAGTGCGCTGATTGTGTTTGGAAGACAGGAACTGACTGACCAGATAGCCGTGGGCCGCATGGATCTGAACACCCGTAAACCCGGCTTTTTTTACAATTTTTGCCGTGCGGGCAAATCGCCGGATCAGATCTTTGATTTCGCTTTTCGTCAGCGCTCTGGGCGGGTTGAAAAATTTTTCCAGCGTCCCTGAAAAGCCGATGGCCGAAGGTGCCACCGGCTGTTCGGATAATGTTTTGGGAATCTGTTTTCCGGGGTGATTGAGCTGTGCCCAGAGCTGGGTGCGATTCCGGGTGCCGGATGCGGCCCATGATTTGAGTGCGTCCAGAAAGGTCTCGTCTTCAACGACCACATTCCGGGGTTCGCCCAGGGCGCTGCCATCTACCATGATATTGCCGGTAATACACAATCCGATGCCGCCGTCTGCCCATTGCCTGTAAAGATTTTCAAGCAGCGGGGTGGGAGAGTGATCAACGCTCGACAGATTTTCGCTCATGGCCGATTTTGCCAGGCGGTTTTTAATCCGGGCGCCGCAGGGCAGGGTCAGCGGATTTTTCAAAATAACGCTGGGGGTTTCTGACATGGCAGATCTCCTGTAATCGTCTGAATACAAAGTGAAATAGATTGGCTGAAAGTGTCTCACAAAAATTTATTTTTTGCAATATGAGATAAAAATGCCTGCTGCCGGCTCCGGCGTGCAAATATTAAAAGATGCTTGACTGTTAGGGGTATGTGTCTTAGTTTTTTTTGTGTTGATTTTGAACTTGGATAATAATGATGTTTTTATAAATAAATAAGGAGTGGAAAGATAAATGGCCTATACAATTGCGCTGGCGGGAAAAGGCGGTGTCGGGAAAACAACGATTGCCGGGATGCTGATTAAATATATGATTAAAAATGGGAAATCCCCGATTCTGGCGGTGGATGCGGACTCAAATTACAATTTAAATGAAGTGCTCGGAGTCCAGGTTTCCGATACGCTGGGAAATGCCCGGGAAGATATGAAAAAAGGGGCGGTTCCGAATGGAATGACGAAAGATATATTTATTTCCATGCGCCTGGAAGAAGCGGTCATTGAAACCGGAGAGTACGACCTGGTCGTTATGGGACAGCCCGAGGGGACCGGGTGTTATTGTGCCGCCAACACGCTGCTGCTGAACTGCCTGGAACGGCTTGCAGAAAATTATCCCTATATCGTGATGGACAACGAAGCCGGCATGGAACATATCAGCCGGCTGACCACCCGGAATGTGGATGTTCTGATTATTGTGGCCGACGCTTCCCGCAGAGGACTTCAGGCCGCTTTCCGGATCAACAAGCTGGCCTCGGAATTAAATATCGGTGTGGTGAAAAGTTTTTTGATTCTCAACCAGGTTAAAAATTCCATACCGGATGAAATGAAGCAGCTGATCGCGGAAGAAGGACTGGAATTGGCCGGCACCGTGCCGGAAGATGAAGAAGTATATGATTTTGATGCCAGCGGAAGGCCCACCATTGAATTGTCGGAAGACAATACCGCCCAGCAGGCGGCATTTAAGATATTTGAATCGATTCTGGATTAAGCCCCCAATCCGGATAAACCGGAAAAGTTTAAAGTGAACTAAAGTTTGAAGTGAGCTAAAGTTATGGTTAATGCCTTCGGCATTTTCGATTTTTATTTTAAAAATGATCGCGCGTTTCGCGCAGTCCATAACTTTAGGCACTTTAGATCACTTTAGTCACTTCACACGTTTTGAGTTTTTAAAATATTTGGCCAAAAAACACAAAAATTAGAGATAAGAAGCTATGGATGTTTTGCCACTGCCACCTGCCGGCGCCGCACCCTATGACAATCTGTATATTTACTATTTTCAGGGGCAGTTACGGACAAAATCCCAGCCCTTCGGGGATACCTTTATCGGCAACTGGGAAGAAGGGGACACGTCGTTTTTATTCTTTTCCGAACCGGCAAAAGATCGGATTGATCAGCTGCTGAAAGCTCAGTCCCAGTTGACCCTGGAGGATGAGTTCTGCATGCCGTATGACCAGTGGCACGGAGACCCGGTCAGTGCCTTCCGTTCCGGCCGGTTTTTAATTATGCCCCCCTGGCAGACAAGCGTGCCGGAACCGGCGGATGTGCCGATTCTTCTGGATCCCGGGGTTGTATTCGGGGCAGGATCCCATCCCACCACCCGGGATTGCCTTGAAGCCATTGAAATTTTGTGTGATACTGAAAATGTTAATTCGTCTCTGGATCTGGGGACGGGAACCGGCCTGCTGGCAATCGCCGCGGCCCGTTCCGGGTGCGGTCATAATGTGGCAGTGGACAATAATTTTCTGGCGGCAAAAACCGCCCGTAAAAATGTGGCGTTAAACGAGTTAAATGATCAGGTGGATGTTGTGTGCGGCCGGGCACAGGATTTTATGGATCGGGAGGCGGATCTGCTGATTGCCAATATTCATTATGATGTGATGAAAAAACTGGTCGTCCTTCCGGGATTTTTACAGAAAAAATGGTTTATTCTGTCCGGTTTGCTGCGAAGCGAGACCGGCCATATTGAAGCGCAGCTGGCACAGCAGCCGGTGACGATTAAGAAAAAATGGGTAAAAGACGGGGTCTGGCACACGCTGCTGGGCCGGGTGAATTAAGCCGCTCAACTTAGGCAAAAGCCTGATTCCGGGCATATAGCCGGTGTTTGATAAAAAAGGAGCCGCATGCAAATCACATGTTGGGGATCAAGAGGGTCAATCGCCGTATCCGGTCCGGATTATCTGAAGTATGGCGGGGATACCACCTGCATTGAAATCCGGGCCAGAAGCGGTGAGCTGATCATCGTGGATGCGGGTACGGGTATCCGGCGGCTGGGAAATCAGGTGATGGAGAATAATTGCACGGTCTATCATTTTCTTTTTACCCATTCCCACTGGGATCATTTGATCGGATTCCCTTTTTTTAAGCCCCTCTACCATAGCAATTCACAAATTCAAATATTCCGATGCCCGTTTCCCGGAAAATTTATAGAAGAAATCGTCAATAAAATGATGGGTCCTCCGCATTTTCCGGTTCGATATTCAGACCTGAAAGCCAGCATTTCTTATATCGAGGCGTGCCCGTCGGAGTTTCAGATCGGATCCATCACCGTTATTCCCATTTCATTGAGCCATCCCAATGGCGGCTGCGGATATAAGTTTATTGAAGCCGGAAAGTCCTTTGTCTTTTTAACGGATAACGAGCTGGGGCATACCCATGCCGATGGGCTTGCGCCGTCCGACTATGCCATCCTCTGCCAAAATGCGGACCTGATTTTTCATGATGCGGAATATACGCCGGAAGAATACAAGCAAAGCATTCAATGGGGACATTCCACCTATACGGATGCACTGGATATGGTGCTTGCAGCCGGTGCCAAGCGGTTCGGGCTGTTTCATTTAAACAGCGAACGCACCGATGCGGACATGGACCGGATTGTGGATCATTGCCGGGAGATCATAGAAGCGCGCGGCGCAAAGATGGATTGTTTTGCCGTGGGGCAGGATATGACCTTTGAGGTGTAATTAATGGCTTCGTAAAAAATCCAAATTCTGTGTTGCGCTGCATTCCTCGTCACTGCGGAGTAGCAAGCTACGCCTCATTCCTCAGAATTTGCGCGCCTTGAATTTGAATATTTTGCTTTGCCATTAAAATATTACTTTTTACTGAATCATCAGTAAAGAAACAATTAAATTCGATAAATGAAGTAATCGCCGAATGGAAGATTTAATAAAAAAAGTTGCCGAACATATTGTATCCGCAAAGCATCTGGTGGCCCTGACCGGGGCCGGCATTTCCGTGGAAAGCGGTATCCCGCCGTTTCGCGGCAAAGGCGGGTTGTGGGAAAAATTTGATCCCATGGAAGTCGGGCATATCCAGTCGTTTATGAGAGATCCGGAAAAGGTCTGGCGCCTTTTGATCAGCGAAATGAGAAACGTGCTGAAAGCCGCCCGGCCGAATGCCGCCCACCTCGGCCTGGCCCGTCTGGAAGAACTCGGCATATTGAAAACCGTGATTACCCAGAACATTGACGGGCTGCATCAACTGGCCGGCAATCGGGATGTGATTGAATTTCACGGAAATTTTGCCTGGCTCCGGTGCCTGGACTGCAGCAGCCGGGAAGAGACCGTGGCCGTCGACCTCGCACAGATGCCCCCGCGGTGTGCCTGCGGCGGCATTTACCGTCCGGAATGCGTGTTTTTCGGAGAAACCATTCCCCCGGCCGACCTGGACCGGTCCCAGATTGCATCGTCCACCTGCGATCTGATGCTGGTGATGGGCTGTTCCGCCGTGGTTCAGCCGGCGGCGTTCATGCCGGTGATTGCCAAACAGTCCGGGGCCCTGGTCATTGAAATCAATCCCGAGCCCACCCCGCTGACCGGTGCCACCAGCACCCTCCGGGTGCCGGAAAAAGCCGGAAAGGCCATGCGGGAAATTCTCGCGGAAGTGGAGCGGATAAAATAAGCGGTTATAAAAAAACGGCGGTGATTCTGTAAAAAATTCCAACACCTGAGAGATATGATGACAGAAAAAATTTCCGGCTGGGTTGTGACCGTCAGTGTTTCTCCCCCTTCCTTAAATGATAATACCGCAGATGCCGACCGTCTGGCCAACGCCCTCAAATCCGTTTTAAAAACCGATTATATTGATATCGATCTGTTATTGTTGAAAAAACTTCCCCGGCTGCTGCGTGACAGTAGCTGGCAGGTCCGGTGTGTCTGCTTTAAAGACCGCAGCCGGTGGAAGCTTGTCGGAATCAAAGGTATGGATGATTCAGCCATCTGTGCGGGAATCGCCGCGGATCTGGGCACCACCCGGGTGGTGCTCCGCCTGATCAACCTGGAAACCGGCGAAACCATGGGAGAAACCGCTTTTGACAATCCCCAGATCGACATCGGCCCGGATATATTGGAAAGAATCCATTTTGCGGACAATGAAACCGGGCTGGATGAAATCCATTGCCTGATCATCAGCGGATTCAATGAAAATATTGACGCGCTTTGCGAAAAAGCCCATGTGAATCCAACGGATGTTTTTTTGCTGGCTGTTTCCGGAAACACCAGCATGGGGCACCTGTTTCTGGGGCTGCCGCCCAATCATATTATCCGGGAACCCTATATCCCGGTGGTTAACTTTCCCGGCACAGTGCCGGCCCGAGATCTTGGGGTACGTATCAATGACACCGCGCGGATTTTCATGTTCCCCAATGTGGGGTCTTATTTCGGCGGGGACCTGATTTCCGGGATCATCTATTCCGGCCTTCACCGGCAAGAAGACATTGCCATTCTGGTGGATGTGGGCACCAACGCCGAAGTGGTTCTGGGAAACTGCGACTGGCTGGTGGCCTGCGCGGGTGCGGCCGGCCCGGCCCTGGAAGGCGGGGTGTCAAAGATCGGCATGAATGCCAAACCCGGGGTGATTGACCGGATTGCAATTGACCGGCAAACCGGCGCG
>JAABSL010000022.1 GCA_011390415.1 Desulfobacteraceae bacterium
GCTTCCTTCAGTGGTACCGTCAATACCATACACTATTTATATATGATAACTTCTTCCCACTTGACAGAGCTTTACGAACCGAAATCCTTCATCACTCACGCGGCGTTGCTGCGTCAGGCTTTCGCCCATTGCGCAAAATTCCTCACTGCTGCCTCCCGTAGGAGTCTGGACCGTGTTCCAGTTCCAGTGTGGCTGATCATCCTCTCAGACCAGCTAACCATCGTCGCCTTGGTAGGCCATTACCCCACCAACAAGCTAATGGTACGCGGGCCCATCTCCAAACAATAGCTTTCAAGAAGAGGCTATCTTTGATCTTTCGCATCGCAATGCAAAAGATATTATCCGGTATTAGCACCCCTTTCGGGGTGTTATCCCAAATTCGAAGGCAGGTTACCCACGCGTTACTCACCCGTGCGCCACTTTACTCGCTCTAGCAAGCTAAAGCTTTCTCGTTCGACTTGCATGTGTTAAGCACGCCGCCAGCGTTCATTCTGAGCCAGGATCAAACTCTCCAATTAATATGTCAAGTACCCTTTCGAGCACTCATTAATCCTGAAATTAACTTAGACCCAATTTTATTCGTCACTATTTAGTTTTCAAAGATCAAAGGCGTCATTAAAAAAAACTGTTGCCCTGAATTTACCTTAACTGAAAAAAATGATCAGTCAAGTTTTTTTCAAACGGTTGTTAATCAGAATTGGAAATTGATTATGTGTGTTTGAGAAAGTGTAATTAATATAGAAAGAGAAACCCTTTGTCAACAGGTTTTGTTACATTTTTATTTTTATTTTGTGAATTTTTTTCTTGCCGGCTTTTAACAGGATTTCCTCATTTTCAATATCACCTGCGTCAATTATATAATCGATTGATTCAATACGATTTCCGTTCAGGTAAGCCCCGCCCTGGGCAATCAGGCGACGGGCCGCACTGCCGGACTGGGCGAGCCCCACTTCATGATATAATTTAAATGCCGGGATGCCGGACTCGAATATAGCCATTTCAAACGTACTCTGAGGGGTTGTGTCGTCGGATATGCCGGCTCCCCTGGTGCGGCCTCTTGAAATGTCACTGGAGGGTAAAATCGAATCCGGTATGATCCGATCCCCGAAATTGGCGGACGCACTGTGTTTGGCTTTCTGCGATTCCTCCTGACCGTGACATAATTTGGTGGCTTCATAGGCTAAAATGGATTTTGCACTGTTTAAATCAGCTCCTTCCAGGTTTTTAACTTCGCCAATCTCTTCCATGGGCAAAAAAGTAAACAAGGCCAAAAACCGGGCCACATCATTATCGTCCGTATTTACCCAGAATTGATAATAATCATAAGGAGAAGTCCGTTCTGAATCCAGCCAGACAGCACCATTGGCTGTTTTTCCCATTTTAGCGCCCGTACTGGTAGTAATTAGCGGAAATGTGATACCGAATGCGGTCTGCTGCAGTTTTCGGCGCACCAGGTCGACTCCGGCCACAATATTGCCCCACTGGTCACTTCCCCCCATCTGCAGGCGGCAGCCGTGAGATTCAGCCAGTTTCATAAAATCATAGGCCTGAAGGAGCATGTAATTAAATTCAATAAAACTTAAGCCCTCATCCGATTCCAGCCGCAGTTTGTAGCTTTCGGCCTTTATCATCCGGTTGACTGAAAAAAAGCGGCCGATGTCCCTCAAAAAATCAATATACCCTAATCCGGTCAGCCAATCGGCGTTATCCACCATTTCGGCACTGTGATCTGAAAAATTGATAAAATTGGCCAATTGTTTTCGGATGCCGACTTTGTTAAATTCAACATCTTCTTTGGTGATAAGCTTCCGCATTTCCGTTTTACCGCTGGGATCACCGATTAGACCTGTTCCGCCGCCGACAAGGGCAATGGGATGATGACCGTTTCGCTGCATATGGGCAAGAGACATAATGGGAACCAGGCTCCCCACGTGAAGACTGGCCGCGGTTGGATCAAAACCGATATAACACGACGCACTGCCGGCTTCCAGATACTCATGAAGCTCCTCTTCATGCGTCATATTTTCAATAAAACCGCGTTCCCGGAGTATATTAATCACATTCATGTGCAACGATTCCTATTTGTTTGCGTATTCCACTGCCCGGGTCTCACGGATCACGGTCACTTTTATCTGGCCGGGGAATGTCAGCAATTCTTCAATTTTTTTAACAATATCCTTGCTCAGCATGGTTGATTCGTCATCCGAAAGCGATCCGCCATCCACAATGACCCGCAGCTCCCTGCCCGCCTGAATGGCATATGAATTGGAAACCCCCTTAAATCCATTGGCGATGGCTTCCAGTTCGTCCAGGCGTTTGATATAACTTTCCAGCAATTCTTTCCGGGCGCCGGGACGGGCACCGGAGAGACTGTCTGCCGCCTGCACCAGAAGGTCATAAACACTTTCCGGTGGCACTGCTTCATGATGGGCGGCAATGGCATAAACCACCTTTGGGGATTCCCCGCATTTTTTGGCCAGTTTGGCCCCCAGGTCCGCATGGGCGCCATCCACTTCATGATCAATCGCTTTTCCAATATCATGAAGCAGGCCCATCCGTTTGGCCAGTTTTACGTTCAGACCCAGTTCCGCCGCCATAACGCCGCATAAAAAACCCACTTCAACGGAATGCTGCAACACATTTTGGGCATAACTGGTCCGGAATTTCAACCGGCCCAGTACCTTGATTAATTCATTGCTGATCCCGTGAACCCCGAGATCAAATGCCGCCTGATCGCCGGCTTCCTTGATTTCGATTTCCACTTCTTCCGTGACTTTTTTAACAACATCCTCAATTCGGGCCGGATGAATGCGTCCGTCTTCAATTAACCGGATCAGGGACAGGCGGGCCACTTCCCGCCGGACCGGGTTGAACCCCGAGAGAATAACCGCTTCCGGTGTATCATCGATAATCAAGTCAATGCCGGTGGCGGCTTCCAGCGCCCGAATATTTCTGCCTTCACGGCCGATGATGCGGCCTTTCATTTCATCATCCGGAAGCTGAACAACAGATACAGTACGTTCAGCAACAAAATCACCCGCATAGCGCTGCATGGCGGTGGCCATAATCTTTTTGGCTTCCTTGTCCGCATTCTCTTTCGCTTCTGCTGTGATCCGTTTAACAATTTTTGCCGCGTCGTGCCGGGCTTCATTTTCCATGGACTGAATCAGCAGTTCTTTTGCCCCCTCCGCCGTGAGTCCGGATATCGTTTCCAGCTGCTGTTTCTGAGTTTCAATTAACTCTTGATAATTCTTTTCCATGGCAGACAGTTTACTGTCTCTTTTATTAAGTTCCTTTTCCTTGCGAAAGACTTCCTTTTGCTGAAGTTCCACCTGTTCATTTTTTTTCTCTATGTTTTCTTCTTTTTGCTGTAACCGGTTTTCAAGTTTTTTCAATTCAGCCCGGGCTTCAACCGTCTCGGCATCAAAATCGCTTTTCATTTTGAAAAGGCGGTCTTTGGCCTCAAGCTGTGCTTCCTTTACAAGGGCTTCCGATTTACGCTCGGCGGACTCAACAATCATTCGGGCTTTATCATCCGCATCCTTCATCTTTTGCGAAACGATTCGCTCACGAAAGAAATAAGCGCCCACACACCCGCATATCGCGCCAATCATAATTAATAAAATATATGTTCCATCCATTCATTCTCTCCTGCATATGTTATTATAGATATAACTATAAAGATAAGACGACAATGAGATATAAACAAAAAAATTGATTTGGGTAAAAGGCTGGAAAGATGAAGTAAATTTAAACAATGGAGGGACGACCGCTGTTGCCGGGAAAAAGCAACCGCTGATGAAATGAATACCCCCGCCCGAAGCCGTGTTGGATAAACCTTGAACCTGACCGTCAAGGTGGGCGCCCTATAGCTTCTTTAGGCTTTTCCGTACAAGCGGAACTTGCTCACCAAAACCAGTGAAGGCTCCCTTAATGTTAGTGTTGGGTCAAGGGACATAATCCAATCACGAAAACAGCAGGGGTAAAACATCATATCAATTTATTCGTTACCAAGATATCGCGTGAGAGCAATCCTAATATTTTCAAAAACTTCGGCAAAACAGGAAAAACTTATCGCTTGTCAATCATTTCATCCAGTTTCAGTGTCCGGGATGAAACAGTCTCTAAAAAATCAGAATGACTGTTGGTCAACTCAATATATTGTTTGGATATATTTAATGCAGTCATGACAACTATGGCTAATTTGTTGGTTTTTAATGCGTGGGGAGGAAACTGTTCTTCAACTTTGTGGAGTTCACTCATTAAATAGGATAAGATCTCTTTTAAATTTTTACGGTTTTCTTCGGACTTAAACTTAAAAGTCTCCCCCAGAAGTTCAATCTTTATTACCTGCTCCACGGATTTATTACCACTTCCCCCACCGGAAAATTTGTTTTACCCGGTTTTATTATCATTAATATTGTTAAGTTTTGCCAAAATGCTGTCTACCTTAGAACGAATCAATGCCTTTTGTTCCGAATGTTTATTTTCTACTTCAACTTTGTTTTTAAGCTCAGCCTCCAGGCCTTTTACTTTGTCGGAAAGTTCCAAGTTTAAATTTTCAAGAGCGTTACACCGCTTAATTAAATTTCCAACCTTTTGTTCAATTTGATCAAATTGGAGCATTACATTATCGTTATCCAATTTTTACCTCACTTATTTGATTTAGTTATAATATTTGCAACGTTTTAAAGTCAAGATATTTTCATGATCCCGTCAGTATGGATTCTATATTCCGCAATTCGTCAAGGGTATTTACGCCCATCACTTCTGTTGGCTCATCACAGATTTTTAATCCGATTTTTTTGTGAGACTGACTGGCAATTTGCACAATGTCCGTCAAATAAATCTCATTTTGATTATTGTCAGCAGTCACCTCAGACAATGCCTGTCCCAGAAAATTTTTATTAACACAATATATGCCGGAATTCACAGTATTTATTTTTTTTTCTGATTCATCAGCATCTCTTTCTTCCACAATTTTTTCAATGCCGTTGGGCCCGCTTTCCACCAGCCGGCCGTATCCAAAAGGATTTTCAAGACAAACGCCTAAAACGGTCACTGCATTTTCAGAATGTATATGGTCTTCGATGAGATCCAGAATCGTCGCGTGCCGGATCAACGGAACATCTCCGGATAATATGACAACATGCCCGCAGTCTTCTGATAAATGCGGCAATGCGCACAAAACCGCATGCCCGGTACCTTTTTGCTCATTTTGCAATGCAAATTTAACATCTGCATTTTCAGAAACCACTTCTTTGACTCTTTTGGCCTCATGCCCCACCACCACAATAATATCTTTTCCTTCAACTTTTGCGGCTGTTTCAACAACATGCAGGATTAACGGCCGGCCGGAAAGAAGATGCAGCACTTTTGCCTTATCTGACTTCATGCGGGTTCCCTTGCCTGCGGCCAGGATAATAATTCCAATCGTGTCATTTACGTTTTTCATCATCATCTTCTACCAGAAAAATTATTTAAATTTCATAAAAAAAGGCAAATCAAATCATGATTTGCCTTTTATTTATGATCAGATATTGCCAAAAGAGAAATTCGGCAACCTGCAAATGGTGTTAAATATCTTACATGCCCTTGGTTTCAGCAATTCGAATTCTTTCAATGGCACGGTACATCGCAGCTTTGGCTCGCTCAAAACTTATATTCTCAGCTTTTTCCTCAGCCAGGCGCTGCTGGGCGCGTTCCAATGCCGCACGTGCCCGATCGATATCAATATCCCGTCTTCTTTCAGCGGACTCCGCTAAAATAGTCACCCGATCCGGAAGCGCTTCCGAAAAACCCCCACTAACAAAAATTGTTCTTTCTTTGCCGGAGCTGTCTTTATAATTAATTCTGCCGGGTTTCAGTGATGTTAAAAAGGGGGTATGACCGCTTAACACGCCAAATTCACCGAGCGTTCCGGGCGCCATAACTATTTCAACATCTTCGCTGACAACATATTTTACCGGGGTTACGACTTCTAATTTTAATAATCCAGCCATGAGTTTCCCCTACCTTTATATTATGATGACATCTTTTTGGCTTTTTCCTGAGCTGCTTCAATCGTGCCGACCATGTAAAAAGCCTGTTCCGGAAGGTCATCATGCTTACCTTCACAAATTTCCTTAAATGCCCGGATCGTATCCGCAATCTTTACATACTCGCCGGACAGACCGGTAAAAGTTTCCGCAACATGGAACGGCTGCGACAGGAATCGCTGCATTTTTCGTGCACGGGATACCGTAATTTTATCTTCATCAGACAATTCATCCATACCCAGAATGGCGATAATATCCTGAAGTTCTTTATACTTCTGGAGAATCTGCTGAACTTCACGGGCAACCTCATAATGTTCTTCACCGATATACGCAGGATCCAGAATCCGGGAAGTGGAGTCGAGCGGATCCACTGCCGGATAAATACCGAGCTCTGCGATCTGGCGGGACAAAACAACGGTTCCGTCAAGATGCGCAAATGTAGTGGCGGGTGCGGGGTCGGTCAAGTCATCGGCGGGAACATAAACACACTGGACAGCGGTAATAGAGCCTTTGTCCGTGGATGTAATCCGTTCCTGAAGACCACCGAGGTCAACAGCCAGCGTCGGCTGATAACCAACCGCAGACGGCATGCGTCCCAGCAAAGAAGATACCTCTGAACCGGCCTGAGTGAACCGGAAAATATTATCAATAAAGATCAAAACGTCCTGGCCTTCCACATCCCTGAAATATTCAGCGCAGGTCAATGCGGACAGCGCCACACGGGCACGGGCTCCGGGAGGCTCAGTCATCTGGCCGTAAATCAATGCGGCTTTTGGCAGAACACCGGAATCCTTCATTTCGTGATACAGGTCGTTACCTTCACGTGTTCTTTCTCCAACGCCCGCAAATACGGAAATACCGCCATGATGCATGGCAATATTGTTAACCATTTCCATCATGATAACGGTTTTACCAACACCGGCGCCGCCGAACATCCCCATTTTACCGCCGCGGGGAAAGGGAACCAGAAGGTCAATAACCTTGACACCGGTCTCCAGTACGTGGACCGAGGTATCCTGTTCGGTCAGTTTGGGGGCCGGCCTGTGAATCGGCATCATTTTTTCGTGGCTGACCTCACCCAGACCGTCCACCGGTTTGCCGACCACGTTCATCACCCGTCCGAGGGACGCTTCGCCCACCGGCATCATAATCGGGCTGCCGGTATCTTTTACCGCCTGGCCGCGGACAAGACCGTCTGTAACATCCATTGCGATTGTACGGACCACATTATCACCCAAGTGCTGTGCAACCTCAACCACCAGATTATCCGGTTCATCATTGATCGTCGCATTGGTAATTAAAAGTGCCGTAAGTATCTCAGGCAGATTGCCCTGTTCGAATTCCACATCGACAATAGGACCCATTACCTGTGTAACCTTACCTATGTTTTCTCCCATTTGAAAGACCTCCTAAAAGACTATATAATGCAAATATTGTTTTGCGGGTTATCCCTTCAGTGCTTCGGCGCCGCCGATAATATCCATCAGCTCCATTGTAATTGCCGCCTGGCGGGCTTTATTGTATGCCAGTGTCAGATTCTCGATCATATCGTTACATGCCTTGGTCGCATTGTCCATTGCCTTCATGCGCGCCGCATGTTCACTGGTCGATGTCTCAAGCAATGCATTGAAAATCTGAATAAAAACATTTTTCGGGAGCATTTCATTTAATAATTCGTTGGGTGAGGGTTCAATAATATGCTCCGCCAGATAGGGTTGATCTTCATCCGTATCCGTTTCAGCTGTTTCAATGATCGGGATCGGCAACAGCTTTTTGATGACCGGCGGCTGTGCCGCAATTCCCTGAAAAGTGGCATAGACGACATAAACCTCATCAAAGCTGCCGTCCAAGAACCCGTCAATTAACTCCTGACCGGATGTGGACGCCACATTAAAACCGAATTTACCGCCCACAACGTTCAGATATTGATTGGTGATCTGGAGCTTGTTGTTGCGGCACCGGTCACGGCCTTTTTTCCCGAAATTGGTGAATGAGACATCAATTCCCTGGCTCACCTTTTCATTCATCAATTCTTCGGCAGCTTCCATCAGATTTACATTAAATCCCCCGCAAAGACCGCGGTCAGAGGTCATTAAAACAATATTCACACTGTTAACTTCATTACGGGGAGTTAACAGGGGACTTGCGTTGCCTCCTGCCTTGTCGGCAATATTTCCCAGTACTTCGGAAAATTTTTCCGCATAGGGCCGAAACGCTTCCATTGCAGTCTGGGCACCGCGTAACCGGGACGTTGCCACCATATTCATGGCTTTTGTAATCTGCCGGGTCTTTTTAACGCTGGATATTTTTTGTTGTACTTCTTTTAGTGATGCCATATATTTACTGCCCTTATCAGCATAATTTATTCAATGTTAGGTATGAAACCATCAACAATTACTTGATGGTGTCCTTGAACTCGTCACCATACTCGGTCAGTGCTTTGTTCAATAACGCTTCCATATCATCTGATATCTTTTTCTCATCTGCAATACCGGAAAAAATCTGCGGGTACCGGCTTTCAATGAACTGGTAGAGTCCGGCTTCATATTTGGCCAGAACCGTCAACGGCAGTGCATCCAGATATCCCTGGGTGCCGGCAAACATGATTGCAACCTGTTTTTCAAGCGGAAGCGGCTGGTACTGGGGCTGCTTCAGGATTTCAACCAGGCGTGCACCACGGGTCAGCTGTTTCTGAGTCGACGCATCGAGATCCGAGCCGAACGCGGCAAATGATTCCAGTTCCCGGTACTGAGCAAGATCCAGTCGAAGGGTACCGGCCACCTGCTTCATGGCTTTTTCCTGGGCAGCGCCGCCGACGCGGGAAACGGAAAGGCCGACGTTGATGGCAGGACGAACACCGGCAAAAAACAGGCTGGGCTCAAGATAAATCTGACCGTCAGTAATAGAAATAACGTTTGTCGGAATAAAAGCGGAAACGTCACCGGCCTGGGTTTCGATAATCGGCAGTGCGGTTAATGATCCGGCGCCAAGCTCGTCATTTAACTTAGCGGATCGTTCAAGCAGACGTGAATGGTTATAGAAAATATCTCCGGGGAATGCTTCGCGTCCCGGCGGCCGGCGCAGGAGCAGTGAGACCTGGCGATAAGCGACCGCCTGTTTGGAAAGGTCATCATAGACAATCAAGGCGTGTTTTCCGTTGTCACGGAAAAATTCGCCCATTGATGTTCCGGCATACGGCGCAAGATACTGCTGAGCAGCCGGGTCACTGGCACAGGCGGCGATGACGGTGGTGTATTCCATGGCACCGTGTTTTTCCAGAACTGAGATCACCTGGGCAACGGTTGATTTTTTCTGGCCGCAGGCAACATAAATACAGTAAATATCCGTATTTTTCTGAGCCAGAATGGCATCTACCGCAACCGCGGTTTTGCCGATCTGACGGTCACCGATGATCAGCTCGCGCTGTCCGCGTCCGACAGGTGTCATTCCGTCAACCGCTTTAAGACCGGTATAACAGGGTTCATGAACACTCTTACGTGCGATAACACCGGGGGCGACCATTTCGATACGTCTGGTTTCCGTCGCTTCAACCGGTCCCTTGCCATCCAGAGGCTGGCCCGCTGCATCCAGAACACGTCCCAAAACGGCATCGCCAACGGGAACTTCTGCAATCCGGCCGGTTCGTTTGACGATATCCCCTTCTTTGATGTGGATATCCTCGCCCAGAATAGCAACGCCCACGTTGTCTTCTTCAAGGTTCAATGCAAGCCCGAGAATACCACCAGGAAATTCAACGAGTTCCAATGCCTGAACTTTTTCAAGGCCATAAACACGGGCAATCCCATCACCGATTGACAAGACGGTACCGGTTTCACTAAGTTCGATTTTCTTGTCAAAATCCTGAATCTGATCTTTAATAATCTGACTTATTTCTTCGGCTTTAATTTCCATTAGACACTCTCACCCCTTTTTAATGATTCTCTCATATTTTGTAATTGTGTTTTGATGCTTCCATCCAACACAAGGTCTCCTATTCTGGTTACGATCCCGCCAATGAGACTGATATCTGTTTTCGCTTCCAGCGAAACACTTTTACCGGTCATTTCGGACAGAGATTTACGAATCTGTTCCAGTGTTTCTTCCGTCAGGTCGGTTGCCGTGGTCAGGTCCGCCCGGACAATACCTTTCAGTTCGTCGGCAAAAACGCTGTAATTTGCGGTAACATCACGCAAAAAATTGATCCTTGCTTTATCAAACAGCAATAAAACAAATGATTTTATAACTTTAGATAACTCAAGCTTATCAATCACAGCTACCAATACATTTCGACGGCTTGCTGCATTATATAAAGGATTGCTGACTGCCTGCTCCAGCATCGATTCTTTATCCAGCAGGGCGACAATTGTTTCCAGTTCCTGCCTGTATGTCTCTGCATTGCCGTCTTCTTTACCAATCAAAATCAATGCTTTCGCATATCGTCTTGCAATAGCTGAAGTTCTCACTTTGTCACCACCTTGGTTAAGTATTCATCCACAAGCTTGTTCTGGTCCTGATCAGTAATGCTCTTTTTCAGTTTTTCCTCAGCCTTTGCAATGGCCTTTTCAAAAACCTCTTCTTCAAGCTGCTGCCGGGCCTGGGCAAACTCATGATCGATGGTGCGACGGGCCTGTTCTTCCAGCTTATTCGCGGCAGACGCGGCTTCTTCAAGAATTTTATCCCGTAATGCCATGCCCTGCTGTTTGTATTGATCGATTATTTTCTCAGACTCACCGCTCAACGCGGACAATCTTCCTTCATACTCGGCCAGCTTTTTTTCCGCTTCGACTTTCTTGGCCTCCAGATCTTCAAGCTGCTCCTGGATATTTTGAATCCGGTCATTTAAAAACTGGGACGCCGGTTTTCTTAAGAGAAAAAATAATGCAATCGCCAGAACGGCGAAATTCATGACACGATAGGTATCCGTGGCAGCCCAACCCTTTCCGCCACCGCCCCCGTGTTCCCCGCCGCCCGAAGCGGCCAATACCACTTCCGCCGACACCATAAGCAGAAATACCGCCGGAGCGACAACGGCAGAAAAATTTTTCCGGGTCCATTTTAATAATTTCATTAAACTGTCCTCCCTAAAATGCGCCGGCTGATATCTTCAGCAAAACTGTCCACTTCCTTTAAAAGAGCCAGACGCGCCTCATTCGCCTCTTTTGCGATTTTCTCCCGAATTTCCGCAAGGTCCGTTCGCGCTTTTTCATTAATCTTTTCAATGATTTTGGCTTCTTCTGCTCTGGCTTCGTTTTCCAGGGCTTCCTTTTCTTTAAGACCGTTTTCGCGCGCCTTTTTGATTCCGGATTTTAGTGCCAGATCTTTTTCAAGCGCGCTGTTCTCAGATTGATCAATGCCGTCTTCAAGTCCAGTAATTTTTTCATTTCTTTGCGACAGGATACGTCTGATGGGTTTATATAAAACCGCATTTAAAGCCCATATCAGAAATAAAAAATTAATAATCTGGATCACCACAGTGCCATTCAAACTTACCATAAAAACCTCCGCCCGAACTCGCTATCCCTAATTATATAATTGTTGATGTCAACTCATCATTTCTAATATTTAAACAAAAGGCATTATCACCTATAGATATTGTTTGTCAAAATATTTTTAAAAATTTATACATTTTTTATAGTGCGGATTCTTCACCTGTGCGTCAATTCAGATAATCAAACTCAAATTGAATAATTTTTCAAGTTTTTTCGAAAAGATAATTGTAATTTTTATATCCATACTACTGTTTGGTAAACCGTCTCATGCTGACATTCATTAACAAGCCGATGCCCATAAAAATTGTCAGCACCGATGACCCGCCATAACTAATCAGTGGCAAGGGCATGCCGACGACCGGCATCAGGCCCATGACCATCCCCATGTTGATGAACACCTGCCAGAAAATCATGGCCGCCACCCCCACACACAGGATGGTGCCAAAAGAATCCCGACATCCGTGGGCAATGTTTAATGCAAACGCAATCAACAGTAAAAACATAAACAGCAAAAACACGGAGCCGGCAAATCCCCACTCTTCGGCCAGTACGGAAAATATGAAATCCGTATGCTGCTCGGGCAAAAATGACAATTTTTTCTGGGTTCCCTGAAGATAGCCTTTGCCAAACGCCAGTCCGGATCCCACCGCAATTTTGGACTGACGGATATGATATCCGGCGCCGAGCGGGTCACTGTCCGGAGACAATAAGGTCATCAGGCGTTCTTTCTGATACGGTTCCAGGATCTTCCAGCCCATGGGAATTGCAATCACTGAAACAAGGATGAGCGCAATAAACGTTTTGCGATCAATTTTTGCAAATACGGCCATGGAAGCGGCAATCAGCAGTATGGTTCCCGCGGTGCCGAGGTCGGGCTGTGTTGCCACCAAAAAAAACGGGACCGCCGCTAAAAGCATGGGGATAAACAGCCGCCGAAAATCCAGGCCGGTCTTTTGCACATTATACGAAAAATACCGGGCAAACATGATAATGACGGCAATTTTTACAGGTTCGGAAGGCTGGAGGGTAAAGGGGCCCAGAACCAGCCATCGGGTGGACCCGCCGGCCTGTTTACCGACAATATGAACGCAGACCAGAAGCATTATGCTGACAAAATAGATCACCGGCGCCCATTTATCCAGGTGCTTGTAATTAAAAACAAACGATAAAAACATAACCGTCAGGCCCAGACCGAGCCAGAATATCTGTTTGTAAAAGACAGACATCTGAACCACGGATTCATCCACATGAACCGCGCTGTAAAGCAAAATCAGCCCGATGCCGCAGATCATGGAAGTGATGCCCAGCAGGCCCCAGTCAAAATAATTTATCAGCCGTCGATCAAACATTATAATTATCGCGTAATGATGGTGAATCGTATTGTGGTGTTTTTTTACGCTCAGGGCGTAAACAGCGGCAGATGAGAACGCGCTGGAAATCTTTCGCAGAAAAATCTGTCCGGCATTTTCCGTGACGTGGCCAAAAAATATGAAATTTGAAAATTTAAATCAAGTTATTTGCACATTTTTTCATCTTTTACATCTTCACAACTTATGGTAGGAATACGGCTTAAAGATGACCTTTGTTTTTGAACCCCATATTTAAGAGGATATCATGGCAAGTCCTGTCTACTTTATTAACTTCCGGGCCACATATAAAAAAAATTTTATTTCCAGACTGCATGACCTGTTAATTGCGGCCGGCATCAACGACCGGATTCAAAAAAGAGATCTGACAGCGGTGAAACTTCATTTCGGCGAACTCGGCAATACGGCATTCATTCGTCCGGTTTATATCCGCCAGGTGGTTAAAACCATTAAATCAACCGGCGCCATCCCTTTTCTGACAGACGCCAATACCCTGTATGCCGGCACCCGGGGAGACGCGCCCCATCATCTGCTCACGGCCATCCAAAACGGATTTGACTATTCCGTTATTGAAGCACCGCTCATTATTGCCGACGGTCTGCGCGGACGAACGGAAACAGCGGTGACCGTTAACCAGAAGCGATTTGAAAAAGTCTTTATCGGCAAGGAAATTGTGAATGCCGACGCGCTTATTTCAGTGGCCCATTTCAAGGGCCACGAATTATCCGGTTACGGCGGGGCAATTAAAAATATCGGCATGGGATGTGCGTCACGGCGGGGAAAAATGGAACAGCATTCTGATGTTGCGCCCAAAGTGATAAAGAAAAAATGTATCGGGTGCGGAGAATGTGTGGTGCATTGTTCCCAGAAAGCCCTTTCCATGGCGGAAAAAAAAGCACAGATTGACCCGGAAAAATGTATCGGGTGCGGGGAATGTATTATCGTCTGCGAAAATAACGCGATCCAGATCCAGTGGAATCAATCCGTACCGGTTTTTCTGGAAAAAATGGTGGAATACACCAAAGGCGTGCTGGATTCAAAAACCGGTAAGTCTTTCTTTGTTAATTTTATCAATCATGTGTCCCCCGGATGTGACTGCCTTCCTTACAACGACGCCCCGATTGTCGGCGATATCGGTGTGGTGGCTTCCACCGATCCGGTGGCCATTGATCAGGCCAGTGTGGATCTTGTCAACGAGGAACCGGCATTGCATCACACATGCCTGACAACCCATACCGGACCAGGCGAAGACAAATTTAAAGGGGTCTATCCCGATATCGACTGGGAGCACCAGCTGAAGTATGCCGAAGAAATCGGTCTGGGTTCCAGAAAATATGAGCTGATCCGGCTGGAATAATCAATAGTGCCACGTCAAGGATCAAATGACGTGACACTAGCGGATTTTGCCATGCCGGGCACGGGAAAATACATTTACCCGTGCCCGCAATCTACTCAGTTTTTTTAAACGAGGCTTTGGGGAAAAAGCAGTACGGACATTGTTCCGGGGCCTCTTTTCCGTAATGAACATGGCCGCATATCTTGCAGCGCCAGGCAGTTGAGTCTTCCGCTTCCGGCTGGTTTACCTCTTCGGGATTCTTTTTCCAGTGCAGGGAAAGATCTTCCAATGGGGGCATCACAGCCTGATAACTGTTGAGCACATACCCGGAGACAATCATCCGCTGAATTTCGCTGGTCCCTTCGTAAATCCGATATAACCGGACATCCCGATACAGTTTTTCAATGGGATACATCTTGGTATAGCCATATCCCCCGAAGATCTGCAGGGCCTCGCTTACCACTTCCAGGGCCACTTCCGTGGCATAAAACTTGGCAATGGATGCTGAAATCGTCGGATCAATGCCATTGTCAGCTTCCCAGGAGGCTTTCCATACCAGCAAGCGCGATGTTTCAACTTTTTGATACATTTCGGCCAGTTTAAACTGGATGGATTGGAAATCGGAAATTTTGGCCCCGAATGCCCGGCGTTTTTTTGCATAGTCCAGGGCATACTCCATTGCGGCCCGGGCAGCGCCGACAGCAAATGCCCCGATGGCTGCGCGGGTTCGGGAAAATGTTTTCATGGCCAGGACAAAGCCTTTTCCCGGCGGGGCCAGAATATTTTCTTTGGGAACGCGGACATTGTTGAAATGAATGCCGACCGTATTGGAGCATCGCTGGCCCAGCTTGGGGATTGTTGCGCCGATTGACACTCCCTCCCATTCTTTTTCAACCAGAAACGCACAAATTCCCTCATGTTTGGACTTTGGATCTTCAGTGGCAAAAATAGAAAAATAATCGGCAATCCCTCCGTTGGTCACCCAGTATTTTGTTCCGTTTAATATGTAGTCCTCCCCGTCTTTGGTGGCCGTGCATCGAATGCCGGAGACATCCGAACCCATCATGGGCTCGGATGTCGCAAAACTGATCAGTTTGAATTCTTTGGCGATTTTCGGAAGATAGGTTTGCCTGGCCTGTTCATTATCGGACAAAACTAACGGTTCCAAGCCCAGCGAATTATCAAACACGGAGGTGGCAATACCCGGACAGGCGGCGGCGATTTCTTCGGTAATAACAACGCCTTCGATGATGCCATAACCTTTCCCGCCATATTTGGTCGGAATATCCCCATTGGTGAGCCCGGCTTCAAAGGCTTTTTTTAATACGGCAACCGGTGTTTTGTCGATTTCATCGTAATATGCGGCAACCGGCAGGACATTTTTTAAAGAAAACTCACGGGCCTTTAATTTAAGTTCGGTCTGTTCCTCGGTAAGGGTAAAGTCCAGCATACACACACCTCCCTGACATTAAATGGATTATGGAATGGGTTAACGCTTTCGATGGTGCTTTATTGAATTTTTTTGTTTCACTTTAAACTATTTTTATCCGTTTATAAATAAAAAAGGCGACGGGCTTTTTTACAAACCCGCCGCCTTTTCAAGTCGAGCGACATATAAAATCAGATTTATTTAGATCCAGAGCAGTTCATCACCGATCAGATCATCGTTTAATTGCGCCAGCGCTTCACTCAATTCAGGGAGAATATCTTCATAATCTTTTACTTCGATGCATATTTCGTTCATAATACACCTCCATGTTTAGAGGGTTTTGTTTTCAATGATCAATTAATTATCATTGTCAGCTGAATATCAAAGCAGATAATCAGTAAACCATGGCCTAAAAGTAATTATGAACCCGTGCCGGTCAAGTATCAATTTGATTTCCGCAATTCAGCGGACAACCCTGTTCGTATTCAACTATCTGAATTTAAGTTTAAATTTATCGAAAATAAAATATTTATTTTTTTTGCTGCTTTTTAATTTTTGCCCACATGTCCCGCAACGTGACAATGCGGTTAAAAACAAGATTGTCCGGTGCCGAATCCTTGATATCCGCACAAAAATAGCCCAACCGTTCAAACTGGCAGCGGAATCCCGGTTCCGCAGACCCAAGGCCGGGCTCGAGTTTACAGTCTTTTAATATCCGGACTGAATTGTCATTTAAGGTGGCTTTGAAATCGTCGGCAGCGGCCGGGTTTTCTGCTTCAAATAAATTTTCATACAACCGGACTTCCGCGCTTGCGGCATGCTGCGCCGATACCCAGTGCAGGGTCGCTTTTACCTTTCGGCCGTCCGGGGCGTCCCCGCCGCGGGTTGCCGGATCATAGGTGCAGCGCAGCTCAACCACCTTGCCGCTGTCATCTTTAATAACATCCGTGCAGGTGATAAAATAGGCATACCGCAGGCGCACTTCCCGGCCGGGCCCCAACCGGAAAAATTTTTTGGGCGGATCTTCCATAAAATCATCCTGTTCGATGTACAATACTTTGGAGAACGGTATTTTGCGGGATCCCATGGTTGGATCTTCCGGATTATTCACCGCATCCATCTCCTCGGTCAGGTCTTCCGGAAAATTTTCAATCACCACCCGAAGGGGATTTAAAACCCCCATGACACGCGGTGCTGTTTTGTTTAAATCTTCACGAATGCAGTATTCCAGCAATGCCACATCAACGGTACTGTCCCGTTTGGCCACTCCGATGCGCTCGCAGAAATTCCGGACAGACGCAGGCGTGTAACCGCGACGACGCAAGCCGGAAATGGTCGGCATTCGGGGATCATCCCATCCGGAGACGTGATTCTGCTGCACCAGTTCAATGAGTTTTCTTTTGCTTAAAACCGTATAGCTGAGATTCAGCCGGGCAAACTCGATCTGCTGGGGGTGATAAACATCCAGGGCATCTAAAATCCAGTCATAGAGTTCCCGGTTGTTCTTAAATTCCAGTGTGCAGAGAGAATGGGTTATTTTTTCAATGGAATCCGACAAACAATGGGCAAAATCATACATCGGGTAAATGCACCACTGGTCGTTTGTCCGGTGATGATCCAGTTTTCGGATGCGGTACAAAGTCGGATCTCTCATGATGATGCTGGGGGAGGCCATATCGATCCTGGCCCGGAGCACACAGGCGCCTTCGTCAAACTCACCGTTTTTCATTTTCTGAAACAGCGCAAGATTTTCCGCCACGGTCCGGTTGCGATAGGGACTGTTGCTTCCCGGCTCTTTCAAGGTGCCGCGGTTTTCCCGGATCTGCTCTGCGCTCTGGCTGTCCACATAGGCTTTGTTCATTTGAATCAGCTGCACCGCGTATTCAAATAGCCGGTCAAAATAATCGGATGTAAAATAAAGATGATCGTTCCAGTTAAACCCCAGCCATTTCACATCTTCCTGAATGGAATTGACATATTCAATATTTTCCTTGCCCGGGTTCGTATCATCAAATCTTAAATGACAGGTCCCGTTGTATTCTCTGGAAAGACCGAAATTCAGGCATATGGATTTTGCATGGCCGATATGCAGATACCCGTTGGGTTCCGGGGGGAACCGGGTGACCACGCGCCCGTCATATTTGCCGGTGGCCATGTCTTCTTCTATGATGTACCGGATAAAATTGGGCGGAACGGTTACTTCACTGGTATCGCTGGTATGGTCGCCATTGGTTTTTGAACCTGACATCTAAAGGATCTCCTTATTTTTTCGACATAATCGTTGTATTATCTACCATATTATTTAAGTAAGACACAATCATTTCCTTGGCAATGGGGCCGGCACCGCTGGAGCCGTGCTTTCCGTGTTCCACCAGCACCGACACCACAATTTCAGGTTTTTCCGTGGGCGCATATCCCACAAACCAGGCATGGGAATCATATGAAACGGATTTTTTCTTGTTTTCCATTTCTTTTTCCGTTTTCAGGCTGACCACCTGGGCCGTGCCGGTTTTGCCGCTGATATCGATTTCTTTATCATAAACATACCAGTGGGCAGTGCCGTGACGGTCGTTTACCACCTCTCTTAAGCCGTTTTGGATAAGATCCAGTGTTTGCGGGCTAACCGGCAGCTTTCCGATGATTTCCGGCTGCCCGGTTTTGACAATCTGACCGCCCACCGTTTGAACTTTTTTTAAAATCCGGGGCCGGTATTCAGTGCCGCCGTTGGCTACGGCACCGAACAGTACCGCGATTTGAAGCGGGGTGACCAGGTTGTAGCCCTGCCCGATGGCGATGGATAAATTTTCTCCTCCCTGCCATGAAATCCCGGTCCGTCTTTTTTTCCAGGCCGCCGTGGGTATCAATCCGTCTGACTCATTCTCAAGATTAATTCCGGTTCGGGAGCCCAGGCCGCAGCCCTTTGCATACCAGGCCATTCGATCCACGCCAAGCTTTCTGCCGACCTGATAGAAAAAAACATCACAGGACTGGGCGATCGCATCGGTAATATTGACTTTTCCGTGTCCCTCCTTTTTCCAGCAGCCATAGCTCCGGTTTCCATAGGAATAACTCCCGGGACAGTAGAAGGTCGTATTTTCATCAATCAGCCCTTCTTCAAGGGCGGCAATGGCCGTCACAATCTTATATGTTGATGCCGGCGGATATAAGCCTTGGAGCGCTTTGTTCATCATGGGCCGATGCGGATCGGAAACCAGCTGCTGCCACTGGTCCGAAGAGATGCCATTGATAAAATCATTCTGGCTGTATGTGGGACTGCTGGCCATTGCCAGAATTTCTCCGGAATTTGGATCCATGGCGACAATGGCGCCGATTTGATCCTTTAACTGGGCTTCGGCGATTGTTTGCAGCTCAAAATCAATGGTCAGGTAAATATTGTTTCCGGGTTCCGATTCCACGGTATCCAGAATTTTTACCACCTGCCCGATGGCATTCACCTGGACAATCCGGCCGCCGGGAACACCGCTTAAATCGGCATCATAAGATTTTTCAATCCCGTAGCGCCCGATAAAATCGCCGCTTTCCTTGTACCTGTAGGTATCGTTTTTAAGTTCCGCTGCATTGATTTCTCCCAGATACCCGATGAGATGAGACGCCAGGGAATCATAAATATAATTCCGGCGGGAATTTATATCAATCATGACCCCGGGGATTTCAAACCGATGGGCGGAAACAGGCGCCAGGGCATCCCGGCCGATGTCTTTTTTCAACAGCTGCGGCCGATAGCCGTATTTGATTTTACCGGCACTGACCTTTTCACAAATTTCGTCTGCAAATTCGGGAACATGGCGCAGGAGCTTATCGATGGTCTTTTCGATGGGCTTGGCATCGCAGGGAATAATACTTAAATCAAATGAGGGCCTGTTTTCCACCAGCAGATTACCGTTGCGGTCAAAAACAAGGCCCCGGACCGGTTTAACGCGCTGAATCCGGATGCAGTTATTCTTGGACATTTTATAATAGTGATCACCGGCAATGATCTGAAGGTAAAACAGCCGGGCCGCTAAAAGGCTGAACGCGGCAAAAACGACCATCATAATGCCGAACAGGCGCTTTCTGAACCACTCGTTGTCCACATTATAAAAAAACTGGTGGAAATTATTCGAAGCCATCAAGTGCCCTTATACGCATAAACAACGCTTTCATCCAAAACACCACCGGGTTAAACCTTCTCCCGCAATCCGCCGGTAATCAGCTTATCAATTTCATTGAACAGATAATCAAACAGATGATACACCAGCGGACTGGATATCAGCGCCCATATAAGCTGCACGGCCACTATACCTGCGGCATAAATGGATAGATTAAAACTGACGGTCTGCAACGAAATCACCATGCCGAAAATCAGATTTTCCAGAAGCACGGACAAAATCACGACAATTTGAAACAATACGGAATTGTTAAAGTGGAAATAAACGGTTGTGGTTCTGAAGCAAATGAGAATTAACAGATAGGTAATAATATAGACCCCGACATGTCCACCGGATAAGAGATCCATCAGGCATCCGGATATTAAAATCACCGGCAGAATACCGATGCTGGACCTGAAAAGCGTCAGATACACCACAAACGGAATGAACAGATCATATTGAGCAAAAAGCCGCGGAAAATTCGGCAGCAGTGCGGTCTGAATGCAGATCAGCATAATGGAAAAAATAAAATATACGAAAAAATGCATCAGTCCTCCACAAGGTCGGGGTGTGGAGCATCCAATATTATCATGACTTCTTCAAGTTTGGTAAAATCCACATACGGGGTCAGTTCAACATCCTGAAAAAGTCCCGAATTTCTGCGAAGCACCTTTGATATATGCCCCACCCGAAACCCTTTGGGGTATATATTGTCAAATCCGGAAGTCACCACGGTGTCTCCGATTTTGATATCCAGTTTCCGCAGCGCATAATCAAACCGGCACAGGCTTCCGGTTATGCCCTGGGCAAGACCGCGGGCACGGGTGCGCTGAACCAGCGCATCCACTGAACTGTTGCGGTCGATGATCAAAAGCACTTTTGAATCTTTATCCGCTGCGGTAAGGACGTACCCGACAATTCCTTCCGGCACAATCACCGGGCATCCGGCAACGACCCCTTCGTCGGTTCCTTTATTGATAACAATTGTCTGATACCAGGGGGACGGATCCTTGGCGATCACTTCAGCGGATTCGAGATTAAACGGACTTTGCTGTTTCAGTTTGACAAATTCCCTGAGACGCGCATTGGCCAGTTCAATTTCCCGGCATTCGTTGTTTTTATTGATCGCCCAGGCCAGTTGTTCCCGCAGCTGATCATTTTCTTTGGCAACGGAAATTAAAAAAAAATAATGCGACCAGATGTCGTCCATGGCATTGATGGAAGATGAAAATGCCGCCTGAAAGGGCGAGGCAATAAATAAAGCCGATCGGGTAGCGATATCTCCGACGGAAGACTTCCGCAGATAGGCAAAGGAGAAGACAATTATGTAGAGGGCAATCAAAATCACCGCCCCCACAGTTACCATCGTTTTCTTGGAAAACATTGATTAATCGATAACAACCTGTCGAAGTATGTCAATACTGTCCAACGTCATTCCGGATCCCAATGCCACGGTTGACAAGGGATCGTCAGCTACTGTAATGGGAAGTCCGGTTTCTTCTCTGAGCAGCTTATCGAGATTTTTCAGTAATGCGCCGCCGCCGGTGAGCACGATTCCACGATCAACAATATCCGCAGCCAGCTCGGGCGGGGTCTGTTCCAGGGCGATTTTCGTGGTTTCGACAATCGCGTCAATCTGTTCGGAAATTGCCACCCGGATTTCTTCGGAGTCAATGGCCAGAATTTTGGGAATACCGGACACCAGATCACGGCCTTTGACTTCAATGGTTTCGTAATTTTCCGAATCCGGATAGGCATTGCCGATGGTGGTTTTAATAATCTCTGCGGTCCGGTCGCCGATCAGCAAATTGTATTTTCGCTTGATATACTGCATGATCGCGGCATCCATTTTATCACCGGCCACACGAAGAGAACGGCTGTAAACGATTCCGGCAAGGGAAATAACGGCGACCTCTGTTGTGCCGCCGCCAATGTCAACCACCATGTTACACGTGGGTTCCGTAATGGGCAGCCCGGCGCCGATAGCTGCCGCCATGGGCTCTTCGATTAAAAAAACTTCTCTTGATCCGGCAGATACCGCCGCTTCCTTGACCGCCCGTTTTTCCACCGGCGTAATGCCGGTGGGTACGGCAATAACCGTTCTCGGTCTTATAAATGAGCGCCGGTTATGGACCTGGCGAATAAAATGGCGGAGCATGGCTTCCGTCACGTCAAAATCGGCAATGACGCCGTCATGCATCGGCCGGATGGCCACGATATTGCCGGGGGTTCTGCCGAGCATGTTTTTTGCTTCAAGACCGACAGCCAGGACTTTGTTCTTCATCCGGTTATCTGTTCTGACGGCGACAACGGACGGTTCCCTCAACACAATGCCTTTTCCTTTAACATAAACAAGGGTGTTTGCCGTCCCAAGATCTATTGCAAGATCATTTGAAAATGCACCCAGCAACGAATCAAAAAACAATGCTCTGCCTCCTAACCTACAATGTGAAATGTGTATCCGGTTGACCTAACTAACAGCGTCGGGAAATCCGCCGTGATTGGATAAATGTATTGGCTACCAGAATTAGTCTTTCATTACAAGAACAAAATCCTGTTGTTCAACCCGCAAAACGCTTTTCGTTCCTGACCATGGTTTCGGCCGATTGATGATGAATTCGGCCGGAAAAAGGATCAGGACCCGCTTCTCAGTCGATGCATTACCTGGTTGTGAATCAGGGGCCTGAATTGTTTTATCCGGTCATTTTCGCGCGACGGATGAATGCGATTGGTCAGCAGGACAACAATCACCTGCTGTTTCAGATCCATCCAGAAGGAAGTACCGGTAAAACCCAGATGTCCGACCGTATGTTGCCGGTCAAACAATTCTCCGCTGCTGGAACCCTGCGGTGAAGGCGTATCAAACCCGGGTGTGCGTTCATGGGACGGATTTTTTTGAAGAAACAAGTGAACCACATCCGGCTGAAAAATTTTTGGGGGCGATTTTTCATAAAAGGCATTGAACAGTTCCATAAGAATGGCGTGCACGGATTCCGATGTGCCGAACAAACCGGCATGCCCTGCCACACCGCCCATCACATAAGCATTGTCATCATGGACCTGACCGGAAAGCAGTTTCTGCCGCCAGGGACAAAATTCAGTTGCCGCAAAATGCTTATCCGGAAGGTCCGCTTTTGTCTGCGGGTGACGCGCAATATAAAACAGATCTTTCATCCCCAAGGGCGCATATACTTTTTCCCGGACAAAGGCGTCGAGCCCCTGTCCGGATAATTGCTCAATCACCCATTCCAGAAGCATGAAACCGATATCGGAATACCGGGTGGTTTTACCGATTTCAGACACCAGCGGTTCTGAAATCAGCCGGTTTCGCAGCGCATCCTTCCGGCGGTCAAAAGCCAGGTGCCTGATGTCGATATAATACGGGCGGTAATCCGGCAAACCGGCGGTATGATACAGCAGGTGCTGAATTTGGATTTCGGCCTTGGGTGTATTGCAAAAATCAGGAATAATGGCACAAAGGCGCTGATCCAGGGTGATTTTTTCCTCCTGCACGAGTACCATCACGGCCAGGGCCGTTGCCAGGGGCTTGGTCAAAGACGCCAGGTCAAACAGGGTATCAAGGGCAACCGGCCGGCCGGTGTATATATTGGCCAGTCCGTAGGCCCTGTTGAAAATCATGCGGCCGGCTTGGGAAACCAGCAGCTGGGCCCCGGGGAAGATATTGTCGGCAACTGCCTGCCGCATCAGCCCGTCAATGTCGATGGAATCCATATACTCACCCATAACTTACGCCGAAAGGCTGTCAGGAAAACAGCGATTCGGAAAAGGAAAGCAGACCGCTGTCTGTGTCCAGGGTGGCCCGGATGCCAAACGGAACGGATAAATTCGGTTCATCATGCCCGATGCTGAACCCTGCCAGAACCGGGATCGAATCTTTTGCAAAATTGTCGTAAAAGATCTGATAAACGTCTGCCGGATCACCGCAACCGGTAAAAGCGCCCAGCACAATGCCGTAAATTTGCTCAAAACATCCTGCCATTTTCATTTGCGTCAGCATGCGGTCAATCCGGTAAGGCGATTCCCCGATGTCTTCAAGCAGCAGTAGGTGTCCGGAAAAATCCGGCGCAAACGGCGTTCCCACCAAATGGCATAATGTGGTGAGATTGCCGCCGGTCAGTGTCCCGGATGCCCGGCCGGCATGGACGGTTACCGGATCGGCGGACGGGATGGACAGGTTCTGATCGGTTAACAGGATTTCAGAAAACGCGTGTTTGGTCGGTTCAGTGGCATTGGCAAGGGATTCGATCATCGGGCCGTGGAGTGAAACAAGTCCGCACCGGCTAAACAGCGAATTCAGCAGAACCGTTATATCACTGCACCCGACTAGCAGTTTCGGATTTTGGGCAATCTGATTAAAATCAATTAAGGAAAGCAGCCGGAGCGACCCATAGCCGCCCCGGGCACAGATGATGCCTTTGATATCGCTGTCCGCGAACATGGCATTTAATGCCCGGGCACGAATAGCATCCGTCCCGGCCAGATATTTTTTCTGCTCAAAAATCGTTTCCGGGAAAAAGACCCTGAATCCAAGGTCTTTAATAAAGCTGAGGCCTTTTTGAAATTTGTCTTTGTCAAAAGGGCTTGATGGCGCAATGATTCCCAGTGTATCGCCCGGAACGGGCCGGGCCGGTTTTTGGGGATGCACGGGCCTAGCTGCCGCTTTCAGCCGGTTTTCCGATTTTTTTTTCAAGGGATGCCCGGATAAAATCTTTAAACAGCGGATGGGGATTCATGGGCCGCGATTTAAATTCCGGATGGAACTGACACCCGAGAAACCAGGGATGATCTTCCAATTCGACAATTTCAACAAGGTCTTCTCGAGGCGACAGGCCGGTAATGCGCAGGCCGCTTTGCTCCAGGACTTGCATAAATGCATTGTTGAATTCATACCGGTGCCGGTGCCGTTCTGAAATTTTTCCCACCTGATATGCCTTGAATGCATGGGAATCTTTTTTGGTCAGCTTGCACGGATAAGCGCCAAGCCGCATGGTCCCGCCCTTTTCAGAGTTGCCATCCCTTTTTTGCACGGACTGGGTTTTTTCATCAAACCATTCCCGCATCAGATAGATTACCGGGGATGCGGTATCCTCATCGAATTCAGAACTGTGGGCATCCTTGATGTTGGCAACATGCCGGGCAAACTCGACCACCGCAAGCTGCATGCCCAGACAGATGCCAAAATACGGGATCTTGTTTTCCCGGGCATATTTAACGGACAGAATTTTACCCTCAACCCCCCGGGAACCAAAACCGCCGGGCACTAAAATGCCATCCGCGTCTGAAAGCATTTCTTCAAAATTGCCTTCATCCATGGTACCGGAGTCGATGAACAGCAGATCAACCACGGTATCATTATCCACGCCGCCGTGGAACAGGGCCTCGTTTAAACTCTTATATGATTCGGTCAGGTCGGTGTATTTACCCACAACAGCGATTTTTACCGAATGCTTCGGATTCTGAATTTTTTCAATAAGCTTCCGCCAGGGGTCAAGGCGCGGGGCGCCGGTCCAAACGTTTAACAGCTCAAGAATCTTCTGATCCAGGCCTTCCTGGTTAAATACCAGGGGCACTTCATAGATGCAGTCCACGTCTTTGGCGGTAATAACCGCATCCTTGCTGACATTGCAGAACAGGGCGATCTTTGACTTTATTTCATCCGACAGAAAGCGATCGGTCCGGCAGAGCAAAATATCCGGCTGAATACCGATACTTCGGAGTTCCTTGACGCTGTGCTGGGTGGGTTTTGTCTTTACTTCCCCGGCTGTGGGGATATACGGTACAAAGGTCAGGTGGATGTAAAGCACATTTTCCTTGCCCACGTCAAACCGGAACTGCCGGATCGCTTCAAGAAACGGAAGGCTTTCGATATCGCCGATGGTGCCGCCGATTTCAACAATCACGATATCCACGTCATCCACGCACAGCTTGATGCTGTTTTTGATTTCATCCGTGATGTGCGGTATCACCTGAACCGTTCCGCCGAGATAATCTCCGCGTCTTTCCTTGGTGATCACCGAATTATAAATTTTACCCGTGGTAAAATTATGGTCAACGGTTAACCGGACATTCACAAACCGCTCATAATGCCCCAGATCGAGGTCTGTTTCGGTGCCGTCATCGGTTACAAACACTTCCCCATGCTGAAACGGATTCATGGTTCCGGGATCCACATTAATATACGGATCCAGTTTCAGCAAAGAGACCTTCAGCCCCCTGCTTTCCAAAAGCGCGCCGATGCATGCGGAAGCAAGCCCTTTTCCCAGAGATGATAACACCCCGCCCGTAACAAATATGAACTTTGTCTTTTCTGCCATTTGCAAGTCCTCAATAATTAAATCGCATTCAGTTATTCATATACTTATTCATATATCCGGTTAAATTCTTTGATGCGTCTTTGAATGTCGTTTTGTCTGATCACGTCCTTATCTTCGATGATACCCGGAGAATAAATTGTTTTTAAATTGTCGATATCAAACAGGTCTCCTGCAAACTGCGGATTGGTTTGCACCTCCTGAACCGTCATTGTCCGGATCAGTTGCCTGGCCTGATAAAACTCAATTTTATCCGGATACCGCGAGTTGTAATGACTTTTCCAGTCGGAATATATAATCTCCTTATGTTCTGCAATCCCCTGCACAGTTGAAGTTTCAACAATCCATCGCACCGGCTGGAACGTGTCTTTGGCAATCCAGAGCTGGGGGACCGATTCGTCAGGATATTGGGCACCGATGATATAGCAGATCATCCCCTGATACCGTCCCAGACTGGTAACGGAAAAATTAATCCCCAGAGATTCGAGTTTTTTGACCAGTTGTTTTCGTGAGCGGTAAAAAAAAACATCCTTGTAATGATCCGCCCATATTTCAGATTCCGCAACAATCCGGCCGTCAATCACCGTCAGGGCCTTATCCGACGAGACCACATGAATCCGCTGCAGGTCCTTCGCGTCAATGTCTGCCCGGAATTCTTCCGGAATACGATAATAGACCCGCTGCTCATATACTTTATTAATGATTTCAATATGAGAATCAAAAAAAGCCACCTGCTGTTGGAGCGAAAGCGTTCCGGGAAAATTATTTTCAGCGATCATCAGCTGAATAATATGTTCACCTTTAAGGACATATGCATTTGCCGGACCCGCCATCAGCAATACCAGAAACAACAAACCGGCATAAAAAGGAATCTTCATTTTAAAGGTACGGATCCGGTGCATTGGCAAAAGACTATCCGGTAAATACATTTTCAGCCATTCGGGCACTGCTTCCCAGTTCCTCTTCAATGCGGATCAGCTGATTGTATTTTGCAATCCGGTCGCTTCGGGACATGGAACCGGTTTTAATCTGTCCGCCGGTGACCCCCACCACCAGATCGGAGATGTAATGATCCTCGGTTTCTCCGGAACGGTGCGAAATAATGGTGGTATACCCGGCCTGCTTCGCCATTTCAATAGTGACCAGTGTTTCGGAAACCGTGCCGATCTGGTTCAGTTTAATTAAAATGGAATTACAGATGCCGTCGGCGATTCCCTGACCGAAAATCTCGGGATTGGTTACAAACACATCATCGCCCACCAGCTGAACAAATTTTCCGAGCTTTTCCGTCAGCAGGGACCAGTTATCCCAATCCTGCTCCGCCAGGCCGTCTTCAATAGAATACAGGGGATATTTGTCAATTAACCCCTGATAATAATCGATGAGTTCCGCAGCTGACAATTTTTTATTTTCCGATTCCAGAAAATATTTGCCGTCAACATAAAACTCTGTGGCCGCCACATCAATGGCCAGGCCGATATCTTTTCCCGGTTCATAGCCGGCCGCTGAAATGGCGTCCATAATCACCTTGATGGCTTCTTCGTTGGATGAAAAATCCGGTGCGAATCCGCCCTCGTCTCCCACGGCCGTGCTCATCCCTTTTTCTTTTAAAATCCGTTTTAAACTGTGAAATGTTTCAGACCCCATGCGTACGGCTTCGGCAATACTTTTGGCGCCTGCCGGAATAATCATGAATTCCTGGATATCCAGTTTATTGGCGGCATGAGCCCCGCCGTTAACGATATTCATCATGGGCATGGGCAGAAATCTGGCATTCAGGCCGCCCAGATAGCGATACAGGGGAAGCGCGTATGCGTCCGCGGCCGCCCGCGAGGCCGCCATGGACACCCCGAGCATGGCGTTGGCGCCGAGCTTGGCTTTGTTCGGTGTGCCGTCAAGGTCGATCATAAAATTATCCAGCTTAAACTGGTCAGCGGCATCCATGCCGCATATTTCCGGTGCGATAATATTATTTACATTGTCGACTGCTTTTTGAACGCCCTTGCCCATATATCTGTTTTTATCACCGTCTCTGAGTTCAAGGGCTTCACGGGTGCCGGTGGAAGCCCCGGAAGGGACTGCCGCACGGCCGCTGGCTCCGCAGGACAGCATCACATCAACTTCGACAGTCGGGTTTCCCCGTGAATCAATGATTTCGCGCGCGGTTACATTACAGATATCAGTCATTAGAACCTCCAAATAATATATTTTTCTGAATTGTTAAGGGGCTTGGCGTTGTGATGATCTTGACAAAAATTTGACAAATGATACGATTTAAATATTTTAGTGTCAAGTTATCAAACATGCTTTTTTACTATCGGGTTTATATTAATGAAAAAAGACAATCTGTATTCGCTGGCACATCTTGTGGTCGCCGCTATAAGAATTCATGAACATACCCATTGCGTACCGCCGACCATCGAAAATATCTGTGATATTCTTTCAATTTCCTTAGAGGAAGGAAACCGCCTGTGTCTGAAGCTAAACGACATGGGAATTATTGATGCACTGCAAAAACCCGGCGGCACCCGTCTTTTTATTAAAAACCATCTGGCCGTCGAAGAAATTCCCGACCAGCCGGAAAGCAACAACCTGCAATCCGAACTGGATCAGTTCAAAAAAACCCGAGAGGCGCAAATCAAAAAGATTAAATCCATTCAGTCGGAAGCGGCGGAAAAGAAAAAAAAGCTTCATGAAGAACTTGAACAAAAGCTTAAAAGTATAAAAAAATATTAATAAATATGATATTAATCATCGGGCGAGCGCCCTCCCCCGCCTGATAAAATTGGCCAACGCCTCCCAACCCGTGCGGGCGAATGGCATTCGCCCCTTTATGCATCCCCCCGCATTCCAGCCGAAGCCTCATCAGCAGGGTATTGAAAAACGTGATGAGCGCCGCCAATGCAAGGCAAAATTAAACGAAAAAGCGGAATTTATGCTCATAAATGAGCATTTTGAGGAGAATTTTAACGCCGCAGTGGCAAGCGCAATAGTTTTTCAACATCCTGCTATCCGGCATACGGATCAATCTCGGAAAGTTCCGCGATAAACCGGCTGGTGTTGTTATACTGACCTTTCCGGTAACTGGCAGAGGATATATAAAGATACTGTTCCGCCCGGGTCATTGCCACATACATCAGGCGCCGTTCTTCCTGTATTTCGCTTTCCGAATCCTTTGATTTCCAGTGGGGAAGCAGATTTTCCTCGCATCCCACCACAAATACCGTATAAAATTCCAGCCCTTTGCTGGCATGCATGGTGGAAAGGCTGACAGCGTTGCCGGCATCTTTTTCATCGTCTTTGTCTTCTTTTACCAGGGAAGCGTCTTCCAGGTAATCCAGCAGGGTGGGATATTGCGATGCGGAATAAATCAGCTGATCCAGGTTTTCTTCCCGGGCCGTATAATCATTGGCGGTTTTTGAATACTTTTGCAGGTAATCCAGATAATTGGCGCGATCCAGCACTTCCCGGACCGCGGCATCCGGCAGCATGTTTTTAATGTCATCGAGCAGCGCCAGCAAGGTTTTCATGGCCCGGTATACTTTGTCCGGCAGCACTTTGTGCTCAATGGCTTTGCGTACGGCGTCCTGAAGACTCATGTCCCCTTCCCGCAGGGCGTGAATTTTTTTGATCGTTCCCGGTCCGATGCCGCGCTTGGGCGTATTGAGCACCCTTTCAAACGCTGCATCGTCTTTTTCAAACACCGCGGCCGTGAGATAGCAGGTAATATCCAAAATTTCCTTGCGTTCGAAAAACCCCTTGGCGCCCAGCATTTTATACGGAATCCCCGCGCTCCGGAATGCTTTTTCAAAGCTCAGGGAACAGAATTTGGTCCGGTACAGAACCGCCATATCCTCATACCGGATCCCGCCGCCGGCCAATAATTTAATTTTTCTGGCCACCCATCCGGCTTCTTCATCGTCACTGTAAAAATCATGGATTTCAATCAATCCGCCGCTCTTTTCAGAATAGCATTCCTTGTCCACACGGTGCTTGTTAAAACGGATCAGCTCATTGGCCGCATGGACGATTTCGTCCGCGGATCGGTAATTCTGTTCCAGACGGAAAATCTGCGATCCTTTATAGTTGTTTTCAAATTTAATGAAATGATCCACATTACTGCCCCGGAATCCGTAAATCGCCTGCCAGTCGTCTCCCACACAAAAAATATTCCCGTTGCCCAGCAGCAGCCGGGTTAGTTCCTCCTGCAGGTTATTGGTATCCTGGTACTCGTCCACGAGAAGATATTTAAACAGGGTCTGATACTGACTCTGGATTTCCGGATAATCGCGAAGCAGATTCCGGGTCTTTAACAGAATATTGTCAAAATCCACCGCGTTTTTTTGAAACAGTTCTTTTTCATACGAATCATAGATGTCCCGAAGATCGCCGTACATCATCCGCCGCTGGGCATCAAAATAAGCACCCAGGTTTCCGTGATTTTTGGCATTGGAAATATGCGACCGGATGGGATAGAGATATTTCTTGTCAATATTGCGTTTGGCCAGAATTTCTTTCACGATTTTCTGCTGCTGGTATTCGGAATAAATCTGAAGCGGTGTCTGATATCCCAGAACATGACAATGCTGCTTCAAAATCCTGAAACAGGCGGAGTGATAGGTCCGGACCCAGGGAAACCGGTCGGCGGAGAACCCGGTCAACTCCACCAGCCGCGATTTCATCTCTCCGGCCGCTTTGTTGGTAAAGGTAATGGCCAGAATGCTTTCCGGGGCATATCCGTTGTCAATCAGATAGGCAATTTTGGCAGTCAGGGTTCTGGTTTTTCCGGAACCCGCACCGGCAACCACAAGTGCCGGGCCGATATATTCAACTGCGGTTTTCTGCTCAGGAGACAATTCAATGCCGGTGCTGCCATATGTCATTTTATATAACCATTTCCATTTATTATAAACGCCCACACCAGAAGTTATCGCATGAGCGCCCGGGGTTTAAGGGATTGGAAGAACTAATCAGACGTTTTCACAGAGGTCAACATAAATTTAAAATCAGAAAACGACTTGCCTGGTCACACGTTACTTGGTATCACCAAAACTGATCAGGGATCAATCCGATTCTTAAATTTCAGATGAACCAAAAGCATCAATTGTTTATGGATCTCACAACCGGCTGCTTCGAGAGGAATTTAAATGACAGTGAAAAATAAAAAAATAATTGCACTCATCGGTCTTTTTGCCATCATTTTTTTGATCGGGTACTGGCTTTTCCCCAAAGATCAGGAAAAGACCGAATATATATTTGATAAAAGCTATAATATCAGCCTGGAAGACGTCAAAAAAGCCAGGCAATCATTGCCAAAAGACACTTCTGTTGGTGAAACAGCGCCACCGGAAGCCGCAGCTGTTGATTCCCAAAACTCACAGGACAAAGTAACGCCGCAGGAACCGGGACTGGATCTCAGACAGATATTCGGCGAAGGCCTGATCAATTCCTATACCACTTTAAAATATTTTAAACATATTGAACATCTTTTCAGGAAATCCTCCACCCTTGGCGAACACTTTGATGAAGTGAAAAAATATTTATTTGATCAATTTTCCGAAAAAGAGGCCCAGACGCTTTTTGATACCTACAGAACCTATTTGCAATGCGAAATGGATCTGATGGACGAATTCCGGAATCTGACCAGCGCCAAATCCACGGAAGAAGCCATTGAAACATTAAAACAGATCCAGGCCTTCCGGCGGGACCGAATGGGGACTGAACTTGCGGACAAGCTGTTCGGCGCGGACGTAAAAGCAAAGGAATATGCGTTCCGGCGGGCGGATATTGTGGGTGATGATACACTTTACGGTGAAACCAAAGAAGAAATGTTGAAAAATTTAAACCAGGATATGTGGGGAGAAGACGCCCTTGCCATTGAAGAGCACCCGAATGACTATAATCGATACAAGGAAAAACTCCTGATATACGAAAAAGACCTTGAAGAACTGGAATCCGAAGAACTGCGTCAGGCAAAAATCAAGGAATTCAGAAGTGAATTTTTCACACCGGAAGTCGTTAAACGGCTCGATGAAGTGGATCAGCAGATTGCCACTGAAGAGCAAACGGAAATGGCGTATCGGGAAAAAGAAAAAAAGATTCTTGAAAATACCGGCCTGACGGAAGAAACAAAGAACCAGAAAATTGAAGCCCTGCGCAAGGAAATGTTCGGAGAAGAAGCCGAAGCGTTTGGCCGCCGGGAAACCATGCGGCTGGAACTTGAAAGAATGGTCCGGGAGAACCAGAAAAAATAATTATTCTTTTCTGACAACCACCCGGATCAATGCCATTACCAGGGCCAGGGCCGCTCCGGCCAGTACCAGATTCCCGTGACGGGTATAAAAACTTAACTGATCCATGTTAACGAACTCACCGTCAACGCGCTCTTTTGTAAAAAGGCCGCTCCGGGCCGCGATTTCACCGGTCGGTGCAATCACCGCAGATATCCCGCTGTTGGATGCACGCAGCAGAAACCGCCGGTTTTCAATGGCCCGCAAACGGGCGGCGTTTAAGTGGATGTACGGCATGGGGGAATCGCCGAACCATGAGTCATTGGAGATGTTGACCAGATAAACCGCACCGTCTTTGACCGCCTGACGGATAAAACCGGAATATAAAATCTCAAAACAAATGGATGTGCCGGCCATTCCGCCGGGGGCATCAATGCTGACAGGCGTTTGCCCCGGTTTAAATTCAGCGGGGGCGTTATAATAGGTATCCAGCAAATCAATCAGCGGAGAGGTTTCGGCATACGGCAGCAGAATATGCTTGTCATAGCGGAGCAGGCGGCCGGCACCGGAAATAAAATAGGCTGAATTATACACCGCATCCTGTTCATGGTCGGTTTTTAAGCCGCCGGATATGAGCAGGGTATTTTTTCCGATATACCGCATGATCTCGACAAACAGGGCATCATTAACCTGGGATGATGAATTTAATATGGTTTCCGGCCATACAATGACCCGCCGGGTGGCGGACGTGTCAGGCTTGCCTGCCGGGTCAAACGGTTCACCGGATATTTTTTTTTGCGGTTCCAATGCCGCACTGCCGGACAGTTCAAGATAGCTCTTTATCCGCTGATAAAAACCCATGCCGCTCCAGCGTTCTTTGGTACTGAAATTTCCCTGAACCAGAACCGCCGGCACCGAATTGCCGGCTTTAAACTCATCTGCCGCCATTTTTTCGATTTGCCCCAACCGGTAACTGCCATAAACCGGCGGCCCCGCGACAAACAACACAACCAGCCCCATGGCAAACACCGCATTAAAAGCAGAACCCTGATGATTATTTCCGGAATCTTGTCCCTGGTCGTGATCTGGGTGTTCATATTGACTGATCCGACGAGAAGGGGAAAAATTGAACTGTTTAATAGCATAAACAAACAGGGAGTTAACAGCCACCGCTAAAAACATCACCCCGTAACCACCGGCTATGTCGGCGATCTGAATAAACGCCGTAAACGGCACAAGGGCATATGCAATTGCGCCCCAGGGGATTAAAAACGAAAACAGGCTTTTTAAAAACTCCGCCAGCACCCAGAGCGACGGTACCACCAGGGCATAAAAAAACAGATGATTTTGGTGCAGAAAACGATATACAACCGCAAATGCGGAATACAGAATGACCACGGGAAAAATAACGCACAGAAAAAAAAATAAAACCGATTTGGCAAACGGAACTTCATAATGATTTAAAAGGGTAAAAAAAACCCAATGTCCCATTCCCAGGGCATGCCCCACGCCCCATAAAATGCCGTATACAAAATTTTTGAACCCCGAGTCCGCATTGTCCAGTGCCCAAAAAAACGGGGCCAAAGAAATAAAGGCCAGCCACCACCAATCAAATTTTGGAAATGATGCCGCATACAGTGTGGCGGAAATAAGGATAAAGAAAATATTCATAGGAAATTACACGGCACGTTCCGAAACCGGCCTTGATCATCGTCTCGGCCAGGGATGATTAATATAGTGGGGACAAATGGCATTCGTCCCGCTTCAAAATTCCAAAACGCCCCAACGGAAAACGCGGATGGCATTCCCTGTTATTGCGGGCGTATTCCATACGCCCCTAAAGCCTTCCGACACCGAAATAACTGAACCCGGCTTCTTTCATCTGCCGGGGGGAGTAGAGGTTTCTGCCGTCAAAAATCACCGGCGCGTTAAGCTGTTTTTTGATTGTCTTAAAATCCGGATTCCTGAACTGGTTCCAGTCCGTGGCAACTGCCAGGGCATCGGCGCCGGCCAGCACGTCATACTGATCATCCAATATTTCCACCAGCGGATTGTCCGCAAGCAGTTTGCGGCTGTTTTCACCGGCTGCCGGATCATAGGCCCGGACTTTCATTCCCGCGTCCGTCAGGTTTTTTATAATGACCAGAGACGCGGAATCCCGGATATCATCGGTATTGGCTTTAAAGGCCAGGCCCCACAAACCCAGAACTTTATTTTTTACGCCGCCGAAAGCTTCAAAATAATTATGAATCTTTGCCGCCAGCTTGAGCTTCTGCCGGTTATTGACTTCATCCACCGCGGTCAGCAGGGTCGGGGTATAATCGCGGCTTACCGCCGTCTGGATCAGCGCATTTACGTCTTTGGGAAAGCAGGAACCGCCGTACCCGACCCCGGGATAGATAAAGTGATAACCGATCCGGTGGTCCGCGCCGATGCCGATCCGCACATCCTTGATGTCCGCCCCCACGGCTTCGCAAATATTGGCCATTTCATTTATAAACGAGATCTTGGTGGCCAGCATGCAGTTGGCCGTGTATTTTGTCATTTCTGCGCTTCGGATGCCCATGGTAATAAATTTGTCCCGGCTCCGGGCAAAGGGCGCATATATCTCTTCAAGGACTTCAATCGGCCGGGGGTTATCGGTCCCGATAATAATCCGGTCCGGTTTCATAAAATCGCCGATGGCATCCCCTTCTTTTAAAAATTCCGGATTGGACACCACATCAAAATCAATATCAACGCCGCGTTTCTGCAATTCATTTTTGATGATCTCACGAACATTATCCGCCGTCCCCACCGGCACGGTGGATTTATTAATGATAATTTTATATTCTTCCATATGCCGGCCCACCTGGGCGGCCACATCAAAAACATAGGACAGATCACAGGATCCGTCCGGGTTCGGCGGGGTTCCCACACAATTGAAAACCACCAGGGAATCTTTCATGCCTTCTTCGATACTGGTTGTAAAATTCAATCGCTTGTCGGCCAGGTTGCGTTTGACAATGTCTTCAAGGCCGGGTTCATAAATATGAATGCCGCCGTTGGTCAATGTCTCGACCACCGCATGATTAATATCCACGCAACACACCTGATTTCCCATTTCAGCAAAACACGCGGCAGTCACCAGACCGACATAACCGGTGCCGACAATACAAATATTCATCCGAAAAATTCTCCTTGTAAAAAATATTTTTAAACGATCAGTTCAGGCAAAAGAAATTTGCAGAAAACCGTACAACATCCGCCGTATTTTGAAAAGATTTTTAAAATTGTAATCTGGTCATGCACTCAAGTTGACCAAAAAACAGAAAAAATCATGCCATCACCGGCAGGCACGGCGGCCCGCCCTGCATGGCGTTGTGACAGCTTCCCAGAGTCGGCCACCGTGCCGGCTGGCCGGACTTATCGAAGCTGAAAAA
>JAABSL010000023.1 GCA_011390415.1 Desulfobacteraceae bacterium
GCCGCTTCTTTCTGGATTCGATGGCCGTAACTTAAGGCATCTTCCACGCAGGCCGTCATTTGTGAGCGGTAACACCCGGTTGAATCAAACGCGCCGCACTGAATCAGGCTTTCCAGCACCCGCTTGTTCACTTTGCGGATATCCACCCGCTGGCAAAACTCAAATACGGAACTGAATTTTCCGTCCTTCCGGGTCTCAATGATCGATTCAATGGCAGCTTCGCCCACATTTTTCACCGCCGCCAGTCCGAAACGGATTTCTGCCCCGGAAACGGAAAATCCCTTGTCACTCTCATTGATATCCGGCGGCAGCACCGGGATATTGTGGGTGCGGCATTCGGCAATATATTTGACCACATTATCCGAAGAATTCATTTCAGCCGTGAGCACGGCCGCCATGTATTCCACCGGAAAGTGGGCTTTCAGATAAGCGGTCTGGAAGGCGATCAACGCATAGGCCGCGCTATGGGACTTGTTAAATCCATACCCGGCGAATTTTTCGATCAGGCCGAACAATTCCGCGGCTTTCTCCCTGGGGATGCTGTTTTGCACCGCCCCGTCCACAAACCGGTCCAGCTGCTTGGCCATGACCTCGGGAATTTTTTTGCCCATGGCCTTTCGCAGGCCGTCAGCTTCGGCCATGGAATAATTGGCCAGCTGACTGGCGATTTTCATGACCTGTTCCTGATAAAGGATGACACCATAGGTGGGCTTTAAAATCGATTCCAGCTCAGGCACCAGGTAGGTAACCTCCCGCCGGCCATGCTTGCAGTCCACATAGTCATCCACCATGCCGCTGCCCATGGGACCGGGCCGGTAAAGGGCCACTAACGCCGTGACTTCGGCAAAATTTTCCGGCCGTAACCGGATGATCAGATCCTTCATGCCGGTGCTTTCCAGCTGAAAAACCGCTGATGTATCCCCGGCCGCTAGAAGCTGGTAGGTTTTTTCATCACTTAAATCCAGGTGCTCCAGATCCGGCGGAGTCTTGCCCTGGGCTTTGATTATTTTCAGGGCATCGGCAATAATGGTCAGGTTGCGAAGGCCCAGAAAATCAAATTTGACCAGTCCGATGGCTTCCACTTTTTTCATGTCGAGCTGGGTCAGCACTTCCCCCCGTTTGCCTTTATACAGGGGAAGATATTCCACCAGGGGCTTGTCACCGATCACCACCCCGGCCGCATGGGTGGAGGCATGACGGTTCAGGCCTTCGAGAATGGATGAGATCTCAATTAATTCGGCAATATCCGGATTGTTGGCCACTTTTTCCCGAAGTCGCGGCTCTTTTTCCAGCGCCTTTGTCAGGTTGATATTCGCGTCTTCGGGCACCAGTTTTGCGATAGCATCCACTTCACTCAACGGAATACCCAGCGCCCGCCCCACATCCCGAAGCACCGCCCGGGCTTTCATTTTTCCGAAGGTGATGATCTGGGCGACATAATCACTTCCGCCGTAGCGGTCCACAACATAATGATATACATCTTCCCGGCCGTTAATGCAAAAATCCACATCAATATCCGGCATGCTGGCCCGGCTCGGATTTAAAAACCGCTCAAAGATCAGGCCGTGCTCAATGGGGTCCAGATCCGTAATGCCCAAAGAATAGGCCACCAGACTGCCCGCAGCCGACCCCCGGCCGGGCCCGACGGGAATGCCTTTTTTCTTTGAATACTCGATAAAGTCCGCCACAATCAGAAAGTAGCCCGGAAATCCCATATCATTAATGACGGAAATCTCGTAATCGATCCGCTTCTGATAGACGGCATCATCCATATCCGGGGTATTTTTACGGATGATTTCCAATTTGTCCGCATACCCCTTGCGGACTTTTTCTTCAAAAATTTCCGCTTCGGACTTGGTTGACGTGAGATCAAATTTTGGAAAATGAAACACACCGAATTCGAATTTTACATCACACCGGTCGGCAATGGCTTTTGTGTTTTCAATGGCCATGGGATAACCGGCAAAATCAGCAATCATCTCGGCGCTGGATTTGAAATACAGGTCTTCGGTTTTAAACTTGAACCGGGTGGCATCTTTGACCGTCCGGCCGGTCTGAACGCATAACAGGACATCATGGGCTTTAACATCGGACTTATTCAGATAATGGCAGTCGTTGGTGGCCACCAGGGGAATGGACAGCCGCTGGTGCATTTCCAGAAGCCCGCGGTTGACGATCTCCTGATCCGGAATGCCGTTATTCTGAACTTCAAGAAAAAAATTATTCTCGCCGAACAAGTCGACAAAAAACTTTGCGGTTTCATCGGCTTTTTCAATCTGGCCTTTTCGGATCAACGACGGGAGTTCGCCTTTTAAGCAGGCGGACAAACCGATCAGTCCTTTTGAATGCCTGGCCAGAATCTGTTTGTCGATTCTGGGGCGATGATAAAATCCTTCCAGGCTGGCCTGGGTCACCAGCGCGCAAAGATTTTGATAGCCTTCCTGGGTTTCCGCCAGCAGCACCAGATGGGAAACTTCCTTGTGGTCTGCGGGGGTTTTGTCACGAAGGGTTCTCGGGGCCACATAGCATTCACAGCCGATGATGGGTTTTATGCCGGCTTTTTGCGCTTTGTCATAAAAATCCACCACACCGAACATGGTGCCGTGATCGGTAATGGCCACTGCCGGCATGCCGTCTGCCCTGGCCCGCTCCAGCAGTGAATCAATCCGGATGGCACCGTCTAGCAGGCTGTATTCCGTGTGCACATGCAGGTGAACAAACCGGCCGGTATTCTCTGGTTCCATACTTCCACTTTGTTGATCATTTATCAGATATTAATTAAGCAGTTACTCGACACTGTAGTTGGGCGCTTCTTTTGTGACGATGACGTCGTGGGCATGGCTTTCCCGTAAGCCCGCGGCGCTGATCTTGATAAATCGGGCTTTTTCCCGTAATTCTTCGATGGTGCGGCACCCGACATATCCCATACCGGATTTCAACCCGCCCACCATCTGAAATATATTTTCCGCAATGGTGCCGCGGTAAGGCACCCGCCCGACGATTCCTTCGGGAACCAGTTTGTCACCATCGGTTTCATCGCCCTGATAATACCGATCCTTGCTGCCCTGTTTCATGGCTTCCACCGACCCCATGCCCCGGTAGGATTTGTAGCTCCGGCCCTGGAAAATAATTTTTTCACCGGGACTTTCCTCGGTACCGGCAAACAGGCCGCCGATCATGACCGAATGCGCCCCCGCCCCGATGGCTTTGGTAATATCGCCCGAATATTTGATCCCGCCATCGGCAATGATGGGCACACCGGTTTTATTGGAAATGGACCGGCAATTTAAAATCGCGGTTAACTGGGGCACCCCGATACCGGCAATAATGCGGGTGGTGCAGATCGAACCCGGGCCGATTCCGATTTTAACGGCATCCACCCCCGCCTCAATCAGATCTTCGGCGCCTTTTGCGGTACCGACATTTCCGGCAATAATGTCCACGTCGGGAAACAGGCTTTTTAACCGTTTAACGGCATTGATCACATTTGCCGAATGGCCGTGAGATGTATCAATCAACAGGACATCAACCCCGGCTTTCACCAGACCGGTGGCCCGCTCTTCCATATCCGCACCCACGCCAACGGCCGCGCCCACGCGGAGCCTGCCGATACTGTCTTTGCAGGATTTCGGATATTTTTTTATTTTTTCAATATCTTTGATGGTTATCATTCCGGTCAGCTGGTCGTCGTTCTTCACCACCAGCAATTTTTCAATCCGGTGCTTGTGAAGCAGTCTTTTGGATTCTTCCAGATCAATTCCTTCGGAAACCTTTACCAGGTTCTCCTTGGTCATGACTTCAGAAACTTTTTTTTCCAGATTGGTTTCAAACCGCAGGTCCCGGTTGGTCACAATTCCCACCAGGCGTTTTCCTTCGGTGACCGGCACCCCGGAAATCCGGTACTGCTGCATTAATTTCAATACGTCACGGATGGGCACATCCGGCGTAGTGGTCACCGGATCAACGATCATGCCGCTTTCCGATTTTTTGACATGCTTGACTTCAAGACACTGCGCGGCAATGCTCATATTCCGGTGTATAAATCCGACTCCGCCTTCCCGTGCCGCGCTGATAGCGGTTTCCGCCTCGGTGACCGTATCCATGGCCGCCGTGACGATGGGTATGTTGAGGTCAATATTGCGGGTCAGCCGCGTACTCGTGTTCACTTCACTGGGCACAACATCCGAATAATTGGGAAGGAGTAAAACATCATCAAATGAATATGCTTCTTCCGGTGGTCTTTTTATCATAACGCCTCCAAAATATTTGATCAAACCCGACATGCCGGGAGATTAACGAACTTGACAAATTAAATACCACTATACTAATAATTCCTACAATGATTAATTTTTTTACCGAACCATCAATTACAGAATAAAGTAAATACCCCTTATGCTGATTCATATCAACCCCCAAAATCCGCAGCCCCGACTGATTTCCCAGGCGGTCTCCATTTTAAGGGAAGGCGGCGTAATCGTATATCCCACGGATACGATTTACGGTATCGGTTGCGACATAATGAACAAAAAGGCCATTGAAAAAGTATACCGGATTAAAAACCGGGACAAGAAAAAGCCCTTCAGCTTTATCTGCTCGGACCTCAAAAATATCAGCGACTACGCCAAAGTCTCCAATTATGCCTACAAAACCATGAAACGGCTGCTTCCGGGGCCGTATACGTTTATTCTGGAAGGTTCCCGCATGGTTCCCAAAATCATGCTGACCAAGCGAAAAACCGCCGGGATCCGTGTACCGGACCATGAAATCTGCCTGAACCTGGTACAGGAACTGGGACACCCCATCATCTCGACTTCTGCCAGCTTGCCGGGTGGAGAGATTTTACTGGATCCGTCTCTGCTTCATGACCATTTCGGTGCCAGTGTTGACCTGGTGATTGACGGCGGTCCGGTTTCCGACGAACCGTCCAGCGTTGTCTCCCTGATAGACGATACACCGGAAATTCTCCGGGAAGGTCAGGGAGATGTCAGCATCTTTCGATAATCTGATTTACCGCCCGGCATCCGGACGATAAATATATCCCCCGGTTACCCCTTCGGCTAAAAAAGCCTTATCCTGTTGGGCAAGAAACCCTTTGAGATGCTCAGCCGACATGTCCACCAGATACTTTATAAACGGCAGCTTTTCCTCCGGCGGATATACAGCGGTAATATCACCCTTGATCCCGCCCAGGCGACCGGCCCACTCAATGGCGTCTTCCAGGTTTCCCAGACGGTCGACCAATGCCAGGCTTTGCGCCTGCTCACCGGAAAAAATCCGGCCGTCCGCAATTTCTTTAACCTGATCAAAAGGCAATTTCCTTGCGGATGCCACATGTCCGATAAACTGGGCATGCACGTTGTCGGAAAATTCCTGGAGAAGTGCCCGTTCGCTTTCCGTCATTGTTCTTACCGGAGAGGCAATATCCTTGTATTCGCCGCTTTTGATCACCACCGGATTCAGCCCGATTTTTTCAAACAATTCCTCAAAATTGGTATACCCCAGAATCACCCCGATGCTGCCGGTGATGGTTCCCGGGTTGGCGACAATGCCGTCAGCAGCGGCGGCAATATAATATCCTCCTGACGCAGCAATGGTTCCCATCGAGGCAATCACTTTTTTTTCTTCGATGGTTTTCCGGATCTCCCGATATATTTCCTGAGACGGCCCTACGGCACCGCCGGGCGAATTAATCCGGAGAACGATGGATTTAACGGAACTGTTGTTCCGGAACGCTTTTATCTGCTCCAGAATCTTTTTGGAATCCGCGATCACCCCGTTAATTTCAATGACACCGACCTTTTGCCCGAATCCGATCTCGGACTGGTCCTTTGAAATGAGATTCAGCAAGGATAAAATAATGGAGCTTCCGGCAATAATGGCGGCAAACGCCAGTAAAAAAAACAGATACGGATGTCTTCGGGAAAACATGGGATAATATAATTACCTTATTTTTTTGTCACTTCGGTTTTGTTTAAAATAGACATAGGGATGAAACAGTAACCTATCTGTCTCATCCCTATGCAATTTTCATCCATATGATGTAATTTCTATGCGGCTTTGCTTCTATGATTAAAATTAAATGAAGCCGATATTTTTTTACACCTATACAGCCGGTTCGTCGTCATCCGGCTTCGGCTCTGCCTCAACAGATTTTTCCGCGTCAACGGCTTCTTCAGCCACGTCATCAGTTGCTGCCGCAGCCTCTTCTTCCGGTGCTTCCGGACCAGCAGGCACGGCCACATCTTCTTCTGTCGCGTTTTCAGCCACTTCCGGTTCAGCGGCTTTTTGACTGGCTTTTTCCGCTTCCGCTATTTTGGCCTGACCATTTAATTTTTCCTGGAGATTTTCCTTTAAAATGGCACCAAAACTCGACGGGGCGGGTTGTGACTTGTTGACATAGTCTTCAAGCATGGACTGATCGTCTTCTTCGCCCAGCCGTTTAATGGACAACCCGATGCGCCGGTCTTCGGTATTGATATTCATTACCTTGGTAGACAACGTATCGCCGACTTCATACTGACCCACCGGGGTCTTGATTTTCTCTTTGCTGATCTCGGATACGTGAACCAGACCTTCGATTCCTTCTTCCAGCTCAACAAAAATACCAAAATCCGTAATATTGGTGATGGTGCCGTTGATTTCAGTTCCCGTCGGATAGCGATCCGCCACGGTTTTCCATGGATCATCTTCAAGCTGCTTGATCCCGAGTGAAAATCGCTCGTTGGACTTATCAATATCCAGCACTTTTGCCTGAACCACATCGCCTTTCTGGTACATTTCAGACGGATGTTTGATCCGTTTGATCCACGAAATATCGGAAATATGCACCAGACCGTCAATATCATCATCAATACCGATAAAGATACCGAAATCCGTGATATTTTTTATTTTTCCTTCAATGGTGGAACCAATGGGATATTTCTCACTGATCATTTCCCAGGGATTGGGGGTAATCTGTTTCATCCCCAAAGAAATCCGTCGATTTTCCGGCCGGATATCCAGCACGATGGCTTCCACAATCTCACCGGCGGTCACCACTTTGGACGGGTGGCGGACTTTGCGGGTCCATGACATTTCAGAAACGTGAATCAGTCCTTCAATCCCTTCTTCCACTTCCACAAATGCGCCGTAATCCGTCAGACTGACCACTTTCCCGTTGACTCTGGTGCCCACGGGATAATTTTCCTGGGCGGTGGTCCATGGATCCGGAACCAGCTGCTTCATTCCTAAGGATACCCGTTCGTTTTCCTTGTCAAAAGACAGCACTTTCACATTAATGGTATCACCGATATTATAAAGTTCAGACGGGTGTTTGACCCGGCCCCATGAGATATCGGTTATATGCAGCAGGCCGTCCACTCCGCCGAGATCGACGAAAATACCGTATTCCGTGATGTTTTTGACCACGCCTTCCAGCACGCTGCCTTCTTCAATAGAAGCCAGGGTGGCGGCACGTTTGGACTCACGTTCGGATTCCAGGATGGCCCGTCTTGAAAGAACAATATTATTTCTTTTACGATTAAACTTTAAGACTTTAAAGTCAAATGACTTGCCGACCATTTCATCAAGATTGCGGATGGGCCGTAAATCAGCCTGAGATCCGGGCAAAAATGCCTGGACGCCGACATCTACTGAAAATCCGCCTTTTACCCGATTGGTGACAACACCTTCAATCGTGCCATCGGCATCATGAATGTCTTTGATGGCTTCCCATACCTTGACTTTGGCAGCCTTTTCTTTTGAGAGGATGACACGCTCTTCGTCTTCGTCCCAGACCTCAATCATGACCTCAACCTGGTCATTGAGATTCACATCAATTTTCCCGTTTTCATCTTTAAATTCGTGAATGGGAATCTGACCTTCCGACTTGTAGCCGACGTCCACCAGCACATGATCTCTGTCTACAGAAATAATGGTGCCGATGACGACTTCTCCTTCTTCAAACTGCTTGAGGCTTTCTTCATACATTGCCATCAAGTCTTCCATACTCTGATCGGAATCATCTTCCGCGACAGCAACATCTGCTGTCATCTGCGCAACATCTTCCATCTCCGCATCCATGGGGGCCTGCTCTTCTTCAGTTTTGTTTACAAAATTTTCCATTAACTATTTCTCCTTTAGCCGAATTTTTTTATACCGACCGATATATACCAATCAGTATAACCAAATTTATATAGCAGACCTGATTTTAAAACACAACATATAATTTTGATAAAAAGAATTCTGAACCGAAAAGCGTCTATTGAGGAGTTTCCTGTCGGTAAGACTCAGGGCGCTGCTGCAATTTTTGGGTTAATATGGTGCATCATCTGTTCAATCACCGATTCGACACTATGCTGCGTGGAATCGATGACGATGGCATCTTCTGCCGGTTTCAGGGGGGCGGTTTTTCGGGAAGAATCGTTATGATCCCGGCGCTGCATATCCTTTTCCACTTCTTCATATTTCTGGAAGGATTTTTTTTCTTCCAGTTCCCTGTGCCGCCGGGACGCGCGAATCTCCAGGTCCGCTGTCAGAAAGAATTTCACATCAGCTTCCGGAAAAACAACGGTTCCCATGTCACGGCCTTCAAAAACCGCGGCTTTTTGAGCCCCCAGCCTGCGCTGAAGCCCCAGCAATGCCTTTCTGACCACCGGCCTTGCAGAAACCGCTGACGCCATCATGGACATTTCCGGTGTCCGGATGTCATCTGAGATGTCGGTCGGTCCGCAGAAAAGGCGCACGCCCGTATCTGTGCGGACAAACTGCAATTCCAGATCACGGCACAAATTTTTCAGACCTTTGTCATCATCTGCAGCAATATTTTTTGCCTTTGCCGCATAGGCCACGCCCCGGTACAGGGCGCCGGTATCAATATATCGGTACTGAAGCCGATCCGCCAGAGCTTTGCTGACCGTTGTCTTTCCCGCACCTGCGGGTCCGTCTATGGTAATGACCAGTTTTTGCATTCCACCTCTCAGAAAATTATTGTTTATCCAAAACAACTGCCAGGGCCTTGAGAAACCGCTGGTTTTCGTCACGAGTGCCCACATTTACCCGGATATATTCCGGATACCCGTATGACACCATGGAACGGACAATCACCCCCTGTTTGAGCATGGCCTCAAACACGGCATCGGCATTTTGTTTGACATCAATGAGAAAAAAATTGGATTCGGTGGGGAAAAAGCCCACCCCCCGGCTCCTGAGTTCATCCTGCAAAAACGCCAGTTCCGTGTGCACCAGGGCGATGGTTTTATTTAAAAATTCGTCATCATCAAGTGCGGCGGCCGCGCCGGCCTGGGCCAGGGAATTGGTGTTAAACGGTTCCCGTACCCGATTGCACATGGCCGCCATATCAGCGGGCATGATCCCGTAACCGATACGGATTCCGGCCAGGCCGTAAGCTTTGGAAAAGGTCCGCAATACGGCAATGGGCCGGTCTTTTGCCAACTGCGTCAAGCCGTTTAAACACTCCGGGTCCCGGGCAAACTCAACATATGCCTCATCAAGCACCACAACAACATCTGCGGGCAGTCTTTTGAAAAACGCTTCAAATTCCGAGCGGCGGATAAAACTGCCGGTGGGGTTATTCGGATTGGTTATAAATATCATCCGGGTTCTATCGGTAACCGCATCTGCGATTGCCGCCAGATCCAGGGACCG
>JAABSL010000024.1 GCA_011390415.1 Desulfobacteraceae bacterium
CCAGGCGGGTGATATTTCCCTGGGTGGCGTTTTCAATTACAAAAATATCATTGGCACCGTTTTTCTGAAAATATAAGATGACCTGCCGCAGGACCTCCGGATCAGTGTAGGCGTATTTTTTGGAATCTACACCGTTGACTTTAATGTAAACATCCCGGCTGGATTTTAGTAACCGGCGACCACCGCCGAAATATTCACAGATTTCTTTGACTGCCGGCGCAATGCCGTTTTGGGTGTCTGCAAACAGGACATGATTTTGTTTTTTCATTGCCGGTCCTTTTTGAAACGTTTGTCTTATGTTGATGTTAATTCGTTTTTCAGCTGAATTCTGGCGTTATTGTAGCCTTCGTCAATTAACGTGGTGGCCTGGCGAAGGGAAAAATTAAGCAGCGAGCGCAAGCCAAGCATGCGGGTGGGCGCTACGGTCAATATCCGGGTGCCGTTTGCTGCCAGCTGGAGCTGCGGAGAATTCGGCAACGGCGTGGCGTGGCAAAGCGCATCCGGATTGACCTGCCATGACGTGTCGGGCAGGGCATTGGTATACGATCCGATGAGAAAATGTTCGAAAACAAGTTGCGCCACATCCATATGCGAACGCGGTTCTTCCATATTAAAGGCACCCACCGGAGAATGCAGTACGGCAACGATTTCCGTGGCCTTGAGCTGCAGTGCCGGATTAATCGGCGTGTTGACCATCAGTCCGGCATCCCAGTAGGGGACATTGTCAATATACTGCCACCCGAACAGACCGGGGATGGCGCTTGCCGCCATCAGGTGTTTTATTGTAACGGCATGTTTGTTGAAATAGCAGATCTGGCCGGTTTTCATATTCAGGGCGCTGATATATATTTCCGGTCCGGCGTTTTTCAGGTTGTCAAGCCGGATATGGGTTTCGAGCAGCTTTTGCAGCGGCCGGGTATCGGACATCGGGGAAAACCGCTTTCGGCTTTTTAAGGAATGGATCAGCGTCGGAAGTGTCAGGCGAAACATCTTTTTGCGACGATAGGCCTGCCAAAGCAGTATCATTTGATCGATTGACATCCCGGTGCCGAGGCCGGCCGCATTAATTGCCCCCACTGACGTCCCGAAGATCAGATCCGGCGTCCAGTTGATTTCCTTTAGATATTTCAACACACCGACCTGGAAAGCACCCCTGGCACCGCCGCCGGATAAGACTAAGGCTCGTTTCATTTTATCCCCGCTGGAATTACGATTTATCGTTGAATTTGACTGGATCTGAATTTTTTTTAAAAAAGTTCTTGACATCGATAACGCATTGCGTCATAAACAGTCATAACGCAATGCGTTATCGAATTTTTAAAATAATCAGTTTTATTATTACCGTTTATTTAAAATTATAATATTAACTTCGTTATCATATAAAAAACAAACAATTTATCAGGAGGAACGAACCATGACGAAAAAAACCGAGACTAAAAAAACAGCAAAAAAAGCAGAAAAAAACAATGTAGTCGTAGAAAAATTCCAGAAAGTATCTGAAACCGTGACGGGAAAAATTAAAGACTACAATGAAAAGTACCTGGCGGACACCATTGAAAAGGGAAAGAAAACATTCAACGAGTACAATGAAAAATACGTCGCCAAAAATATTGAAAAAGGCAGAGAGACCATCAAAGAATACAACGAGAAATACGTTGCCAAGAACTTTGAAAAAGGCAAAGAATACTTTGAAGGGCCGTACAAAAAAATGACCGAAACCCTTGACGACGTTCTGGCAAAAGGCCGGGACATCGAAAAAGACGCCCTGAAAAAATGGGATAAAGCCCTGGATCAAAGCAAAAAATTCATGTATAAAGTGCCCATGGTGGAAACATTTGAAAAGAAGTTCTCCAGCAGCCTGAATTCTCTGCCGAGCATCGTAAACATGCCGAGCAAGGCTGAAATCGAAAAACTGACCATGGCCATGCAGGCTTTAAATACCAATATCGAAACCCTGAAAAAACAAAAAACCGTCTAGTTTTTTTACCTTTGGCAGCGGCACCCCAAAAGGGTGCCGCTGTTTTAATTTAAGCCGAATAGGTTATTGAATATTCATTGTTTTGCATTTAGATTTTTTTGTGATATAGTAACCCAATTCCAGATTTCAAATTATTTTTAACCCGCCACAATCAATGCGTTTTTAAAGGAGGTCCCGATGTATACGATTAAGAAATATGCCAATGGTCGATTCTACGATACCGAGACAAAAAATTACATCACCCGCGACCAGATTTCCGACTTGATGAGTTCCCAAAAAAAGTTCGAGATTATTGAAACAAAGACCGGAAAAGACATCACCCAGGAAGTGACCTCCCAGATCAAAGCCAAAGAAGATAAAGCCGGTAAGCAGAAAGCAAAAACAAAAACAAAAAAGACCGCCCCCAAAAAATCAAAACAGGATGACGCCAGTTTTATTGTACAGCTGTTTCGAAAAGGCGGTGATACCCTGACCGATTACGGAAAGAAATATGCCTCCATGTGGCAGGAAATGCTGACTCTGTCCAAGGAAGAGATCGATAAAGTGGTTAATGTGCTGGTCAAGGACAACAAGATATCAGAGTTTGAAGCCAAAAAACTGAAAACGGAAATCATCAAATACCGGGATAATATTCAATCCTGGATTACCAAAAATATTGACCACCGGATTAATGAAGTTCTCAACAGAATGAACCTTGCCAACAGGGATCAGGTGCTGGAGCTGACCACAAAAATCAAGTCTTTAAACAACAAAATTTCAAAACTTGAAAAATCCAAAAGCACCTCCGGAACGAAAAAAACGACCGCTTCCAAAAGTGCTAAAAAATAAATTGCCTCTATTATAGCTGTTTTTCAATGATCGTTGAAGATAGAGGCGGCCGGGAGGATCCCATCAATTCTGCCGAACAGGAAGAAGACGTATCTGCTGATGCCGCGTCTTCCGGTGCCTGGCTTGAAGATCTGCTGGCCCGCCGGCTGATCTTTGTGATGGGCAAAGGCGGTGTGGGCAAGACAACCATCAGCATTGCCCTGGCCAATGCGGCCAGTCGTCTAAAAAAAAAAGTGCTCCTGGTGGAACTCGGTGACGCGGATTCTGTCGGCAGCTTCTATGATCAAACCCTGGCGGAAACCCCGGCAAGATTATCCCATGGGATCTGGGGCGCTCGCGTGGATGCCAGGGCCGAACTGGAAGCCTATGTGCGGGCCCACATTCCGTCGAAGTTTATCGCCGGCAAAATTTCCCGGAGCCGGTTGTTTGATTATCTTTTTGAAGCCGCTCCCGGCTTAAAAGAGGTGATGAGTCTCGGCCGGTTGTGGCGATGGGAGCAGGAAGGCCCGCGTTTGCCCAACGCATCTTTTGATCTGATGATTGTGGATGCGCCGGCCACGGGTCATGCTTTAAGCCTTCTGCGTCTGCCGGATTTGCTGATTAAAATGATCCGGGTCGGCCCGGTGGCGAATCAGCTTCGCGCAGTCCAGCATCTTTTGAAAAATCATCAAAAAACCGCTGTTGTCCTGGTAACACTTGCCGAAGAACTTCCAGTGAATGAAACCGTTGAGCTGTATCAAATGGCAGAAGAAACCCTTGATATGCCGGCGGCGGCAATCTTTATCAATTGTGTATATCCTGATTTTTTTAATCGCCAGGACACACGGCAAATCCTTTCTTTGAAAACATCTTTTCAAAACCGGCCAGCTGCGCCGGAACATCGGATCCTGGCCTGTGTCGTAAATTTAATTCGCCGTCAGATTTCTCAGCAAAAACATATCCGGAAAATCCATGCAAAGACAAACTGCCATGTTCACCACATGCCGTATTTCTTCACCAATGACATGACGTTAAAAGAAATTGAAAAATTGTCTTTGGAGATTGATCGCAGCGTTTCAAATCCATCGGGAAATCAACTTTGACGGCCATATCCGACGCCATCAGGGACCCGGCAGGACCTGAAATTATCATCTGCTGCGGCAGCGGCGGTGTCGGCAAGACGACGATATCGGCGGCTATCGGTTTACACGCGGCCATGGCGGGCAAAAAAACAATTGTTCTGACCATTGATCCGGCCCGGCGGCTGGCCGACGCGCTGGGCTTGAAACCGTTTGCCACCAGGATTCAGCGGGTTCCCCTTGAAAATCTGAACATTGCGAAAAATTGGGTAAAGCCCCCCGGGGAGTTATCTGCCATGATGCTGGATCCCAAAAGCACGTTTGATCAACTCGTGGCCCGTTACGCCTCACCGGAATTCCAGAAAAATATTTTTAAAAATCGCTATTACCAGCATCTGTCCGGCAACATGGCCGGGTCCCATGAATATATGGCCATGGAAAAACTCTACGAGATTTTCAACCAGGGACGCTATGATCTGATTGTGCTCGATACGCCCCCCAGTCGCAGGGCGCTGGATTTTTTGGAAGCCCCGCAAAAAATGTTGAATATTCTCGGGCACAATTTTTTTATGAAGATGTTTAAGCCTTATCTGAAAGCCGGAAAGTGGGGGTTCCGGTTTTTAAACATTTTTGCCTCCCCGGTTTTAAAAGCGGTCAGCAAAGTCGTCGGCAAACAGGCTTTGGAAGATTTTTCCGGATTCATGCAATTGTGGGACGATGTCATGTTCGAAGGCTTCAGCCGGCGTGCCGCATCGGTCAAGGCATTGCTGGCCGGAAACAAAACCCTGTTCCTAGCGGTGGCAACGCCTCAGCGTCTGCCCTTAAATGAAGCGGTTTTTTTAAGCGAAAAACTGATGGCCAATGACATGCCGTTTGGCGGTTTTATTGTCAACCGGGTTCATTTTTTAAATTCAGAACCCGACAGACTGACCATTGATCCGGATAGGGTATTTAAAGAAACACCGGTTGATCCGGCATTAAAGAAAAAAATGATAACCGTATACCGGAATATGCGAAAACTGGCGCAAAGTGATGCCCGGTCCATCGATCAATTGATTGAAAAGATCGGTTCGAACATTGATATTGATGTGGTGCAGGTGCCGCTGTCGGACAGGGAAATCGTCAGCCTTGACGACCTGTATCGATTGGCCCGGTTGCTGGAACAAAAAGGCGCTTGAATCTCTGCGCCCCCGCGTCTTGTGGTGAATTGTTTTTGTTTTTTTCTTTCAGCGCCTTGGGGCGGCATTATTTTTGGGTTGCCCACTCTGTTTTTTCACCAGTTGCTTTCCTTTTGCCGTAAGCCGGTATTTCTGCAATTGACTGGTGGGTTTCTCCGGTACGGTATATTCCAAGAACCCACTGGTTCTCAACCGTTTCAAGGACTTGCGCAAATTTCCACTTAATTGCTTGTGCCCCATGGCGGAAGCGATTTCTGAAGACGAAAGGGGAGTTTCGGCACAAATGTTTAATATTTCTATATCGACTTGTGCCTCGACTTGTGCCTCGACTTGTGCTCCTTCCGGTATGGCAACCTGGGCCTCCTTTAAATATATGATTAAACGAAGCCGCATACCGATTTCCATAATTTGAGGTTCAGGTAAACCCAGGGTTTCAGCTTCACTGAAAATGCGACGAACGCCACTCCCCCATTGTTCAATCAGATTGAGCTCCCTGAAAACTCGCGCGATTACCGGATTACGAATCCTGGATACCCCTTGTTTCATGTCCTCGATGGTCATGCCGGGTAGTAAAATTCCGGGGTTTTCAATTTCAATACGGTCATCGAAAAAAGAAATACGAATAGGGGCGCCGCGCTGAGAATAATCGGTATGCACCAACGCATTGATGACTGCTTCACGCAGAATGCCGATGGGAATGCTCCAAACATCCTTTCTGCGAATTTCTGAAAAGTCAGCTCCCCGCATGGCATGTTTTTTCAGAAACAGCATGATGCTGTCCACGGCTATCGGCAGGTGGTCGTGAATGTCACTGTGGTCGAAAATATTTGACTTATTCCCGCCGACGAATCGACCGCATTGAATCCATGCATCTGAAAAATGAAAAAGCCGTTGTTTTCCAAACAGCAAAACAGCCCCTTTTGTGGGAACATATTTGCCCTGTTCTTTTTTTAGCAATTTAAGGGTCAAAAGATCTTTTTCATTCAGCGATCGGCGGTCTTTAAAAAGCTCCAGGGCGGATTTTACATCCAGATCGTTGACGGATAGGTCATTCATGGCCATTTCGTCAAAGGTAATACCTTCCACGGATCGCCGAAGTTCAGCGATCAGTTCCCGATCCGCCTGACGGTTTGTAGAACCGAGCCTGACATATACACCGTTTTCCGGTCCATCCGGACGAAAAAAATGAGGCCGGGAACCGCTCAAAAAAACCTCAACAATGAGAACCGATTTACCATTAATGGTTATAATTTCAATATTCGGCACCAACCGAGGGGCAATTAAATCCGCGATCAGACTGCTAAGCCGTTCTTCTTCATATAGCGGATCGTTGACGCCGATAACGCGCCTGCGATCATCCACGCCGATGACCAATTGGCCACCAGCAGTATTGGTAAATGCCACCAGTGTTTTTACAAGGGGTTTTGGGGAAGACAAATCCCTTTTAAACTCAAGGGTTTTCCCTTCATTTTGGGTCAGAATTTGCTCAATGGGCAGAATCATTAACGGGAGCGTTCTTATTTTTATTTTATTTCAGCAAAAAAAGGACCTTTGTGTTTTTTTATCAACCGGTGGAGGATTTTTTGCTTTTTTTGGGCTCCTTGTCAGGATCTGTTTTCAGGTCCGCAAAACTTTCGTATTTGTTCTGGTGAATTGTGCAGTACAGGGAGTCTGTCGCCGCCCGGTTATGGCACTGGGAGCCGCTGCGGGTGATGGCTTTGCAGCGGATTGCCTGAATCGTGCCGCTTTGGGTTTCTTCTCTGGTTATTTCAGCGGTAGCGGTATCCTGAAACCGGTCATTGATGATCAGGGGGTCCTTGTCGATCTGGCCGGCGCGATACATCCCGAGCAGCATTTTGTACTCATTTGCAAAGTTGTCTAAAATGGCTTTCGGGTCATGAACCAGTCCCGTATCTGTGGCAATCCCCAGAGAAACCTTGCCATTATAACTGATGATGCTGATCCCAAGGCCCAGTCCGCCGATGCGCGGAACCCAGAACATGATATTCTTAATTTCTTTGTTGGCAAAGTATAACGGCTGCTGAGGCCCGGGCACATTACTCATGACCCCGGTGGTCTTATTGGCAAACATGGTGGCGGCGGTTTTGGCCAGCTTGGCGGAAGAAACACCCAGCGCATTTAACAGGGCATAGGCCACCGCTGCATCCGGAGCACCTTTCAGGTCGGCGATACGCCGCTGGACTTCTCTGATGCGAAGGACCGGATCATCAATATGTACCGGCAGGGAAACCAGGATGAGGCTAAACTGGTTGCCCAGTTGAATCTCGCTGTCCAGGGGGCGGATGTTAATGGGCATTGCCACCCGGATGTCCAGATCACCCACCAGGTTGTTGCTTTGCTGGAGGTATCGTCTGAGGGCGCCGGTGACCATTGAAACGAGAATGTCATTGATGGTGGAATGAAAATATTTGCCGATGGTCTTGATTTCCGGTACCGGAAGCGGCTCACTGAAGGCAACACTTTTTCGGATGCCCAGCTCGCCCTTGAAAACAGTTTTCTTATCTGCCGGCAGCAGCATGATTTTACTGATCACCGCCGTGGCGTCAATGGCGTATTTACTCACCAGTTTTGCGCGGTCAATGATATGCGAGGGGTGGGCAATGCTGGTTTCAATTTCTTTTGAAAGAAAATCTTTTATCTTGAAGGCGTTTTTTTTGGCCCGGTTAATTCTTTTAAATGCTTTTTCAAACGGCGGGAAGAAACCCACATCTTCTTTTTCGCCTTTTAATTCACAGACCGAATCGCTCCATATGGCATTCGGTTCCAGATCTGCCATTGAAAGCAGAACGCGGATTAATGAAATGCCGTCGCCGATGCAATGATGGATGCGAATAAATAAAACAGATCCGTCACCTTCGAAATTTTCAATATAATGGGCCTGCCACAGCGGTTTGGTCGGATCCAGAGGCGTGGCGGTTAAATCGCTGATGAGTTCCTGAAGCGTTTCTTTGTCCCCGGGAGCGGGCAGGGCGATGCGATGCAGATGAGACCGGATATCAAATTTGGGATCCAGTTCCCAGATGGCGTTTCCCACGCCGCTCATGGGACGGACCACCCGTTTTTTGAATCGTTCGTAACATAATAAACGGTTTTTGAAGGTATCAATCAGTTGATTAAAATCCAACGGTTCGTCAAATTGCAGAAAACCGGTAATGACCATCAGGTTTGTCGGATGGTCCATATGCAGCCAGAAATTGTCAATACTTGACATTATTTCGACTTTTCTTTTCATGAAACGCCTCCCTCTAAATGTAATTCGTAGTGTCCTCCATTGCTATCAGAGGAAGAAATTGATTGCAAACTGAAATTGTGATTTCAAAGCGTAAAAAGTTAAAAAAGCTTGACACTTATAACGCGCAGCGTCATATTAACTGCATCCGGTAAACGGCAGTGACTGTATTTTTTAAGCCGCCCATGCAGTATGTTTACCGGGGACCCAAAATAACGAATATAACGTATTTGCAGGAGGATGCATGCATTTAATAAAAAAATATTCCAACCGAAAGCTCTATGATACCAAGGATAAGCGTTATCTGACAATGGATCACCTCGCGGAACTGATAAAATCCGGTGAAGAGGTATCGATTCTGGATAATGAAACCGGTGACGATCTGACCTCCTCCATCGTCTCTCAACTTCTGGCCAGGGAAAATTCCGCTGTTGAAAAAACCGTGCCGTCCCGGGTGCTGATGCAGATGCTGCGTAAAGGCCGGGGAACACTTTTCGGATATGGGAAAAAATATGTTTCCCTGTGGCAAAGCGCATTGACCCTGTCAAAAGACGAAATTGAAAAACTGGTCAACAACCTGGTGAACAGCAAGGAAATATCGGAATCGGAAGCAAAAAATTTAAAAAATGAGATTCTGGGGTTTGCCAATAACCTGAAATCCTGGATCATTGAAAATATCGATCAGGCGGTGTCAGAAGGCCTTCAAAGGATGAACCTGTCGTCCAAAGATCAGGTAAACGAGCTGACCCGGCGGGTGGATGAACTCGCCCGGCAAGTCCGGGAGCTTGAAAAGCATAAAAAGCAGTAAAGAAGGTACTAAAATGTCAGCTCATTTGCAGGATATATGACCTTTAATGCAACAAAGAACACGGGTCAAAAGACAGGCAAGGCGGGTATATTCGTTTTTTTCGAATCCCTTATGACCACTGACCGTTATTTTTGTTCAGGCTGATGACGCCGGCCCGGGCCGGAATATGTTCCGGGGACGGGAAAAAGAAGGAGATGGTTGCCCAGATGCCGAAAAATGCGACCAGGCCGCCGGCCAGCATAACAATGAGGCCGCCGGCACACCCGGTAATGGCACCGATACCGATCAATACCACCAGCCCGCCGATGATAAAAGCAATAATGCTTCCGGTAAACAGCAGTAACTGAAACATATTCATCCTTTTTATTCTTTAAATTTTATTGTTTAATCTTGGTCATTCTTTATGTTTATGTAAATATCATGAAATTATGATTACATCAAACTAAAATCCGAGGGAAAATGGCGCATGACTTTTTTGCACA
>JAABSL010000025.1 GCA_011390415.1 Desulfobacteraceae bacterium
GCTAGTCAAAGGTAGGGATCTCATATTTTACTGTCATTGCGAAGGAGGAACGACTGAAGCAATCCCCTGGAAAACCGGGAGATTGCTTCGTCGTTCGTTCCTCACTCCTCGCAAAGACAGCCATTTTATATTAGTTGTAACAATAGCTTGCGTAGAGTCGGCCACCGTGCCGACTTTGATCAAGTTGACAAAAAAATCGAAATAATCGTTCAATCCCGGCAGGTACGGTGTCCTGCCCTGCAATTTGTCGGGAATGGAATCCCGACCTACTTAGAAATTTCCATCATATAATCATCCGGCCGGCGGCCGCTGCGATGCAATGTGGAGCGGGAATCAGGGCTTTTCCTTTTCGATTCTTTGGCGGTTTTACTGAGTATCTGAATGTTGCAATCGGGAAATAATTCCTTTAATTTACAAACGATTTGATGGTCATCGGACTTTATCGTATCCGACAGAATAATAATGGTATGCATATTGACCCCCTTCGAGGGTTAAAAGCTATAAACCGGATTCGGCCGGTATCGGCCATATAACCCGGAGTGTGGTGCCTTTTCCGTTTTCAGAGATGATTTCAAAATCTCCTTTTGTAAACTCAATACGGTCCCGCATTCCTTCCAGACCGTAACCGCCGGATGCCGGCTTGGGGGATCTGACATTTTCAGGATCGAATCCGTTGCCGTTGTCATGGATTAAAAGTTCCAGGCGGCCGTTCGTTGTTTTCATCGTCAGATCCACGGTATCTGCATTGCTGTGCTTGGCAATATTGTTGAGGGCTTCCTGCAGGATGCGATAAATTACGATTTTCAGCGGTTCAGGAATCTCTGTTTCGGTGACATCGATATTCATTCGAATGGCAATGCCGGGAATCAGCACTTGAAATTTACGCTGCATCCAGCCGATGGTTTTGATAAGTCCGAGATCGTCCAGCATGGACGGCCGCAATTTTTCAGATATCCGCCGGGTTTCCTCGATGGTTTCGTCAATCATGGACAAAATCTCTTTCATGGGGACTTCGCCGGAAGCCCCTGAATTCTTTTTCGTGCCGGTCTTTCCGGCGTTTGTTTTTCCGGCGGCCAGGGCCATTCGGATGGCGGTCAGGCTGGAGCCGATGCTGTCATGAAGCTCCCGGCCGATGATTTTTCGCTCGCGCTCCTGGGCATCAATCAGCTTGGATGACAACTGTTTCAGGTATTTTTTGGCATCCTTGAGCTTTTTCACCCGCCGGCTCCGCTCAATCGTGTAGCGGATGCAGTGCTTCAGCAGTTCCGGGGTCAGGCTGGTCTTTTCCAGGCAGTCAATGGACTCATTTGCCGATTCACTGTGCCCAAGGGCAATATCCGTGTTTCTATCGCCATTGTTTTTGAGCAATATGAACGGAACAGCTCTTCCGTTTTTTGATATCATCCCCACAAGGTCAGCAACATCAGTGCTGTTTTTCCGGGCCATGGCCAGGTCCATCATGCAAAAATCATACGCATGGCGCTGACCGTTTATCATGGCCTCTTTCATGGTCTCCGCCCAGTGAAAATCAATCTGCCAGCAGGTAATGCCGCGGATAATATGCCGTAATTTCATTGCATCATCAAGATTATCGTCGATGAGGAGCATTCGGATTTTTTTCTGGTCGATCTTCACCGGCCGGGCGAAGTTTTCTATACCTTTAAATATGCTCTTTCCTGTGGGTTTCGTTAGTTTGCGGGCCGTGCGGGACATTACGGGACCGGCGCTGGCCGTACCGGTCTGGCTGGCGGATGCACCATATAACAGTATATCTTCTTTAGGTGTCATTTCAGGCCTTTCTTTTTAAATATTTGCGATAATTTCTTTTTGTTGCTTGATTCCCTTTCCGACTTTAGGGGCGGGCCATGCCCGCGATCAAGAAAAAGGTCGCGGGCATGGCCCGCTCCTACAAGACAGGCAGTCTCAAAAAAAAAACAGGCAAAATGAATCAATGGCCTTAAATTAGGATAAACTTACGGCCTCGTCCATCGGGAAAAATCTGATTTTCGGTAAGTTATTTCTTAGCTGTTCATTTCCTTAAAATTATTGATTTTTACGAAACGTCTGGTACGATGAAATACCTGTCAACTGAAATTTTTTGAAAAATTGATCCTGAATCGGGAAACTGAAAGCATATTATCTGTTGGAGACCCGTTGTCATGTCAGAAGAGAAAAAAAAGACCCAGACCGGTCGAACCGTTTCAACCGCCATACCCAAAATACCGACGCATATTAACGGGCTGGACCGCATACTTCACGGCGGCCTGCCGGAAAAACGCACCACCCTGATCAGCGGCGGACCCGGCACTGGAAAAAGTATGATCGGATTGGAGTTTATTTACCGGAGCGCCATGTCCGGCAAACCCGGTATCTTTCTGACGTTTGAAGAAACAAAAGAATGCGTGGTTCAAAATGCCCTGACCCTGGGATGGGACCTGCTGGCCCTTGAAAAAAAAGGCATGCTGTTTCTGATGGAAAGCCGGATAGATCCCAACCTTATAATTTCAGGAGAGTTTAATTTAAAAGCACTTTTTGCGATCCTGGAAGGAAAAATCCGGGCCATGAATGCGGACCGGATTGTTATTGACGCCTTAGATGTCCTGATCCGTCTTTTTAAAGACCCGGAACGCGAGCAAAATGAGTTTTTTGCCCTGAACAGCTGGATCAAAGAGCAGGAGCTGACATGCATTCTGACAACCAAGAACATCCGGGGGAAAAAAACGTCGAATTTCAGTTATCTCGACTTTATGGCCGACTGTGTCATTGCCCTTGATCAGAGGGTTCGGGGACAGGTGACCACCAAACGGCTCCAGGTTACCAAATACCGGGGGTCGGATTATCTTGAAAATGAGCATCCGTTTTTTATTTCAAACAGCGGCATCCATTTAAATCCTATTTCCGACATTGATATGCATTACGAATCCGCATTAAAGCGGATATCCAGCGGTCATGCCTCCCTTGACACGATTTTAGGAGGGGGATACAAAACCGGCACCTGCATCCTGGTTTCCGGGCTCACCGGAACCGGCAAAACAACCGTTGCATCGTTGTTTGCCCGTTCCGTCTGCGCCGGAGACCAGAAATTGTTGTATATTAATTATGAGGAATCGCAAAAAAGTCTCATATCCGGGATGCTCAGCGTGGGTATCGACCTCCGGCCCGCAATAAATGACGGTTTATTGTCGGTAAATTCGGTAATGCCCGAGTCCATGGGAATAGAAGAGCAGCTCTTTCATGTGGTCAGCGCAATAGAAAATTACAAGCCTGCTCACCTTGTCGTAGACGCTATTTCCGCCTGCCGCCGCATTGCCGGAGAAGAAGCGGCATTTGATTTTGTCATGCGTATTGTTGATGTCTGCAAACGATCGGGGATAACGGTCATTTTACTCAATCAGACCAAATGCTTTGCGGATTCTTTCGAGTTTTCCGGGGTCGGCATATCTTCCATTGCCGATACCATCATCAGCCTTTTTTATGAGGACACGGGAAGCGAATTGACGCGACGGCTGATGGTTATTAAGTCCAGGGGTTCTTCTCACTCTCACAAATACCATGTCTATAAATTCACCGGAAAGGGGCTGGAAATAGATGCATAACCGGATCACTCGGACCTGGTTTTAAGGATAGCAAACAATGGCGCAACGTTTTGATAATAAAAACCGGAAAAACGATTTTGTCTTTAAACTGTTTGTTGCCGGAGATGAACCGCATTCAACTCAGGCAAAGGCCAATATGAAGACCTTGTGCGAAACCTATTTAAACGGCCGGTACCAGATGGACATCATAGACGTATTCACATACTTTGATTTGGCCATTGAAAATAATATCTTTCTTTCTCCGGCACTGATAAAAGAGTCCCCGGGTCCGAAGACGGTTATTTTCGGCAATTTGAGCGACACGGAAGAAGTGGTAAAGGCGCTGGGCCTGAAAGTATTTTCTGATGAACAATAATGATCTGACATATGAAGAACTGAAACTCCGGCTCACGGAGGCGGAAAGTGCTTTAACGGCTATCCGCAGTGAACAGGTGGACGCGGTTATCGGCGCCAAAGACGTCTATCGGATGCATCTGAGCAAAATAGAAGACGCCCTGAAGCTTTCGGAAGAAAAACTTGACTCTCAGACAGCGCAATCAAAACGGCTGACAACGAAATTGGCGGAATCCGAGCAAAAACACCGGGAACTGATTAAATATGCCGGAACGGGTATTTATGAAATTGATTACCGGAAGTTGAGATTTACATACGTGAATGACGCCATGTGCCAAATGCTCGGGTACACCCGTGAAGAGCTGCTTGCCATGCATCCGGGGGAACTCCTGGATGACGAGGGCCGAAAAGAATTAACAGCAAGGGTAACCCAATGGCTGGGGGGCGAGAAGCCCGACGATAATGTTGAATATAAATTAAGGGCCAGAGACGGGCGGATTCTGGATGTGATTTTGTATGCAACATACACCGTGGATGAGGAAGGAAAGCCTTTGGGGGCCATGGTTATCGGCCACGACCTTACCGCCCGGAAAAAAGTGGAAAAAGCCCTTCAGGAATCAAAAGAGCGTCTTGAATTATGTGTGAATGAACGCACTGCCGAGCTGAACCGGAAAAATGAAACACTGAAAACGGAAATTGCAAAAAATGAAATATTTCAGGCGGAGTTAAAAGCAGAAAGAGAAAAACTTTTTGTCGCTTACCAGAAACGGGATTTTCTGTCCCGGCAGCTTGTGGATTTACTGGAAAGGGACCGCCGTGAAATCGGCAGCGCACTGCACGACCAGATCGGGCAGGTGATGACGGGAATTTTAATTCGACTTGAAGAATTGTGCGAGCTGCGGGCAGCCGATGGAATGCCGTTGGCATCCCGCATAGAACCGATACAAGCTCTTTTAAGCGAGGCAATGGAGCAGACCAGAAATATCTCCCGGTATCTTCGCCCTGAAATTCTGGAACGCTTCGGCTTGATTCATTCCGTTAAAGAATTTATTGATGAAATACAAAAATATTTCCCGGGTAAGATTTATTTTTATCATAAAGGCATTTGTGAAAATTTCAAGGACGGTGTGAAGGATCTTGTTATTTACCGGATCATTCAGGAAAGTCTCCACAATACGCTGAAGCATGCCCAGGCAACTGAAATTTTCATTAATCTGACAAAAAGAAACGACTATTTTTTTTTAGCCGTTGAAGATAATGGCTCAGGATTTGATTATGATAAAATATTCGAAAAAACCGATCCTTGCGTCAAGTCCCTGGGCATCACCATTATGCGGGAAAGGGCATCCCTGGCCGGCGGTGCTTTTCGCATCGACTCCTCACCCGGCCATGGCACCTGTGTTCAGGCGGAGATTCCATTGTCTGATGTCGACCACAGGCGGCAGACCATCCGGGACGTGGCCGGCACGGCCGACGTGACGCATTAATTTTGACAAAAAGTTTCTAAAACAAGGAATAAAATGGCTGACAAAACCAGGATTCTGATTGCAGACGATCATTTCGTCGTTGTTGAAGGAATCACCACAAGCCTGTCCCGTGAAAGCGATTTTGAAATTGTCGGAGCAGCCGCGGACGGCCGTGAAGCCATATCCATGATCAAATCCCTTAAGCCTGACATTATTATTTTAGACATTTCCATGCCCACGCTGGACGGAATCGACGCAGCTTATGAAATAAATGCAATGGATGAAAAAGTCCGGATTCTCATTTACAGTATGTCGGTTTCCAGGGCCCATGTGACGTCTCTTTTCAAGGCCGGAGTGGCCGGTTATGTGCTTAAAAATGAACCCATATCGGAACTGCGCATGGCAGTGCGGACAATTAAGGAGGGTGCGACGTTTTACAGTCAAACCGTTAAGCAGATCCTGCAGGATCATATGAAAGAGCTGGAACTGGGAAACGGAAAAGACGTGGCAACGGTTGGTGACGGCATTGCAGTGCTGAGCGTCCGGGAAAAGGAAGTGTTTACTCTGATAGCCGATGGCAAGACGGTTAAAGAAATCGGTCACAAGCTGTGCATCAGCCCCAAAACCGTTGAATCCCACAAGTATAATATTATGGATAAACTGAATTTGAAAACCATTGCCGAATTCACCAAAATTGCCGTCCGGAAAGGGTTGATTGAAATTTGAAGCGTATGACAATTGTTGATTTCCGCAATAAATTAAACAGGATATTCTGATTATTTCGACCGGTCGTGATATTTTCCGGATTATTATAAACGGATTCGCTTTGCTCATTCAATTTTATGGGTTTTAAAGGCATGGGTGGGCAGGCTTGAATAAAGAAAAAGGGAAGCGGCATCTGTCAGCCCGCTTCCCCCGCAGCATTATTCAATGCCGCCCACATCCGGCTATCCCTTGCCGGGTTCCTCCCCAGGATTGCCCGGCTCCGTTTCACCGAATTTCTGATTTCAAAACGGCATTTTCTCCTTTTTCGGCGTATTCATTCTCAATACCGTTTCCTCGTATTCACCGGACAATCTTTTGATGCTGCCCAGCAGAAGTTCGGCTATCAATTGTTCCAGGTGAAAGATGATCTGCTCCATGGTGGTTTCATATTTGTATTCATCTTCAATATCCATTTGTGTTACCTCCTTTTAAAATATTTCAGTTGATGCAATGCGGACATGTTCCGCATTGACAATGGCGGATTGATCCTGAGCCGCGGCGATCAGAGATCCCCGGGCCAGGTGATTGGCTTTTCTAAAGAGCCCCCCGGAACCCTGATGGATGGCCGTGATGGCAGTAGGATCAAACAGCATCCGGTCCATGCCGCAAATGGCCAGATGGTGCTTCAGATAGGCTTCCATCCCGGCAAGATCCACACCTTCAAGATGGCTTTTGGCCACGACTCTTGAGGCCAGCGGCTGGGACGACCGGTAGGTGAGTTTGTCGATTAAGGTGCTCTGGCCGGACAAAATCATCGGCAGCCACGGCTTGGAGTCTTTGTCAAACTGGCAGATGGTATGCAGTTCAGCAAACACCTCAAGACGCATCAGGGAGGCTTCATCGACAATCAGCACAATTTTCAATCTTTTCTCGCGGACCAGGTTCATGACTTCATTTTTAATTCGCCTCACCATAATGGCTTTGGAGTTGCTTGAAAGATGAATATCCAGCACATCCACAAACTGTCTGTAAAATTCCATGATGGAACCGGAGGATGCGGTAATATAAAGGGGCCTGTATTCGGCAACGTGCAGCTTTTCCATGGCATACCGCAGCGCCGTTGATTTGCCGCTCCCGACCTCTCCGGTGACCAAGCCCACGGCCCCCAGTCGCACCACATAATCAAACCGGTTTTGCACATCCGTCAGTTCCGGGGTTTTCAGGATGTCGATAGTCCTGATATCAGCACCAAAGGGTTCCTTTCCAAGCCCGAAGAATGCCTGCCAGGTATTATTCATGCGGGTTCCTCCGGTTAAAAAGCGTTCCGGATCGGTAGGTGCCGTGATGGTCTCCGGCGGGCTGGGGGTTGTTGTTTTTGTCCCGTTTGACCCGGCAATTGACATGAATATCCACCGGACGAGCCAGTCCAAAACTGTTGTTCTGATATTTGACCTCTACTTTTTCCGGTTCGGTGTCGTGATAAAGCAGTTCCACCCGTTTACCGATCAAGGCCACCGGCCCTTCATACAACCGGCCGTTTAACGTAATGGTCCGGTCTTTTCCAATGGTGCGGCGAGCCACCTGTCGAAAATAGTCTTTGAGATTAACCGGCGCGTTTCGCAGGCAGTGCATTTGTGAGGTAAACCGGTCAAACGGGGTTTGACCGGTGGAGGTATGTTTTTTTTGATGGTAGTCGTCATTGATCCATTGATTCAGGTCCGCATTGAGCGTATCCAGGGAGACTGCGGTATAATTAAAAAGAAAGCGCGTTCTGACGGTCTTAAACCATCTTTCGATTTTGCCCTTTCCCTGGGGCTTATATGGCCGGGCGTGGATTAATGCGATGGAAAGTGAGGCTGTGATATATTCCAGATGTCTGCTGCGGAAGGCCGCGCCATTGTCCACATACAGTTTCCGGGGAAGCCCTCGTCTTGCCAGGGCGTTTTCAAACGCGTCCAGATAGGACGCCAGGGTTTCTGACAGATAAAACCGCGCATACACGACCAGCCGGCTGTGATCGTCGATAATGGCGATCAGATAGGTTTTGCGCATTCTGCCGGCCACATCGACCCGTGGGCCGTGCATGACATCCGACTGCCACAGGTCATTGGGCAACTCAGCTTCAAACTTGCGGCGGTCTTCAGGTTTTCCTTCCGATTGCTGCATCAGGTTTTCCTGATGCAAAAACCGGTACACTGTGGAGTTGTTGAGCATAACGCCGGGTGTCACTCGTTTTTGAACATGCATCTGTTCAATCAGATAGGGCACGGTGGCTTCCGGCATCTGCAATCTCAAATTGATCAGAGCCAGGCAGGTGTCTTCATCCAAGGCCCTGCTTTTTTTCTGGTCGGACCGGTCTTTGGGATGCAGAGACCTCAGATCGCCGTTGCTATTTTTGTAAAGACGGATCCACCTGAAAATGGTCCCTTTGCTGATTCTGGTTTTTTGTGAAAAGGGGATCTGCCACTTTCGGGCGCACTTGTCTTTCATCAGTCGATTTTTCTCTGATTGGCAAAGGCCGTTTGTGTTGATAAAATCGCTGATCACGGAAAATCGGAACACCGCTACCTGCTTTTTTTCATCTTCGGTCATAAAATTCCTCCTTTTTTGGGGTTTTTATCGCTGTATCCCGTAAAAAGAGCTTTTTAAATGACACTGTTCGGTAGGGTGGGTTAAAAATGAAATGCGGCCCAGATTAAATGGAACGGCTCACCGGTATCTGGCCGGATTTTAAAAAAAGATCAAATCCGGCTAAAATCCCTTGCTGCCATGAGTCGGTCAGGTACGCTTTGATGCGTTTCACCAGGGATTTGAACCAGTGCTGCTGTCGGCTTCGACTGATGCCGTCGATCCATTTGCCTTTTTCAACTTTTGATTGAATGCTGGATCGGATAGCTTCAATCGATGCCTGGAACCTTTTCAGATACCCCTTCGGTCTCAACCGAATAATGCATCCGCAGTCCGGGCAGCGGTAGCGCTTTAGGATTAAAGGCGCATCAAATCCGTCAAAGCAGGCCAAGACATACCCGTGCCCCCATAACCTGATACCGGAACACCGGGTGCAACTACATGGCTTGGGCCATTGATAATCCCGGCCCGATTTAAAAAGATCGTTGAGAATAACAGGAAAAAAGAATATCATATTAAAATCCTCTCTTTCGGTTTTAACCGGAGGGTTTTTCATTTTAAAAGGGCGGGTGGTGGCCAAACCTTTTCACCGCCCTTTTAAATGAAAAAAGCCTCTGTCATAGAGGCTCATTTATTCTGATAATCCGTTCCGCATGTCAACGGAATCTAAAATTTTACTGACTGTTCCGATTCATTTAATCCGCCTATTAAGAAACACGTTCTTTGGTCATGTATTGGGTATGCTGGTATTCACACCGTTTGATGACTGGCGTTTCAGTCATCTTCGGCACCATGCCAGTTATGCCGACCTCGACGCACGCGG